>CAVKRN010000022.1:0-34919 GCA_963658695.1 bacterium
GAACCATAGATGAAGCATGGATAATATCTTCTTTACTGCTCGTAAACAAATGGTTTAACAGAAGGGTTCGATTTCCGGAATAATCAACGGTTACAACGGCAATGGGATAGGTGGATTGGTTGGCCGCTGTGATATCGGAAAGAATATAAGTCATATCGGAATAACAAGTGTTTTCCAAGTTTCTCTTGGCGGATAAATAGGTGGAGGATAAAAAAAGAATCACAAAAGCGGTGGTGACGATGGAAATACTGAAAACAATTTGTATTCGCAGCTTGCGGATCATGCGGGAGTCTCCAATCGGTAGCCGGTTTTTCGAACACTGATAATTTGAGTTTTTGATTGCAGGAGAGCTAGTTTCCTGCGGAGAAAGCTGATATAAGCCTCCACGTTATTGGAGGTCGCGTCAGAATCGTAACCCCAAACCTTATCAATGAGGATTTCTTTGGATAAAAGCGAATTCGTATTTAGCATCAGTAATTTCAGAAGTTCCGTTTCTTTTGGATTTAAGGTGAGAGAATTTTTGCCGCAGTGTAGCTCACGAAGATCGGTTACCAATTGTAGATCAGAATATTTCAACGTGGTGGAAATATACTGTGGCTGTCTTCGGAGTAGTGCACGGAGACAAGCCAGAAGTTCGTCATTGCTAAAGGGTTTCGTGAGGTAATAATCAGCACCGCTGTCTAAGCCTAGAATACGGTCCTCCAGTTCGGATTTAGCGGTTAGAAGTAGAACGGGAATAGAGCGACCAGCAGCTCGAAGCTTTTTTAGGACTTCAAAACCATTCATGCCAGGGAGCATTACGTCTAGGAGGATGGCATCATATGTATAGGAAATTGCATAGTCATATCCATCATTTCCATCGAATACAACATCACATGAGTAATTTTCTCCACAAAGAAGATCTTCCAAGGTATAAGCCAGACGTTCGTTGTCTTCTACAATCAGTAAACGCATTTTAGCCCTCAACAAGAGAAATGACTTACATCGATATACAATTGTGAATGTTTTGGCGTTCGCACAATGTAATGATAATTGTTATAGTGCATATAACGGTGAAAATCAATAAAATGACCGGATGATTTGTAAAAAATGCATGAACTGTTTAAGGGTATTTTAAGGATGTGGCGCTATAGTAACAATAAGCCAAACGGCAGAAGGGTGTAAAAGGGATATGGAGAAGGAGGGGGAATGAAAAGGAAAATTGTAATTACAGTAATGGCAATGTTGCTGGGGGCGTTTGTTCCGTGGAAGAGCGCAGATGCAAAGACCATAGAAAATGGAACAGATGTTTTTACAGTAAAAAAGGCTCTTATACAGTATATGTTCGGTACAATAATGGATCTGGAACGGAGTCAAGTCACAGCGTGACAGTCAATGGAGATACCTGTGGGAACGTTTCTTATCCTGTAACGCCCGATTGGCATCAATATTATTGGACATCCTTTACCTGCTCGCTGAATAAAGGCCAGAACAGCATAGGGCTTGGATTTAATACTGGATATGCAGAGGTTGATTGTATTGCACTTTACAAATCCGGATACGATTTATCGAACAATTTTATGATGAGAAATCGAAACAGCGGGAAGTATGTGGAGGCGGCTGCAATGTCCGCTGTAGATGGAGTTGCTCTGACACAGTATGACAAAACATTTTATCCTTGCCAGGTGTGGTCGATTTCTGAAACAAACGATGGCTCATTCCAGCTGATCAATAAAAATAGCGGACTGGCAGCAGGAATTGCAAGTGACTCTGCGGGAGATGGAGCAGCAGTTATTCAGAGTATGTTGACGGATGAGAACCTACAGAAATGGACATTACTATCGACGGATAGCGGGTATTACCAGATTATAAATAAAGCCAGTGAGAAGCTGATGGAAGTGACGAGCAACCTGACCAGTAATGGAGCACCGATAGGACAATGGGGGGTAACCTCTTATAGTTGTCAGGAATGGGCGCTGGAAAAGGAAGCAATTCAATAAGAGCGGTGGTTGCGCAGGTCGACTGCGATCCATATAAGGGGAATGCAATTTAAGGAGGGAAGTATGAAGAAAAAAGTGTTGTGCGCAATTCTTGCAGGTGCAATGGCAGTAGGAATGATCGGCTGCGGCAGCAGCGGAACTGGGAAGACAGAAGCAGCGGCAGAGACAGCATCCTCTGAGGCGGGTGATGTTGAAGTGGCGGCAGGGGAAGCCACAGAATCGTCAGAGAGTGCAGCAGATCCCATAGAAGTATCATTTTGGTGCAATTTTACAGGATCGGATGGAGATGTCCTTCGAGAGATCGTTCAGGAATTTAACGAGTCTAATACAGACAATATTACAGTCTCAGTTGACATTATGGACTACAGCACACTGATTACAAAGCTTCCGGCAGCAGTATCAACGGGAACAGGTCCATCGTTTATGTTGGCGGGTATTGAGCTGATTAATGAGTATGCCAACAATGGCATGTTAGAGGACATCGGGGATTTCTGGGATGTAACGGGAACAAATAAAGATAATTATTATGAGAATGTTCTGGCCAAATCTTATGTGAATGGTACGCAGTATGGCGTTCCCATGCAGTACAACCTGCAGTATCTGTATTACAACAAAGATATGTTTAAGGATGCGGGACTGGATCCTGAAACACCACCCACAACATTTGCTGAGTTGGAGGAAGCTGCCAAGGCACTGACGGATTCGTCGAAGGGAACCTATGGAATCGCTCTTCCTATCGATTATGGTTATTACGTGCAATATATTTGGGGAAATGGAGGAGATGTCATCAATACATCCACGGATGAAAACCTCTTGGTTTCGGACGAGAACAAGGAGACACTGCAGTGGCTACAGGATCTTGCGAAGGAAGGCGTATCTCCCTCTGGAATTTCCGCAGCAGAGGCTGACACGATGTTCCAGTCGGGGCAGGTTGCAATGGAAATGTCAGGACCCTGGAATATCAACGCGCTGAATCAGCTTGGAATGAATTACGGAATTACTGCTATTCCGGCAGGCTCGGACGGTGCGTATTCGGCAGAAGGAGGATGCTGCTGGATGCTTACAAAGGGGGCAGACGATGCTACAAAGCAGGCTGTCTATGAATTTATGGCATATTGGCTTTCGGATCCGGTTTTAAAGAAGTGGTCTACAGTAAATGGATTCCCGGTGTGGTCCTATTCGCTTCTTGAAGATGCGGATATTCAGGGGAATGATATCCTCAGCAGCGTATCGGAGGCATCTACGATTGGCCGTGATTGGCACCTGGGATATTCCTATGGCAGTCAGATTGATTCGGACGTTATGAAGCCGATGATTGAAAAGGTTCTGTCTGGTGAGGATGTAGCTACGTCTCTCCAGTCGGCATCGGATACGCTGGATTCCATTATCAAATAATTGGACGTCTGGGTATTATAACCACTCTTGCAGTACGAGAAGTAGTCTTTCATAGAAAACATATATTTCCAGATCGCGGGGCTGTTGCATATTCCATGCGACAGCCCCGTTTCTACAAAAAGGAGTGCGTAATGAAGAGTATGAAGAAATTGTCAGCTTCTAATCAAAAGACGGCGTACCTTTTTATACTTCCAGCGATGATTGTTTTGACAATTTTTGTTTTTGTGCCATTGGTCAGTGCTTTTGCGTTGAGCATCCTTAACATCGATATATATATGAATGATATTTCCTTTGCGGGAATTCAGAATTATATCAAATTATTTCAGGATGAAAGGGTGTGGAATGCAACAAAAAACACATTGCTGTTCTCTGTGATGGAAATCCCTTCGCAGCTTTTGCTGGCATTATTTTTGACCATGTTGCTGTTGAAAAATTCAGCCTTTCATAAGGCGCTCCGCGCAACATTTTATATTCCCTATGTGTGCTCGATGACGGCTATCAGTATTCTGTGGTCAATGCTCCTGAATGCGAATTCGGGAATGCTGTCATACATGCTTCGGCAAATTGGAATTGTAATGCCTAATTTTTTAAATAGTACAACCTGGGCGCTCCCAGTGGTTGCAATGGTAACGGTATGGAAGAATTTTGGATACACAGTGACATTGCTTTCAGCAGCGGCATTAGACATTCCGGCTTCGTTATATGAGGCTGCCGATTTAGATGGAGCGACCGGCATCCAAAAGTTTTTGTATGTAACAATTCCGTCCATCAAGAATACGATAAGCTTTTGCCTCGTGACGATTCTGATCGCGGCACTACAGGCCTTCGATCAGATATATGTCATGACGGGAGGCGGACCGATGAATAGTACAGAAACGTTGGTGTCATATATATATGACAGAGGATTTCAAACAACTCACGATCTTGGATATGCTTCTACAGTTTCTGTATTTCTTTTTTTGTTGATTGCAGTGATCACGTTTGCGACAAGACGGTATACCGTTCAGACGGAGGCGGAATGATGAAAACAAGGTACAGAAGTAAATTTTCGGCGGGAAATATCGTTTTGCTGCTGGTGGCCTTATTGGTGTTGCTTCCGGTGATCTGGCTGTTTGTCTCCTCTTTTAAAACAGATGCAGATGTAATTAGTTGGCCGCCTTCATTTCTTCCGAAACGGTGGGTGATGACACAATATCAGTATGTACTAAGTGTGATACCGGTTGTAAGCATGCTGAAAAACACGGTCATTTTCGCAGGATCCGTTACGATCATCAGCTTGGTGATTGATTCTCTCGCGGCATACGCTTTTGCAAGAATGCATTTTAAAGGGAAAAATATAATTTTCAGCATCATTCTGATGACAATGATGGTTCCGTTTCAGGTAATTATGATTCCGCTGTATATGGAGGAGTACATGGTGGGAATTTTAAACACCTATGCGGGATTGATTCTTCCGAGAATAGCCAGTGCGTATGGAATTTATCTGCTATCTTCTTTCTTTATGGGTATCCCGAAGTCTCTGGAGGAGGCAGCAAGAATTGATGGAATGACAGATATTAAAATCTATGCACAAATCATTGTTCCATTGTCAAAGCCGGCATTTGTCAGTCTTGGAATCTTTCACTTTATGAATAACTGGAATGATTTGCTGTATCCCATGATGTTGACAAGCTCCGTTGAAATGCGAACGTTATCTGCTGGTCTGGCAATTTTGGTGGGAAATCATTCCATAAAATATGGACCGACACTTGCTGCAACAGTGATCTCTGTTACACCATTGCTGATATTGTTCCTTGCTGGACAACGGTTCTTTATGGAAGGAATTGCTACGACTGGAGTAAAGGAATAGAGGGGAAATGAGATGAGTGATGTCAAAATAATAGCCAATGCTGCGTTTTTAAAATCAGAAATCAGTCCGTGGATCTATGGTTCATTTGTAGAGCATATGGGGCGAGTCGTTTACTCTGGTATCTATGAACCGGATAGCCAATATGCAGATGAAGAAGGATTTCGAACGGATGTCCTCAGATGGGTAAAAGGAATGGGAGTTACCTGCGTACGCTATCCTGGAGGCAATTTTGTTTCAACTTATGATTGGATGGATGGCGTTGGACCTAGGGCACAGAGGCCACGAAAGAGAGAACTGGCTTGGAAAAGTATTGAAACAAATGAAATAGGAACCGATGAGTTCATGCGCTGGGCGGACAAAGCCGGTATTTCTCCGATCTTTGCAGTAAATCTTGGTACGAGAGGAATTGAAAATGCGGTGTCACATCTGGAATACTGTAATCTTCCGACTGGTACCTTTTATAGTGATATGCGTGCACAAAATGGGCATAACGAGCCATATCATATTCCGGTCTGGTGCGTTGGAAATGAGATGGATGGCTCTTGGCAGATGGGCCATAAAACAGCAGATGAGTACGCCAGACTTGCGGCACAGACGGCACATGCAATGAAGGCCTTGGATGACAGCATACAAACGGTCGTCTGCGGCAGCTCTTCGACATCAATGGCTACATATACAGATTGGGAACGTATAGTATTGGAAGAAGCATACGATTACGTGGATTATATAGCATTGCACCAGTATTACGGAGGACAGGAAAAAGGGACAGCACGGTTTCTAGCACAGTCGTTGGATTTGGAAAATTACATACGGACAGTTAGTGGAATTTGTGACACCGTAAAAAGTAAACGGCGCAGCAAACGAGCAGTCAATATCAGCATCGATGAATGGGGAGTATGGGAGATTCCAGGAACCGAGGTTGAAAATGATGTAAATAGCAGGGGATGGGAAATTGCGCCTGCTTTCAGTGAACAAATATATACGTTGGAAGATGCGCTGTTGTTTGCCAGCATGCTGATGGCGATGGTAAAAAATGCAGATAGGGTTAAAATTGCTTGTCAGTCACTTCTTACAAATATCAGCGCAGCAATCATGACAGAGAAAGGTGGGGAATCCTGGGTGCAGCCGATTTACTATCCGTTTTCTTATATGTCTAAATACGGAAGAGGAATCGTGCTCAATACGGTGGAAAAGATTGCAACCTATGATTCCGACGGAGATCAGATACCAGAGGTGGATTCTGTGGGAATTTACCATCCGCAGATGCGCGAAGTGGTTTTCTTTTGGGTTAACAGAACGGATAAAGAGCAAAGAGTGGAGGTTATACTACAAGGCTTTGAAACAGCAGAACTTATTGAGGCGGTAACAATGCAGGCGCCGCTGAAAGCAACTAACCTAGAGCAGCATGATTTGGTAAGACCGGAGAACAACCAATATGCATATCGGATAAAGGAGACAGTGGTGGAAGGAAAAATGGATGCGTATTCATGGAACATGATTCGCATCCGCGTATAAGTCACGCATTTTTATGTTGTCTGCTATCGTTTATGCGCCCGCCAAGCGACAGGAACTGTCGCCGGCGGGTGTCTGTACAGTAATCATGACATCGCCGATCGTTAATGTATACAACCGCATTTCACAATCATAGAACGCAACTCATGGTAGAATGTACATAGCTATCCGTCGACGGACATAATTTCGCGAAGGCGGCACCGAATCGTTAGAAATACTCACTATACACGCAAGGCGGATCATGGATACGAAGGGGGAAAAATCCAATGAACAAAGCATCAGAAAACGTAAACTACACACCATGGATTGAGCAGCGGGCAGACCCGTACGTGACCAATGAGCATGGTGGCAAATACTATTTCACGGCCTCCGTGCCGTCCTATGACCGGATCGTTCTGCGCTGTGCAGATACTCTGGACGATCTGCAGCAGGCAGAGGAGGTTACCATCTGGGAAAAGCACGAGTCCGGCGACATGAGCCAGCACATCTGGGCACCGGAGCTCCATTACCTGTTCGGTGGCTGGTATATCTATTTTGCTGCCAGCAATAAGGATGACATCTGGAAGCTGCGTCCGTATGTGTTGAAATGCGAGAGCGAGGATCCGATGCAGGGCCCGTGGACGGAGCTTGGCAAAATGAAGCGCTCCGACGACGACCCGTTTTCCTTTGAAGCCTTTTCGCTGGACGCCACGGTCTTCGAAGATCAGGGTGTGTGGTATTACATCTGGGCAGAGAAGGTCAGCGTCGGTCAGCAGATTTCCAACCTGTACATCGCGCGGATGAAGAGTGCCAATGAGCTGGCAACGGCACAGGTGCTGCTGACAACCCCGGACTACGACTGGGAACGCCATGGTTTCTGGGTGAACGAGGGACCCGGTGTTTTGAAGCACGATGGGAAGCTCTTTATGACCTTCAGCGCCAGTGATACCAGCCCGGCCTACTGCGTCGGCATGCTGATTGCCGGGGAGGGAGCGGACCTTCTGGATCCGAGATCCTGGGAGAAGCTCCGTCATCCGGTACTGAAAAGCGATCCGGAGCACGGACTCTACGGACCGGGGCACAACTCCTTTACAAAGGACGCAGACGGAAAAGATGTCCTGATTTACCATGCGCGGACGACGGATAAGCTGATCTGCGAGGATCCGCTGTACGATCCGAATCGGCATACCATGAAGCGCATCATAGAGTGGGGAGAGGATGGCATGCCGATTTTCCAGTAAACGAAAGAACAAATGTTGGAAGACGAGCGAATTATTTTTCATGTGGATGTGAACAGCGCGTTTCTGTCATGGTCGGCGGTAAAGCGCCTAAAGGACGATCCGGGAGCAGTGGATCTTCGGATCATTCCTTCGGCGGTCGGCGGCGATGTGGAAACGCGCCATGGCATTATTACGGCCAAATCCATTCCGGCAAAGCGCTTCGGGATCGTGACGGGAGAACCGGTGGTAAAGGCGCTGCAGAAATGCCCGGGGCTTGTGCTGGTATCTTCGGACTGGGAGGCCTATCGCACGTATTCGCAGGCATTCATCCGGATTCTGCTGAATTATTCGGAGCTGGTGCAGCAGGCGTCGATTGATGAGGCCTATGTGGATATGACGGAGGCGGTCCGGGCGGCTGTGGCAACCATTGCAGAGCAAAGCGCCGTGGATCAAACCTCATTGGAACCAATTCGGTGCACGGACACAAAACGGGAGATCGTAGGAACAACAGGCAAAATCCTGCGCGTTGCCAATGGCGTCGACGGCACAGCATACCGCAGTGCGGCTCTGAATCTGGCGGCGTCGATTCGGGAAGAGATTTACACGCAGCTGGGTTTTACCGTGAACGTCGGCATCTCTTCCAATAAGCTCCTTGCCAAGATGGCGAGCGATTTTCAGAAGCCGGACCGGACACACACGCTCTGGCCCGAGGAGGTTCCGGTGAAGATGTGGCCGCTTCCCATCGGTGACTTATATGGGTGCGGCGGCAAAACAGCGGCCCGACTTGCCGGGATCGGCATCACGACCATCGGCGATGCGGCCGGTGCGGATCCGGCCATGCTGCAGTCCTTTCTGGGAGAGAAAAGCGGGGCTTATATTACAGAAGCGTCCAGAGGCAACGGCAGTGACCTGGTTCATACGGAGCACGAGGACGCCCGGAGCTACTCCAATGAGATCACAACCTCGGAGGACATCACACTGCAAAACTATGAACGGCTGACACCGCCGCTGCTGCACCATTTGTCGGGAAAGGTAGCCGGCCGAATGCGCAGAGACGGCGTTTACGGCAGCACCGTAACCGTCAGTGTCAAAACCAATGATTTTCACCGGCGTTCAAGGCAGAAAAGGCTGGATGCCTCCACCAACGATGCTGCGGTGATTGAACGCCATGCACGGAAACTGCTTGGCGGGCTGTTGTATGAGAGGGATGGTATTTTTGACCGGGGCGCCGGCGTGCGGCTGATCGGCGTTGGCATGAGCACACTGGATCATGGTGAATACCAGCAGCTTAGCCTGGAGGATTTCCTGCAGGACCAGGAAAAAGAAAAGGCTGAAAATGCCAGGAAGGCCCGGCAGGAGAAGCTTCAGGAAATGCTGCAGAAGGTACAGAGCCGCTACGGAAGCGAGAGCCTGCGGAAGGGAAATGAGCTGTTTTGATGGTATCAAAAACCGGACGGCTGACAGGATAAACCTGCCGGACGCCCGGTTTTTGCGCACAAGCACTTCATATTTACTTTGTTGTATTTTGTTTGGTTCGGAATCGTTACTTTATATTGTGTTTGCGCACATACCACTCGTAGTAGACAAAGAACGCAATGGTGGAGATGGTCCAGCTGACGGGGTAGCTGGCCATAACGGTTCGCATCACATGGTGGAGTGGCACCATGGTGAAGATCCAGATCACACGGATGACGCAGACGCCGAGGATGGTAATGATCGTGGGAATCAGCGCATCCCCCATTCCCTGCAGCGTACCGGAGAGAATTTCGATGGTGATGTAGGTGATGAAGATCGGCACCATGAATTCGGCGATGGCAATGCTCTGGTTGACGACCTCCGGGTCGCTGGTGAAGATCCGGACGAAAAAGCTTCTTCCGATATAAATTCCGCCGGAGAGTACCAAATCGAAGATGGTGGTGATCAGCATGGCCTGACGCGCGCAGCTGCGGACACGGTCCTTGCGGCCGGCGCCGTAGTTCTGGCCCACCAGCGTTGTGGTGGCAAGACCAAGCGAGTTGATGATCATCCAGTAGATGGCATCCACCTTCCCCCAGACGGTCCAGGCAGCGACGGTGTCGGTGCCGAAGCCATTGATGGCAGTCTGGATCAATACGTTGGAGAAGGAATACATCAGTGAGCGGAGCGCAGCCGGGATGCCGATGCGCAGTATTTTGCTGGCATAAAAGGAGTCCAGACGAATCTCCCGGGGATTGACGTGCACCATGCTGTCGGTACGCAGAAGGTGCCAGAAGGCGGCGATGGCACTGACATACTGGGAAAGAATGGTTGCCCATGCGGCGCCGGCAACGCCCATATGCAGGTATACGACAAAGACGATATCCAGGACGATGTTGGTGAGCGTTCCTGCCACCAGATATCGGAACGGACGGCGGGAATCACCGACGGCCCGCAGGATGGAGGCACCGGTGTTGTAGAGCATGTTGCCGATCATACCGCAGGCGTAGATGCGAAGGTACGTTTCCGACATGCCGATGGTCTCATCCGGCGTGTCCATGGCGCGGAGCATAGGTCCTGCCAGAGCGAAAACAACGACGGTCAGAACCAGTCCCAGAATGAGTGCCAGCGCGATGCCGGTATGCACGGCTTTTCGAAGCTCGTTCTCCCGGCGGGCGCCGTAGAACTGCGCAACAACAACGGTGACGCCGGAGGTGATGCCCACGAACAGTCCGACGAACAGATTTATGAGGGTTGCGGTGGCTCCGCCGACGGAAGAAAGCGCCAGCGTGCCGACAAAGCGGCCGACAACGATCGCATCGACCGTGTTGTATAGAAGCTGGAAGAAGGTTCCGGCCAGAAGGGGGACGAAGAAAATCAGAAGCTGCTGCCACAGAACGCCTGTGATCATGGGATTCTCTGCCACAGCAGAGGAAGACAATGCCTGGTGCTGTGCACCGGCTCCCGTGGATTGTTGACGACTTTGCTGCCCCATTGCAGACTCCCCCTCATAGATCTTATAGATGGTGTATTATTTGTATGTATCTGTTCAGTGCTTGACACATTCAACGTGAATTGGTCGTTTTGCAGGCGAATTTACGGTTGAAATTGGTCTGTACAGTAACGCGAGGCCAGGATATTTATTCATCCGGCAAACTGGTTTTTTGCACAGCAACGACATTGTAAGACCGGCTTGTGGAAGTTTCAATAAGGAGCTGCAGACTTACTGCAGCAGAAAGAGGAAACATGGATCCGATTCGTACGAAGAGAAATGAGATATTGGCACAGAGAGTAATCAGAGGCCTGAAGGCCCGGAATATGACCGGCTACTATGCGGCGAGCAAAGAAGAGGCGCTGCAAAAGGCTCTGGAGCTGATTCCGGAGGGAGCATCGATTTCCTGGGGCGGTTCGATGTCCATAGCGGAGATCGGACTCAAGCAGGCAGTGGTGGATGGCAATTACGAGGTATTCAATCGTGATACGGCAGCTCCCGAGAACCGTAAGGCAGTGGAGCGCGCTGCCTTCGGAGCGGATTGGTTTCTTGCCAGTGCTAACGCCGTTACCGAGGACGGAATTCTCGTGAACATTGATGGCAACAGCAACCGCGTGGCCTGTCTTGCCTATGGACCCGAGCATGTTCTGTTTATCGTTGGCATGAACAAGATTGCAAGAGATCTTGACGCAGCCCTTTCCCGCGCCCGGAACGAGGCGGCACCGGTAAATGCAACGCGTTTCCAGGGAAAAACACCGTGCTGCACAACCGGGACCTGCGCCGATTGTCTGTCTCCGGATACCATCTGCTGCCAGTTCCTTGTTACCCGTTATGAGCGTCATGCGGGACGTTACCACATCATCCTGGTGAATGACGATTTGGGATTTTAAAAATGACCAACTTCCATTATTTGGATTGTCTAACAGGGGGAGGGGTTGATAAAATCTTAACAAGTATTGAAAGCAACGTGCCGGTTTGATCTGCGAAGAGCAGAGCGATGTACTAGCGGGAGGGGGATTAGCTATGAAGGAACAGAAGAATCGCATGGTGAATGAGCGGGATTACCGCCAGGATCCGAATTATTCTGCACAGGATAAGGAAAAGGAAGCGCTGATTAAAAAGCTCGGCGAGATGATCACGGACCGTTACGCGGTCAAGCTTACGCATTCGCTGCAGACCGATGATCCGGAATACTGGGCGCTGGATGAGGTACTGACGAAGGAAGAAGCGAAGTTCATGCTGAGCTTCAAAAAGACACGGGTGCCCTACCGCATCGAGGCACTGGCCAAAATGAACGGGATGAGTGTCGAAGAGGCGCAGAAGATCATCGATCATCTGGTCTGGATCGGTGTAGTGGAGATGAACCGCGAAAATGAAGACCGCGAGCGCCAGTACAATGTGCCGATCTTCGTTCCGGGTTCTGCCGAGTTCATGATGATGCAGGAGCCGCTGACGAAGGAGCATCCGAATCTGGCGACCTTTTTCAACCTGATGACGCAGATGCCGCTGGAGGGAATGACTCCGATGATCCCGCTGGGCGGTGCCGGCGTTGGCATGCATGTTATTCCGGTGGAGAAGGCCATTGCGGCAGAGAGCAAATCGGTCAGCGTGGAGCATATTTCCCATTGGCTGAACAAGTATGACAAGTATTCCGTCGGCTTATGTACCTGCCGTCGGCAGCAGGAGATGCGCGGCGAAGGCGATGGCGAAGCGCCGGGAGAGTACTGCATCGGCGTCGGAGATATGGCGGAATTCTGCGTGACGAGAGGAACCGGCAGATACATCACCTATGATGAGGTGCTGGAGGTCTTGGAGCGCGCAGAACGCCACGGCTTTGTGCATCAGGTGACCAACATCGACGGTGAGGATAAAATCGTCGCGATCTGTAACTGTGCGCCCGGCGTCTGCAATGCACTGCGTACCTCCCAGCTGTACAACACGCCGAACCTTTCCCGCTCGGCATACCGCGCACATGTGGAGAAGGACAAGTGCGTTGCCTGCGGCAAGTGTGTGGAGGTCTGTCCGGTGGGCGCGGCTAAGCTTGGCCAGAAGCTTTGCCAAAAGGACGGCACGCAGGTGCAGTACCCCAAGACGCTTCTGCCGGATGCGCAGAAGTGGACGGCGGACAACTGGAACATTCATTACCGCGAGGATGCGAAGATTAACTGCTACGATTCCGGTACCGCTCCCTGCAAAACAGCCTGTCCCGCCCATCTTGCAGTACAGGGCTATGTGAAGATGGCGGGTGAGGGGCGCTACATGGATGCGCTGAAGCTGATTAAGCAGGACAATCCGTTCCCGGCTGTTTGCGGCGCTATTTGCAATCGGCGATGCGAGGATGCCTGCACCAGAGGGACCGTGGATGCTCCCATTGCCATCGACGAGATCAAGAAATTCATTGCAGAACAGGAGCTCCATCAGGAAACTCGTTATGTTCCGCTTTGCGAGACGCCGGAGGGCAAGCTCTGGGGACCGGACTACAAGATGGCGGTGATCGGTGCCGGTCCTGCCGGCATGAGCTGTGCGTACTATCTGCGGGAGCGCGGATACGACGTTACAGTCTTTGAGAAAGAGCAGGAGGCCGGCGGTATGCTGGTACACGGCATTCCGAATTTCCGCCTGGAAAAGGATGTGCTGCGCGCGGAGATTGAGGTTCTGCGTCAGATGGGTGTGGAGTTTGCCTGCGGCGTTGAGGTTGGAAAGGACGTCACCATTCAGCAGCTGCGCGATCAGGGGTATAAGGCGTTCTATATGGCCATTGGTCTGCAGGGCGGACGAAAGGCCGGCGTTCCGGGGGAGGATGCAGAGGGCGTACAGTCCGGGGTTGCATTCCTGAAGGAGGTTGCCCGGGGGCTGGAGAATGGTGGCGCTTCAGATGCGGTGAAGCTGCCCGGTGATGTGGTTGTCATCGGAGGCGGCAATGTCGCTGTCGATGTGGCCAGAACGGCTGCGCGCTGCACCGGCGGAACCGTAACCATGCTGTGCCTGGAGGGTGAGAAGGAAATGCCGGCGGCACAGGACGAGGTAGAGGATGCTCTTGGCGAGGGCATTGTGGTTAAAAATGGTTGGGGCCCGAAGGAAATTCTGACCGAGGAGGTTCCGGCGGCGGATGGCAGCAAGGCAAAGAGAGTAACCGGTATCGTCTTTAAGCGCTGCACGCAGGTGAAGGATGCAGACGGACGATTTAACCCGCAGTACGACGAGGAGGAGACCATTACCATTCCCTGCACAAGTGTACTGCAGGCCATCGGACAGTCGGCAGAGTGGGGAAGCCTTTTGGAGAATACAAAGGTGGAGCTCGGCCGCGGCGGCTGCGCCGTGCACGATGCGGTGACCTTCCAGACGCAGGAGCCGGATATTTTTGTCGGCGGCGATATCGGACATGGCGCACGCTTTGCCATTGATGCGATTGCGGACGGCAAGAAGGCCAGTGAGTCGATGCACCGCTATGTACACAAGGGACAATCACTGACCATCGGGCGGGATCTTCGTGAGTTTAAGGAGCTGGATAAGGACAACATTCAGGTGCCTTCCTACGACCATTCGTCCCGCCAGACGCCGGGGCACAAGGCCGGAGATCCGAAGGGGACATTCCACGACCTTCGGGAGCCTTTGACGGAGCAGCAGATTCGGACAGAAGCCAGCCGCTGCCTTGGGTGCGGTGCGACCACGGTGGATGAGAATCGTTGCATCGGCTGCGGACTGTGCACGACGCGCTGCGAGTTTGATGCCATTCACCTGCAAAGAGACCTTCCGGAGGCTTCGAATATGATTGCCTCCGAGGACAAGCTTCCTGTGGTTGCCAAGTATGCGTTAAAGCGGGAGTTCAAGATTCATTTCGGCAAGAAGTCGAAGTAAGTGACCGGCCGCGTTGTGTAAAAGAAACGATGCGTATTTTTGACACGTGCAATCAGGAAAAAGGGCCAGTTAGTTAGGCCAGTTATTTAAAAATCGATGTACTAGTACATCGAATAATAAATAACTATCTATACAAAATCATCTCAGTTTATATTGCTACAGCGCATATTCTGTTACCAATTTGGCTAGATATTTATTATACGCTGTACTAGCAGTGTGAATATAGCAGCAGGAGAATGCAATGCACGAAATGGGAATTGTCACCCACCTGGCCAAAACGCTGGATGAGACAGCGAAGGAAAACGGTATCACGAAAATCGGATCGGTTACGCTCCAGGTGGGGGAGGTTTCCGGAATTATGACGGATTACTTCACGGATTGCTGGGATTTCTTCAAGGTACGGTCCCCGTACCTGAAGGAATCGCAGCTGATTCTGGAGACGATTCCTGCCGTCACCTGGTGCAACAGCTGTCAAACATCCTATCCGACCGTGCGATATGGCAAGACCTGTCCGCACTGCGGCAGCGGTGAAACCTGGCTTCTGGAGGGCAATCAATGTATCATCAAGGAAATTACAGCAGAAACGGAAGAGGTTGAAGAAGATGACGGTAACCAGGATGAATGCGGCAGAGGATTACAGAAGGAATCTGCAGCCGGTCTCTGATAAGCAGCCTGCAAGCGATGCTCAACCGGTGGGCGAGAAGCGATCTGTGGACAACGGACAGCCGATGAGCGAGAAGCGATCGGCAGACGATACGCAGCAGGAGAAGGCGAAGGGCGGGCAAAATAAAAAGCCGGCACCAGCGGTGCCGCCCCTGGATGTGCTCCGGCTGCAGTACAGCTATGAAATGGAGCGAAGCCGCGAGATCTCCAGCAGCATCAACCGGTTGACAATCATGGTTCCCATCATGATCTTTGCGGTGTGCTTTCTGATAGGTGAAATCGCTCCGATGTGCACTGAGAACATGTCGATGACGGTTTTTCTGATTCTGGGGGTGTCGGACATTATACTGCTCTTGGGAGCGCTCGCAGTGGCCTGCACGGTGCATTTCTACATTCTGAACCCTGCACCATCGCAGACCGAGGAGCTGGAGTGGACTCTGAAAATGAAAAGAGACCTTCAAAGAGGCAATAACTGGAGGGCCTGGCTTGTTTTTGCTGCGACCATCCTGATTTATGTCTCGGTTGCGGTAACACTCGCGATTTTGGTGCTGTGTCTGGTAGGCAAATAGTCCTCCTGTGCGATCCCCTCGGAGGCACCCACAATGGAGGTTGCGCCGCGGAAGGACAGAGTCCGTCCCTCGATATCCGTGGCTTTTCCGCCGGCGGCCTCGACAATGCAGGCGGCAGCGGCATAGTCCCAGAGCTGTACTTTCAATTCAAAGTACATACCAACGCGCCCGGAGGCAACCATGCAAAGGTCCCACGCAGCGCTTCCGCTGCGGCGGATGTCGATGCAGCGGGAGAGATATTCGTAGCCAAGGTCGAAGGACCTTCTGGCAAGCTCCTCGTAGTAAGGTGTGGTTCCCATGAGGATCAGACTGTCCTTCATGGAATCTGCGGAGGTCTGAATGGGCGTACCGTTTTCCCAGGCGCCCACACCGATGACGCCGGAAAAGAGCTGATCGGAGAAGGGATTATAAATGACGCCGATCCAGGGATTACCATCCTTTAAGAGGCCAATGCTGGTGACGCTGGGGAAAAGGCCCTTCATGAAATTCGAGGTTCCGTCGATGGGATCGATGACGAAGGTGAGGCCGCTTTCGTACTCCGGCAGGAACACGGCGGCACCTTCCTCTTCTCCGACAAAATGCGCATCCGGCACCAGCTCCTGAAGCTTCGCTACCAGAAATTCCTGCACTCTGGCATCATATTCCGTTACAAAATTCGCATGTCCTTCCTTAGTACGCCGGCTTTTAGCGTGACCGGCTCCTTCCAGAATAATCTTACCCGCTTCTTTAGCGACTGCGGAAATCTGTTCCAGCAGCGTTCTTGCGTCTTCCATTATCTCATTCCTCCTGCCGTCTAGCGGCGCTGTAGTCGTTTGTTACTGGTATCACAGTACCTCAACTTTGCCAGGACTTGTTACTGGCTGGCGTTTATCCAGTAACACAGTACCTTTTTTTACGTCACACGGCAAGTTACAGTTCATGCACCAGCCAGCGGCGGGTGTTATACTGATGATGTTTGGGACAAACGCCTTATGGGGATGAAAGGAGACAATCCGATGGCAGACGTTTATTTTACAGACTTTAGAACACACATTGGAACATCGCTTCCGGAGAAGCTCAAGAAGCTATGTAGGGTCGCCGGCATCGGCGAGATCAATATGGAGGAGAGGTTTGTTGCAATCAAAATGCATTTTGGTGAGCTCGGCAACATCGCGTACCTGCGGCCGCAGTATGCCAAGGCTGTTGTGGATCTGGTGAAGGAACAGAAGGGCCTGCCCTTCCTGACCGATTGCAACACGCTTTATCCGGGAAGCCGGCGAAATGCCTTAGAGCACCTGGACTGTGCGAACATCAATGGATTTAATACTGTGACCACCGGATGTCAGGTTATCATCGGCGACGGCCTGAAGGGAACGGATGACGTGATTGTGCCGGTTCGCAACGGAGAATACTGCAAGGAAGCCTATATCGGCCGGGCAGTGATGGATGCGGATGTGTTTATTTCGCTGACGCACTTCAAGGGTCACGAGGCAACCGGTTTTGGCGGAACGCTGAAGAACATCGGAATGGGCTGTGGTTCGCGTGCCGGCAAAATGCAGCAGCACAACAGCGGAAAGCCGACGGTCGACGAGGAGCTTTGCAGAGGGTGCCGTCGCTGCGCAAAGGAATGCGGCTCGAATGCTATCAGCTATGAAAAGGGCGGCAAGGCCTGGATCAATCCGGATATCTGCAAGGGATGCGGCCGTTGCATTGGTGCCTGTTCCTTTGATGCGATTGCCAATCAGAATTCAAATGCGAATGAAATCCTTGGCTGCAAGATCGCAGAATACACACAGGCGGTTTGTGATGGGCGGCCGTGCTTCCATATTTCGCTGATCACCGATGTTTCTCCGAACTGCGACTGCCATGGCGAAAATGACGCGCCGATTCTGCCCAACATTGGAATGCTGGCCTCCTTTGATCCGGTAGCGCTGGATCAGGCCTGCGTGGATCTGTGCCTTGCGGCGCAGCCGATTCATAATTCGCAGCTGGGAGATCATCTGGCGGATCCGCATTTCTGCGACCATGGGGATCACTTTATGAACAGCAACCCCAATGTTCGTTGGAAGGAGACGCTGGAGCATGCGGAGAAGATCGGTCTGGGAAGCCGCGAATATACGTTGAAGACCATTCACTGAGGATCCGGTCGGTTCTCTGGCGGGGCGCTGCATGAGCTCAAAAGCAATGCAGCGCCGCTTTTTGTGAACACACGTGGATGACAACGGTCTGATTTTACGTGCAGTGAGCGCGTGGTGAAGGAGAAAAGCTATGGCGGAGACGCTGTCACATTTGGATAAGCTGGAAGCAGAGGCTATTGGCATTATGCGCGACGTGGTCGCGGAGTGCGAGAAGCCGGTGATGCTCTATTCCATCGGAAAGGACTCCTCGGTAATGCTGCATCTTGCATTGAAGGCATTCTATCCGGAGAAACCGCCGTTTCCGTTTCTTCATATCGATACGACGTGGAAGTTTCACGAGATGATCGAATTCCGCGACTACACCGCGGAAAAGTATGGGCTTGAAATGCTGGTTTATACCAATCAGGAGGCGGTTGCCAAAGGAATCAATCCGTTTGAGTATGGTGGGGCTTATACGGACATCATGAAAACCCAGGCGCTCAAGCAGGCACTGAGTAAGTACGGGTTCACGGCCGCCTTCGGCGGCGGACGCCGGGATGAGGAGAAATCCCGAGCGAAGGAGCGGGTGGTTTCTTTTCGGAATGCGCAGCAGGCGTGGGACCCCAAAAACCAGAGACCGGAGATGTGGGACCTGTACAACATGCAGCTCGAAAAAGGGCAGAGCATTCGCGTGTTCCCACTGTCCAACTGGACGGAGAAGGACATCTGGCAGTACATCATGCGGGAGAATATTGAGATCGTATCGCTGTATTACGCCAAGGAGCGTCCGGTGGTGGAACGGGACGGGAATCTGATCATGATTGACGATGACCGCATCCTTCCGTACCTCCGCCCACAGGAGAAGATCGAAACGAAAAAAATACGCTTCCGCACGCTGGGATGCTATCCGCTGACGGGCGGTGTGGAGTCGGAAGCGGATACTCTGCCTGCCATTGTCAAGGAGACACTGGGGGCGGTGTATTCCGAGCGGACGAGCCGGGTGATTGATCACGAGGCCGCCGGCAGCATGGAACGCAGAAAGCGGGAAGGATATTTTTGAGGCGTCAAAAACCTCAGAAAAAGGTGTGACGTTAATTAGGACGATCGGTTCGCAAACGATGTACCAGTCAGTTTTGGAGAGAAGACGATATGAGTGAACAAGAAGGGAATACTCTGCTGAAATTTCTAACCTGCGGAAGTGTGGACGATGGAAAGTCTACATTGATTGGACATATGCTCTACGACGCGAAGCTCCTGTTTGCGGATCAGAAGCAGGCGCTGGAGCTGGATTCCAAGGCGGGCAGCGTGGATGGCGGGATGGATTACTCTCTTCTTCTGGATGGCCTGATGGCGGAGCGGGAGCAGGGAATTACCATCGATGTGGCGTATCGATATTTTGCTACGCAGAAGAGATCCTTTATCGTGGCGGATGCGCCGGGGCATGAGGAATACACAAGGAATATGGCAGTGGGTGCCTCCTTTGCGGAGCTGGCGGTCATTTTACTGGATGCGGCGAAAGGGGTACTGCTCCAGACAAGGCGTCACACCCGAATCTGTTCACTGATGGGGATCCGGGATTTTGTGTTTGCGGTGAACAAGATGGACCGGATTGGGTATGATGCCGGCCGTTTTGAGGAGCTGACAAGAGATGTCCGGACATTGATGGCACAGTTTCCTGTGCACACGCTGCAGATCATTCCGGTTTCCGCGGTGGTGGGAGACAATGTGACAGAGTCCTCGACGCGGATGCCATGGTACGATGGGCTGCCGCTGCTGCCATACCTGGAATCGGTGGAAACGGACCGCATGAAGGGAGGCAAAGGCTTTTGCCTTCCGGTACAGCGAATCTGCCGTCCGAATCAGAGCTTCCGCGGTTTTATGGGGGAGATTAAGTCAGGAGAGATTTCGGTTGGAGATGAGGTAACGGTCCTGCCGAGCCGTGAGCGAGCCCATGTGAAGGAGATATGGACAGGCTTTGACTCTGTGAAACGTGCGGTGATGGGACAGCCGGTGAATCTGACGCTGGACCGGGAAATCGATGTCAGCCGCGGCTGCGTGATTGAAAAAGGGAGCGGCGCGCATGTCGGGAATCTGTTCGCGGCATCTATTTTGTGGATGGACGAGAGTCTGCTGGTTCCCGGGAAGGACTATCTTTTGAAGCTGGGGACGCGCAAGGTTCCCTGCACGGTACAGAAGGTTCGCTATCAGACAGACATTAATACGGGGGAACATCTTCCTGCACAGCGCGTGTGCAAGAATGGGATCGCCTGCTGCGAAATTCTGACGGCGGAGAACATCGTTCTGGACCGGTTTACAGATAATCGCGTATTGGGCGAGTTTATACTGATTGACAGGATCACCAACATGACGTCCGGCTGCGGTGTGGTAGAGGAGATTCTCACGCGGAATACGGAAATTTACTGGCAGGAGCTGGACATCACCAGGGAGATTCGTGCCCGGCAAATGAACCAGACGCCGGTGACGCTCTGGTTCACCGGACTTTCCGGCTCTGGAAAATCGACCATTGCCAACGCGCTTGAAAAGCGTTTGGCGGCGATGGGGCGGCATACCATGCTGCTGGATGGGGATAATGTGCGCTTTGGCCTGAACAAGGATCTTGGATTTGATCAGGCGGGACGAATTGAGAACATTCGGCGGGTTGCAGAGGTGTGCCGGTTGATGAATGATGCGGGACTGATTGTACTGACATCCTTCATCTCGCCGTATGCGGCAGACCGGAGAAATGCAAGAGAAATCATTGGTGAAGGGTCTTTCGTGGAGATTTATGTGTCCACCTCATTGGAAACTTGTGAGAAACGAGATGTAAAGGGGCTGTACCGCCGCGCCCGGGCGGGTGAAATTCAGCATTTTACAGGCATTGGCAGTCCGTATGAGGAGCCGGAAAACGCGGAGCTTACCATTGATACTACATCGTGTACTGTAGAAGAGGCGGTGGAAGCGATTTTGCGGATACTGCAAGATCGGTGAAATACGGCAGATGCATCGAGTAAAGAGGAGATGACACCATGCGGGCGAAATTTATCTGCATCGGTTTTCAGAAGTGCGGCACGACAACCTTATATGAGCTGATGCGGCATCATCACGGGATTGTGCTGACCCAGGATGTGAAGGAGCCGATGTTTTACCGCGTCGGCTGGTGGAGAAAGAATAAAGGTGCAGACTGGTATGAGAAACGTTATTTTGGCCGATATGCGCCGGAGGATCCACGGCTTCCGGGGGAGATCAATGCCGGACTTGGCGAAAATGGATGCGCGGAATGGATTGCAAAGGATTTTCCGGGGGATACAAAGCTGATTTTCATGCTGCGGGAGCCGGCGGAGAGGAGCTATTCGGCATACAAGTATTTCCTGGCAAGGGGATTTTTGCCGCTGAAGTATTTCCTGCTGGACAGGAGAAAGGGACATGCGGTGTCCTTTGACGCCTATGTGCATGACATCCTGGAAAATCCGAAGAAGAAAAAGAACATTCTGCGGCGCCGGCGTAAATATCTGGTCTTTTCGCAGAGCTGCTATGCAGAGCTGATTCGAGAATACCGGCAGTACTTTGCTCCGGAGCAGATGCACTATATCCTCTTTGAGGAATTTGTGAAGGATCAGGAGAAAGCGTGCGACGAGCTGTATCGGTTCCTTGGAGAGGAGGCGGATTCGGCTGTGCCGTACGGTGTTCGCAGCAATGAGGGAAATCAGCGTGCGACGGGGCCGATCTGGGCGATGTGGCATTTCCTGTTTACAGCGTTCAATTATTATCTAACGGAGTATCTGGATGTGGAGAAAGAGCATCCGGTGGCTTATCGCCGATACCGGGTTGTGCATGACTGGGTGATACAAAAGAGCTTTACAATGGATGAGGATCGCTCAAAGATGCTGCCGCAGACCGGGGATTATTTACGGAATTACTATGAGGGGGAAATTGCAGAGACGGAACAAATCATCGGAAGAAATCTGAAGGGAGTTTGGAATTGAATCTACTGACATTCGTAACCTGTGTGGCAGCGGGCATTGGAGCCGGCGTTGGAACTGGATTTGCGGGGCTCTCGGCCGCTGCCTTTATTGCGCCGCTTTTGATTGGGATTGTGGGTATGCCGGCCTATCAGGCGACCGGAATCGGGCTTGCTTCGGATGTGCTGGCTTCGGCGGTGTCGGCTTGGACCTACCATAAGGCGGGGAACATTGACTGGAAAAATGGGAGGAGCCTTCTTGCCATGGTTTTGATCGGAACTGCGGCGGGGAGCCTGATCGCACAGTTTGTGTCCAATGGGACCATGGGCTTTTTGTCCATTGCGGGGTCCTTTTTTCTGGGCGGTCAGCAGCTGTGGCAGGCGCTGCGCGGAAAGGAAAAAACAGCGACCCTTCCATTTCCGGACACACCGTCCTGGCGACGCGCGGAACGAGTGGTTTGCGGGCTGTGGATTGGATTTATCTGCGGATTCATGGGAACCGGCGGCGGAATGATGATGCTCCTGGTACTGACACTGGTGATGGGGTATGAGCTGAAAATGGCAGTTGGAACCAGCGTTTTGATTATGACGTTTACGGCACTGTTTGGCTCCTCGATGCACTTTGCACTGAAGGGAGTGCCGGATGTGCGGATTCTGGCGGTGTGTGCCCTGACGACATTGGCAGCAGCAGGCATTTCGGCGAGAGTAGCAAACCGGATGCGACCGCTTGCAGCCAAGGCGGTTGTGGGCGTATTGCTGACGGGGATGGGAGCGGCGATGCTCGTGTTCCATGTGATGGGGTTAAGCTGATTTCAATCATGAATTCGTACGTAAACGTCCGATTCATGTTGAATGTTTAGCGCCGCATCGAGGTTTCCTTTCGGAAAAACCTCGATGTGGCAGGCCAGAGGAGCTTCGCTCCTTGGCCACCATCCAATTTCAATCATGAATTCGTACGTAAACGTCCGATTCATGTTGAAATTGGATGGTGCTAAACATATACAAATGAAAGAGGCATCACGTGCTCAGCACGTGATGCCTCTTTCTGCAAGGGGAAAAGGAAAACTCCGAAATATTTATGGAGTTTTATCGTCTCAGAACGGTCGGCGGAGGGGGGTGCCGATTCCGTTCAGCATAGGCGATTTTAAATCGAGAAGCTTTCTTGGCAAAGCCGTTTGTTTTGTTTCTCGCCTCACTCGATGGTTGTATGATATCAGGCGGCTTGCTATAATACGTGCCATAATCCGTAGAAAACTAGCCAAAATCGCAACCTTGGATTCGGGACTGCGCGTGATAAAATGATCGGAAATGCAGGAAAAGAGGCACCTTATGAGACCTATCTATGAGTCGATCCCCAACGATCTGGAGATATATTATCGGCCATCAAAACACTTTAAGCCACACATTCATGATCTGGTGGAAATTGTCTATGTTTTATACGGCACATTGGAAATTGGTGTGGATGAAGAGCTTTACCATATGGAGAAGGGGGATCTTGCCGTTATTTTCCCGGGGAAAATTCATCACGCCCAGTGCTTTGGTGATCCGGATATCTGTGCTAACATGCACCTTTTGGCCTCACTGTCTCTGACGGGCGTTTTCGCGCAGAAGCTTACGGATACGCAGCCGGAGAATCCGGTCATTCCTGCCGCACAGGTGGATCAGGATATCATCTATGCACTTCGAAGACTGTATCGGGAATACGGAAAGGATGAGAAGGGGGTGCGTTACCGCCAGACGGTGATTGCGCCGGACCTTACACAGAAGCCGATGGAAAGCTTCTCACAGGAAGTGGAGCGAATTGTGAAGCAGTCCTTTGTTATGCTGATTCTGGCGAAGAGCATGTCCAAGCTCCGTCTGGTGTCGCGTCCGGACGAGAGTCAGGCGGATTTGGTGCATCAGATTGTGGCTTATACAGCAGCACATTTTCGGGAGCCCATGACGTTAAAGAGTATGGCGGAGCATCTGTATGTCAGTCAATATACGGTATCGCGCGTGTTTTCCTCGGTTTTCTCGACGAATTTTAACGGCTACCTGAATGACATGCGATTGGACTGCGCCTGCGGAATGCTGCATTACAGTGACAAATCGGTGACAGAAATCTGTATTGATTCCGGATTTGAGTCGCAGAGAACCTTTAACCGTGTGTTTCGGGATCGAATGCACTTCTCTCCGAGGGAATACCGGGCAAGGGTACGGGAGGCGGATTTGGCCCGCGAAGAGAATACGCCGCAGGAATAAAAAAGAAACGCCGTGCGGCGTTTCTTTTTTATTCCTGCACACAACTGCATAATAGTGTTTTAAATAATTAAGGGCCTTCAAAGTTCGATGTATGGATAATCATGCGGGGCATTATGCCTGCTCGCCGGCATAGCGGCAAAGCGCCTCAAAGGTCTCCTGGCTGATATCGTGCTCGATCTTGCAGGCGTCCTCTCTTGCCTGCTCCGGCTGCACACCGATTTTGATAAAGAAGTCGGACAGAACCTTATGTCTGGTGTAAATCTGACTGGCAATGGCTAATCCGGATTCTGTCAGAACCAGCATACCGGCGGCATCGGTGGTCAGATAGTTATTCTCCCGAAGACGCTTGGTAGCATTGGAGACACTGGGCTTGGAAATTCCGAGCTGCTCCGCAACGTCCGTCGAACGGACATAGCCCTGCCGCTCATGAATCATAAGAATTGCTTCCAAGTAGTCCTCTGCAGATCTTCCGATGGTCATAACTCCGGTTCCTTTCCGGGACTGGCGACAGTGCCGCTAGCCATAAAACGGTATTCTTGAACAAATGTTAGTTCGAATTAACAGATGAAGTAAAAATACCACGAATGTGCGAAAAACACAAGGAAAGCTTTAATTCTGCACGGGAAGAACCCGCCTGGCAGCCTGCATGACCGGGCGGAACAGCAGAAAGCACAGCGCGAAATTGCTGATACAGTGCAGAATGTCCATGGGAATTCCGGCGATCCACCAGGCAATGGCCACCTTCGGCCCGCTGAGAATCCAGTAGGGAATGGAACAGAAGGCACCGAACAGCAGGCCAAAAGTTCCGGACAGAATGCAGTACCACCAGAATCCGTCGGCCGGCCTTGGAAATTTGCGCCGCAGCAAAAGGACCAGCGCAATTTCCAGCGGCCATACATACAAATACATAATGACCCATAGTCCCGAACCGAAGACAAGGGTTTCTACCGCAGTAAAAGCAAAGGAAACGAGGATCACTCGTTTCCCGCGCAGTAAGGTGAACACCAGAAAAAGAAAGGTCACCAGCTCAATATTCGGCAAAAAATCCAGGGCCCGCTTCACTGCCTCGATCATGGCCAGCATCATAGCCATCTCTGCCAGATCCGTTGCAGCATGATGAAATTTACTGTGCGCTTTCATACGCAAACTTGAAGGAATCCCCGTCAGTGACCGGCTGCTGATCTGCGCCGTAGGAACCATATTCTCCGTTTACATAGATGGACCAGTAAGCGCCGTCGACACTGTAGTCTGCTGTTTCACCGTTGATCGCAGTGATGTAGAGACCGTAGTCGCTGGTGGTTCCGTCGTAGCTAAAATCACCTGCAGCGGCCAGTTCATCCATCAGTCCGCTGAGATATTCCGCATCGGTCTTTCCGCTGTAGGTCTTGCTCTCACCCTCCTTATTCACAACTTCCACGGTATAGGACTTTGTCCCCTGGGAAGCTTTCGGGCCAAAGGCGGCGTATACGCCTGCGAAAACAGCGATCACGGCGATCACAACAACAGCGGCGATGATTTTTTTCTTTTTGTCCATTTCTATCCTCCATATTCACTGAACGCATCCATGGTTAACTGCACAGATGCTATAATAAAGTGTCATATTGTGCATTTCAATGAGAAAGGAAGTTCCGATGACCATTACACAGATTTTCTCTCAGCATGAGGTTACCATCTCCTTTGAGGTGTTCCCGCCGAAGACGGACGATAAGTATGCGGCAGTGGAGCAGGCGGCCAGCGAAATCGCGGCACTGCATCCGGCGTTTATGAGTGTCACCTATGGAGCGGGCGGAGGAACCTCGCAGCATACGGCATCCATAGCGGCGGATCTGCAGAACAAGCATCATGTGCCGGTGTTGGCACACCTGACGTGTGTTTCTTCGACAAAGGAACACGTGCAGGAGATGATTCGGCTCTATCAGGAAAAGGGAATCGAGAATATCATGGCGCTGCGCGGAGACATTCCGAAGGACGGACGAACCATTTTCGATTACGACCATGCCAGTGAGCTGATCTACGATCTGAAGGCAGCGAATGAGAAGCTGTGTATCGGCGCGGCTTGCTATCCGGAGGGACACGTTGAGTGTGAAAGCCCATCGGAGGACATACGGCACCTGAAGGAAAAGGTGGAGGCAGGAGCGGATTTTTTGACCACGCAAATGTTCTTTGACAACAATATGCTGTATAACTTCCTGTACCGCGTGCGGGAAGCGGGCATTGCCGTTCCGGTGCTGCCGGGAATTATGCCTATTACCAATAAGAAGCAGGTGGCCAGAAGCGTGGCACTTTCCGGTTCCACCATTCCGCCTCACTTCCGCATGATGGTTGACCGGTTTGGCGATAATCCGGAGAAGATGAAGCAGGCAGGCGTTATTTACGCGACGGAGCAGATCATCGATCTGATTTCCAACGGCGTCACCCACATACACGTATATTCCATGAACAAGCCGGATATTGCAGCAGGAATCATGAACTCGCTGTCTGCCATTCTGGACTGATGAGGCGTTATGACACAGTATGAGACGGCAGGATCGGCGGTTGCCGTTCCGCGGAAAGAAGCCTACCGGTATCTGGGGTATCGCGGGATCACGCCGGATGATGCGGTCAGCGAATGTCTGGAGCGCTGCGTGGCGTGTCTGCAGAAGGAATGTCATCCACGCGCCGTGTGGGAACGGTATTCACTTCGGATTGAGAAAACAGTGGGAGAGAACACCTTGCCGGAGACGACGGTTGACACGTGCAGGGGATCGAACGCTGGGAACACTCCGGAGAATGCCACCTGTCAGATTATTGCGGGGGATCTTTGCTTTACGAGCAATGATCTTGGGCGGAATCTGGATGGCTGCTCTACCGTCGTTTTGATGGCGGCAACCATCGGGCCGGGGGTGGATTATCTGATTCGGCGGGCAGAGGCGCGCAGTATGGCGGAGGCAGCGGTATATCAGGCGGCCGGCGCGGCCATGGTGGAGGCCTGGTGCGACGAAGTGAATCAAAACATCATTGAGGTATTGCGAGGAGAGGGGCTTTTTCCGCGTCCCCGATTTTCGCCGGGATATGGAGACACTTCGCTGACATTGCAGAGGGACTTTTCCAGGCTTCTTGCGATGCCGGCAACCTGCGGCATTTCTCTGACGGATACACTGCTGATGGTTCCGAGCAAGTCGGTCACGGCATTTATCGGTTTTTCGGAACAGGAACAGCGCTGCACCATTGCCGGGTGTGAGATCTGCGGCAAGCGGCAAAGCTGTGCATATCGGCGCACTTAGGGAAACATGGAAAGGAACGGTAATTATGAGACCTGACTTGCGGGAAAAGCTGGGGAAAGAATGGATTTTCTGCGACGGCGCAACCGGAACCTATCTCCAGTCCAGAGGACTGAAGGGCGGTGAGCTTCCGGAGCTGTGGAACCTGACACATCCGGATATCATCACCGATCTGTATACCGGATTTCTGGCGGCCGGCTGCAATATTTTCAATGCCAATACCTTTGGCGCCAATGCACTGAAGTACCCGGATCAGCTGGAGGAGATCATCACGGCAGGCATTCGTCTGGCAGTGGATGCGCGGAAGGCGGCCGGACGGGAAGAGGATGCCTGGGTGGCGTTGGACGTAGGACCAACCGGAAAGCTGCTGGAGCCGCTGGGGGATCTATCCTTTGAGCATGCGGTAGAGCTCTTTGCGCAGGTGGTTCGAATCGGCGCCGCAGCAGGAGCGGATCTGGTTCTCATCGAAACGATGAATGACACCTATGAGCTGAAGGCGGCCATGCTGGCGGCAAGGGAGAACTGCAGCCTGCCGGTCATGGTGACCACCACCTTTGACCGGAACGGGCAGCTTCTGACGGGAGCTCCGGTCGAAGCGGTCGTGCCGCTTGCGGAGAGTCTGCATGCGGATGCACTGGGCGTGAACTGTTCGCTTGGACCGCACGAAATGAAGCCGATCGTTGAGCGGCTGGTACAGGCGGCATCGATCCCGGTCATTGTGAATCCGAATGCGGGTTTGCCGCGGGAGGAAAATGGGCAGACGGTCTTTGACGTTACGCCGGAGGACTTTGCGGCGACAATGGCGGAGCTGGCAGCACTGGGCGTGCAGATTGTCGGTGGGTGCTGCGGCACAACCTTTGAGCATATTCGCCAGGAGATCGAGGCGGTTCGGAAGCTGCCGTTTCAAAAGCCGCAGAAAAGGCATAAGACCGTGGTGACGAGCTTTTCCCGGTTCGTGGAAATCGGCCCGCACTGCGTCACCATCGGCGAGCGGATCAACCCCACCGGTAAAAAGCGATTCAAGCAGGCCCTGCGAGACAATGACATCCCATATATTCTGCAGGAAGGTCTGAATCAGGAGGATGCGGGGGCGGACATTCTGGACGTCAACGTGGGACTTCCGGAGATTGATGAGCCGGCTATGATGGAGACGGTGGTAAAGCGGCTACAGGGAGTGACCGGCCTGCCGCTGCAGATTGACACGACGGACGTTGCGGCACTGGAGAAGGCGCTTCGCTGCTACAACGGAAAGCCGATGATCAATTCGGTGAACGGCAAGGCGGAAAATATCGCTGCGGTGATGCCATTGGTGGCAAGGTACGGCGGTGTCCTTGTTTGTCTTGCGCTGGATGAGGATGGGATCCCGCAGACGGCGGACGGACGAATGGCAGTTGCACGCAAAATATACGCGGCGGCCGACCAATACGGTATTTCTCATGATGATCTGGTGATTGACGGACTGTGCATGACCATTTCGTCCGACAGCGGCGGCGCGCTGGCGACGCTGGAGACACTTCACCGTGTGCGGGATGAATTGCATGGCCGCACGATCCTTGGCGTGTCGAATATTTCCTTTGGATTGCCGGCCAGAGAACTGGTGAATGCACATTTTCTGACCATGGCAATGCAAAACGGTCTCTCCTGTGCCATCATCAATCCGAACAATGAACCGATGATGCAGGCGTATCGGGCGAGCCTTGCTCTTTTGAATCAGGATCCGCAGTGCATGGGATTCATTGAGGCTTATCACGATTATGTGCCGGCATCCAAACGGGCAGTCGGAGGTGCACAATTGGCCGCTGCGGGCGCCGTTGCGGAACAGGGAGCTTCAACGGCGAATGCTTCCGAGGGGAGCGCATCCAAAAGTGCTCTGTATCAGGCAATTCTGCGCGGCATGAAGGAAAGCGCGGCTGCCGGAACCCGGGAAGGGCTGGCGTCCAGAACGGGGATGGAGCTGATCAACGAGGAGCTGATTCCGGCACTGGATGAGGTTGGAAAGGGCTTCGAGAAGGGAACAGTATTTCTTCCGCAGCTTCTGATGAGTGCGGAGGCAGCCAAGGCGGCCTTTGCGGTCATTAAAGAGTCGATGGCCGGACAGCCGCAGGAAATCAAGGCAAAGGTGATTCTGGCTACCGTCAAGGGAGATATCCACGATATCGGGAAGAACATCGTGAAGGTCATGCTGGAGAACTACGGCTACGATGTCATTGATCTGGGCAAGGATGTGCCGCCGGAAACGATTGTGGAAACCGCCATCCGTGAGAATGTGACACTGGTAGGGTTATCGGCGCTTATGACTACGACGGTTGTCAGCATGGAGGAAACCATCCGGCAGCTTCGCGAGAAGAAGCCGGATTGCCGCGTGATGGTCGGGGGCGCGGTTATGACGCAGGAATATGCGGACGCCATCGGCGCGGATTTTTACGGGAAGGATGCCATGGCATCTGTGCGATATGCGGATTCCCTTTTCGCCTGAATTAGTGAAACGCTGACTAAAGCGTTTCTTGCGCCGTATTTGCGCTGCGAAGCAGCAAATTCCTTAATACATCGAGGTGCTCCGAAGAAACCGCGAGATGAGTGCTGGAGTATTACGTGAATTTAACATCACTGTGGGAGATGACTTTACATGGGCTTGCTAGACTGGGGCCCATGAAAAATAAAACATCAGCAAAACAGTGGACTAATAAAATTACAAAATTTGTGATCGGGGTCGTGGTTCTTGCATTCACGCTCTTTCCAATCTACTGGCTGGCAGCCATGTCTGTTCGTCCGATGGAAGAGCTAAAGGGAAGAATCTCTGTGATCCCGCAGAGTCTGACAAGTGTACATTTTCTGGAACTGTTCCGGGAGAAGGCCTTCGGCCGCGCCCTGGAGAACAGCCTGGAGGTGGCACTTGTTTCTCTTGTCATCTCTCTTGGCTTTGGCCTGTGCGCAGCCTATGTGCTGACAAGGCAGCGTTTTACCTTCGCTGCCAAACGGCCGATGAATTTCTGGATCCTCTTGGTTCGGATCCTCCCTCCCATTGCGTTTACAATTCCGCTTTATACGATGTTCAACCGCCTGGGACTCCTTGGCACGAAGGTGCCGGCGATGCTCGCCTGTGTGCTGATCAATATTCCCTTCATCATCTGGTTTATGATCACGTTCTTCCGAATGGTACCGACAGAGCTGGAGGAGAGCGCACGCATGGACGGTGCATCGGAATGGTATTTGTTCCGGAAGGTGGTGCTGCCATTGGTTGCGCCGGGAACGGCAGCGGTTGCGATGCTTTCTTTCCTGTATGCGTGGAACGAATATACCTACAGCGTAATTTTCGTGCAGTCGGCGCAGAATTACACGGTGCCGCTGGCGCTTGCAACCTTGAATTCCAGCGATTCCCTGACCAATTTCGGATTGGTGGCAGCGGGCGGAATTGTTTCGTCTTTGCCGGTGCTGCTGTTCGTTCTGTTTGCACAGAATTACCTGATTGAAGGTCTCTCAAGCGGAGCTGTGAAGGCGTAGTGGGCTACGCTGCGTTGCGTTGATAGTGAGGGCCTTCGAAGAATATTGCATCGGAGCGCTCTGCTGTATATAGAGGTGGCGATTCAGAGCCTGTAAGAACAGTTACGAATGTTCGGGCCTGAATGGTTATAAGTAGAGCATCCGCACGGAAACGGTGCGGAACAACGAGGAGGAAGAAACAAATTTATGAAAAAGAAGACTTTGGCACTGGTTCTTGCAGCAGCAATGGCTGCAGCATCACTGGCGGGCTGCGCAAGCACATCGGCAGACACATCCGCTACGACACAGGCGCAGGACAGCCAAGAAGAGGCTGCTACGACAGCAGAAGCAGATACGGAAACGGAGGCAGAGCCGTCGACAGAGACTACAACACTGACACTGGCGCTTCGCGCAGGAACCTATGCGAACGTGATTAAGGAGTGCCTCCCGCAATTCGAAAAGGACAATAATGTTACCTGTGAGGTCCTGGAGCTGGAGGAGGATGACCTGCATTCGAAGGTTGCTCTGGATGCTGTGAATAAGGAAGGCTCCTATGATTTGTGCATGGTGGATGGCTCCTGGATGGCAGAGTATACATCGGGCGGCGTACTGATGAATCTGACGGAAGCGGGATACGAGTTGGACGATGACATCATTCCGGCAACCACTACGATTTGCTACGGGGATGATGGAAACGTTTATCTGGCACCCTATTACGGAAATGTAACCGTACTGCTCTACAATAAGGCGAACGTAGAGGCAGCAGGCTATGAAGGATCGTCCATTGATTCGCTGGAAGATATGCTGGCCATCTGCCAGGCAGCGCAGAAGAATGGACAGAAGGGCTTTATTTACCGCGGTGATACAGAGAACAACCTGGTCGTGGATTTCCTGCCGATTCTGCTCTCCTATGGCGGCTGGGTTGTGGATGATGACAACAAGCCTACGGTAAATACGCAGGAATTCAAGGATGCCGTTAACTTTTATCTGGAACTGATTGCAACCGGTGATGCCGAAGTCAAGGATGATCTGATTGCTTCGGTGGACAATGGTGCCGGAACCATGGGCATTGGCTGGCCGGGCTGGTATACACCTTCCGAGGACACCACGGCAGACTACTGTGCCATTACCGGCAAGGCTGCGGCAGACAGTACAGCATACAACGCCAATGTTTACGGTGTATGGACCATCGGTGTTCCGGCCAACAGCACGCATCAGGAGCTGTCGGTGAAGCTTCTCTCCTATCTGATGGATGCGGATGTACAGAAGTCGACCGTCGCAGACGGAGGTGTTCCCTGCCGGTATTCCAGCCTGCAGGATGCAGAAGTGCTGGCACAGTTCCCGCAGTATGAGGTTGTGTGCAAGGCGCTGGAAGGTGGTGTATATCGCCCGGTTATGGAGAACTGGAGTGATTTTTATACCATCCTTGGCACAGAGCTTGGAAATATTGTAAACGGAATCAAGACCGTGGATCAGGGCCTGGAGGATGCACAGACGCAGCTGGAAAATTCTCTGTGAGACACATCGGAAGCGGTAGGAGTAAATGGAACGTACGAACAAAATCGATGCAATGAACAAATCCGCTTGCGGAAAATCCAACAGGGGAAATCGATTATTTGCAGCAGGAATGGTGCTGCCGGCCATGGTTATCATGGCCGTTATGTCGGTTTATCCGATGATTTCCACCATTGTATACAGCTTTACGGACTACAAGCTGCTGGGGAAAAATACGACCTTCGTGGGACTCCGGAACTACACGAGCTTACTGGGAAATGAATATTTTCGCCAGGCAATCTGGGTGACGGTGAAATTTACGGTTCTGGCGGTGATCTTTGAGCTGCTGATCGGGTTCGCACTGGCACTATACGTCAACAGTCTGGAGGGAAAGTGGACGAAGAAAATCATGCGGACGTTGATTTTGCTTCCGTACCTCCTGCCGGCGGTGACCGTGGCACTGAGCTTTCGAATGCTTCTTTCGGATAACTACGGAATTGTGAACTCGTGGCTGCGCCTTTTGGGATTGCCAACGTACAACTGGTTTTCGGATATCCGGACGGCCTTCCCGATGCTGGTTGTTATCGATGTGTGGCAGAACAGTCCTTTTGTATTTTTACTGCTCTATGCGACGCTGCAGGGACTTCCCAGGGAACAGTACGATGCAGCCAAGGTGGATGGAGCCGGAGCGATTGCGACACTTTGGTATGTGACAATTCCCAATCTGAAGACGGGACTTGCCCTGTGCGCACTGTTGCGAACCATTGACAGCTTCCGTATTTTCGACAAGGTGAATCTGCTCACGGGCGGCGGACCGGCCAATAGCACAACGACCATTACACAGTATATTTATAATTATGGCGTTCGGAATCTGAAATTCGGCCTTGGCAGTGCCGGGGCTCTGATCATGACGATTCTGGCCCTGCTGCTATCTGTTTTGTATATCAGAAACGCCATTAATGAAAGAGAGGCGGACGACCATGCTCACCGCGCACTCCGGGTGCGAAGGCACCGCAATGAACAGCGTATCGTACATCAGAGCGGGAATTCGCGCCTGCCCGGACGCCTTGGAGGTCGATATCAGAATGTCTGACGGACTTCTCGTGCTGGATCACGGGAAGGAGTTGAGATATCTGCCGCAAGAGGAGAAGGAACCGGAGGGGAGCAGGCAGGAATGCTGCTATGGCTGGGCGACCGGCGAAGTCGTACCGGATCGGTCATTCTCAAGGGCGGACGAAACGAACGAAGGGATTACGCTGGAAGAATGTCTGAGAATGCTTCGGGACACAAAACTGTGTCTGAATGCAGATTTAAAGGAACCGCACCTGGAAGGGGCGGTTCTTACACTGGCAGAAAAAGAAAGCTTTGATTCCGGCAGGATTGTATTCACAGGATGTCTGGGGGAAGCTGCATCTATGGCAGCGCGCATCGGCTTTGCCAGAGTCTATGCGAATCCTGAGGAGATAGATGCAGAGTTCTACCATAGGCTCTCGGCTCTGCCAACGGAAGAAAAAAGGACGTATCTGGAACAGCTGCTGCGAACCATTCGCGGCTTTGGGATGCGCGTGATCAACGTAAATTACCGGATTTGTGATAAGGCCTTGCTGGAGTCCTGCCGAAGGAATGACCTTCGTCTGTCCTTGTGGACGGTGGATGATCCAAAAGAGGCAGAGCACTTTCTGGAGCCGGAACTAAGAGAACGGATCGAAAATATTACGACCAACCGGCCTAGGTGCCTGCGAAAGCTAGGCTGGTGAATTGGACAACAAAACGCCATTGAGCTGCACGATTGGGCTCAATGGCGTTTTGTTATCTCAAATGGAACTATTCAGAGTCGTTCTTTAATTGCCCATCTTGACCAGTGCCTTTTCCACCGGCAGGCTGACCAATGCAGAACCATACGGTTCCGATTGCATACAAAACAACCGTACCGATGATCATAGCTAATACATCGATTTTTAAATAACTAGCCTAACTAACTGGCCCTTTTTCTTACCGACTGCCCAGTACAAAGTCGGCACCGGACCAATCGGAACCGAAATCAATGTAAGAATACAGGTGATGGCAGCGCATATGGCGCACAGTACCAGATTTTTGGCGCCGAAGACTCTGATCATCAATACCTACAGCAACGCCCGGAATTCTTCCTCTGTCATTTGCATACGCTTGGCTGCTTCCGAAACAGAAAGAAGCTGATCGTGTACCAAGCTGATGAGCATCTTGCTCATGCCTTCTTCCAGCCCTTTTTCGTGACCTTCTTCTACGCCAAGATCGTAGTATACCGCCTGATCCATTTTCCTCTGCATTTCCCAATCCATAAAGCCTCGCCTCATTTCCGGATTCGTCTTGACTCTCTCCACACTCGCCTGCACTTCTCGGCAGTAATCGTTCTCCGGCGCCTCGCCGTTCATCAAGCGCA
>CAVKRN010000023.1:0-34628 GCA_963658695.1 bacterium
GAGAGTACGCTCCGGGAGGCACGTGATTTGGCGGCAGAAGGCAAATTTGCGCCGGTGCAGATTCCTCACGACTGGCTGATCGGCAACAGCAGGGAGCTGTATCGCAACGGAACCGGATGGTACTGCAAGCACTTTGACTGGCAGGAAGATGCTGGAAAACGCACGTTTCTTATTTTTGACGGCATCTATATGAACAGTGCGGTGTACCTGAACGGAGAAAAGATCGGCGAGTGGAAATACGGCTACACCCGGTTTTCACTGGAGTTGACGGGACGCCTGCAGGCCGGAACCAATGAATTAATGGTGAGCGCAACCTTTCAGGATCCCAATTCCCGCTGGTATTCCGGCGCCGGTATCAACCGCAATGTGTGGCTGATGCAGACAAACGCACTGTGCATTCGGGACGGCGGAATTTATACCCATGCCGATAAAGAGAAGGATGGCTGGAGACTGCATGTGGAGGCGGAAATCTCCGGCGCGGCAGATGGTCGGAAGGATGCGGAAGCGCTAACGCTGTCCTGGCGGCTTTGGGACGAGGAAAGCGGCAAAGAGCTTGTGCCCTGCCGCACAGAAGAGGCGGAGCCCAAAGCGGCGACCGATTTATACAAGGTCCTTGCAGACAATGGCATGACGCCGGCTGCTGCGGCAACGCCGGAGGAAGAAAAAGCCGGGACCGGCAGCCGGGCGGGATCCATGGAAAATAGAGAAAAAGCGGTGTGCCTTCGGAGAACGGGACGCGCGCTTTTCTTTGACGCGGCAGCAGGAATCCGCGCCTGGGACATTACGGATCCCAAGCGCTACCGTTTGGAAGTATGCCTTTTTCAGGGGGATACTCTCCTGCAGAAGGAGGAGCTTTACATAGGCTTTCGTGAGATGGCTTTCGATCCGGACCACGGCTTCTTCCTGAACGGAAGAAAGGTCAAGATCAACGGTGCCTGTCAGCACCCGGATCAGGGCGCACTGGGCACGGCCTTCTATGGGGAGGCGCTGCGCCGGCAGTTTGACATTCTGAAAAAGGCGGGCATCAATGCCATTCGGTTCTCCCACAACCCCTTTGCGGCGGAGGCGCTGGACATTGCAGATGAGATGGGGCTTCTGGTCATGGACGAAGCCTTTGATATGTGGGAGCGCTGCAAGACGGAGTATGACTACGCGCGCTTTTTCGATGCGTGGCAGCATAAGGACATTGAAAGCTTTGTGCGAAGAGATCGGAATCATCCGTGTGTGATGTTATGGAGCATCGGCAATGAAATCTATGACCAGCATGCGGATGCGCGCGGATACGAGGTGTCGAAGCTTCTCATGGAAGAGGTGCAGGCGTTGGATCCGCTTTGCAATGCGCGGGTAACCACCGGCTCCAACTACATGCCGTGGGAGAATGCGCAGCACTGCGCAGAGCTCTACAAGATCGCCGGCTATAACTATTCGGAAAAATATTACGAAGCCCACCATAAGGCACACCCGGATTGGGTGATCTATGGCTCGGAAACGTCCTCCATCTGCTTTAGCCGCGGAATTTACCATTTCCCGCTGCGGGCCGGGATTCTGGCGGATGAGGATGAGCAGTGTTCGGCCCTTGGCAACTCGGTGACCAGCTGGGGCGCCAAGAGCATGGAGGACTGCATTGCCATTGACCGCGATCTGGAATTCTCCATGGGGCAGTTCCTTTGGACGGGCTTTGACTATATCGGAGAGCCGACGCCGTACCATACCAAGAATTCATACCTGGGCTTTATCGACACTGCAGGATTCCCGAAGGACGCCTATTATGTGCTGCAGTCGGCGTGGACGGATGTGAAGCTGGCGCCGATGGTCCATATTTTCCCGTATTGGGATTTTAACGAGGGACAGGAGATCGACCTTCGGGTATGCTCCAATGCTGAGGAAGTGGAGCTTTTGGTGAATGGAAAGAGTCTCGGAAGACAGAAGCTCGACCATGCACCCGGGAGTGGTAAGCATCTGATTGCCGATTGGCAGGTTGTGTACGAAAAAGGTGAAGTGACGGCCATCGCCTACGAAGACGGAAGGGAAGTTGCCAGACAGACCCGGCATTCCTTTGGTGATACGGATCATTTTGTGGTCCGAGAGGACCCGTACGGGCACGGGCGGCTTCATTTCTATGAGATCAGCGCCGTGGATGCAGACGGGAATTCGGTGGAGAATGCAACGGACCGAGTCTGCGTGAGTGTGCAGGGCGGAAGGCTTCTGGGACTGGATAACGGTGATAGCACGGACTATGACAGCTACCAGGCGTCGGAGCGGAACCTGTTCTCCGGCAAGCTTCTGGCTATCGTAGAGGAAGCTGAACCGGCTGCAGCGGGCGGAGAGGATGCCATTCGTGTGAGTGTGGCGCCGGCAAGCATTCACCCGGTGCGGAAGGTGATCCTTCACGCCGAGGATGGACAGAACTTCGATCCGGACCACACGGTACTGCATGCAAGGGCGGAGATTGCGCCGGCTCTTGCTAAGGACCGGGAAGTTGTCTTTTCTGCGGTGGACGACAACGGCGTTCCGACGAACATTGTGACGCTGGAGGCTGAGGGAAACCGGGTTTCCATGACGGCACTGGGAGATGGTGCGTTCCATCTTCGCGCAGTGTCGAAGAGCGGAACGGATCACGTCCGGATCATCTCGCAGCTGGAGTATAAGGTAAGCGGCCTTGGTGCTGCCTATCTGGATCCGTACGGCTTCATTTCGGGGAGCCTGTATACCGGATGCATCGGCGAGGTTGGAAACGGCAATGAAAAGGGCGTTGCCACCTCCCGCGACGGCGAAACCGTGGTCACCTGGTCGGGGATGGATTTCGGACCGGTTGGCTCGGATGAGGTGACGATTCCGATTTTTGCCCTGTCCGGCGAGGAATATCCCATTGAGCTTTGGGAGGGAGTCCCGGGCGAAGAGGGCGCGGTTCTTCTGGCAAGCGAGATTTACTGTAAGCCTTGCATCTGGAATACCTACCAGCCGGCTACCTATACCCTTGCGCATCGGCTTAAGGGACTTGCGGTGTTCAGCATCCGCGTGCACCAGAAGATTCATATCAAGGGCTTTACTTTTGCCAGACGGGAAAAGGCCTGGACGAAGCTCTATGCGGCAGAGACCGACGGCGTATACGGCGACACCTTCCGAAGAGACGGACAGGCCGTCCGCGGCATTGGCAACAATGTATCGCTTTTGTTTAAAAATATGGATTTTGCCGCCCATCCGCTCCATGGAATTCGCATTGCCGGCAGCACACCGCTGGAAGGCAACACGATTCATGTGCGGTTCTATGACGGAGAAACGGAAGAAAAGGAAATCATTGAATTCCGGGGAGACGGTGACAAGGTTCAGGAATTTACACTTCCGGAGCGAAGCGGCAAGTGGGACCTGACATTCGTGTTCCTGCCCGGATCGAATTTTGATTTTGAGTGGTTCCAGCTGTTTTGAGGATGCTAAGGAATTTGCTGCTTCGCAGCGCAAATCCGGCGTGGGAAACGCTTTAATCAGCGTTTCCCTTTTCCCTAGTTGCTCTTCTGATTCATTTCGCGGAAGGCAGAGGGAGTCATCTCCTTTTCCGCCTTGAACACGCGGGTGAAGGTGGAAAGAGAATTAAAGCCGGACTGCATGGCCACATCGGTGATAGAAAGATCCGGATTGGCCAGAAGCTGTTCGGCGGCTTCGAGTCGCCTTTGAATCAGGTACTCATGGCTGGAACGCCCGGTGAACTCTTTAAACAGGCGGGAGAAATGGAACTTGGAAAAGCCTGCGATCTCTGCCAGCCGGTCTGTGTTGATCTCTTCGTCCAGGTGATCGGTGATGTAATTGCAGACCTCCATGAACTTGGCCACGTATTCCTGGCGCTTATCCTTGGGGAATTCCTTGGAATGGGACACGCGATATATGTTGGTTCTCCCCAGATAAGCAAAAAACTCCAGAAGTCTTGACCAGATGATGGCACCACTGTAAGGGGTATCCTCGTCGTATTCCTGAATAACATCCCGAAGGAGTGCCTGGAGCTTCTCGTTCAGAGGCGGATACGCGTCCTGCGTAATCAGAAGGTAAGGCTGGATGGCATGCATCACCTGACGCATGCTGGTGATCATTTGCAGCAGGTTGTAATCAAAGAGAATGAAAATCCGCTCTCCGGTTTCCGGCGGAGTATAGGAGTGGATAGTGCCGGGGGCAACCACCAGGATGTCACCGGGGATCAGTTCATGCTCCTGTGTTCCGATGCGAACGGTATAGTTCTCCTCCAGAGGATATAAAATCTCGATGGCGGCATGCCAGTGCGGCGGAAAGTGGATGGTATTGCGGTTGTGGTACAGCCTGATCCCTTGGATATCGGAATAGGTGATCTCTTCGCGGATGCCGTGAAGGCGCGGATGAAATTCATCGACAACGGTGTTGTTTTCTAATTCAGACAATGCAAAACCTCTCTGCATGAAAGCTGTGTGTGGAAATTCTGTGTTGTAACGATTTTTGAATTGTTACTCAGTATATACGATTCTTTGCATTTCGCAAAGGTTGACAAAAAAAGAGCAAGTTCTGCAGGGTGACTGTTTTGGGGGCTTCGATACAATAATGCACTGTTATTACGTTTGAATCATGAGCAAAGGGAACGCTGCGCAGCAGCGACTTTGTAAATGAAGCTCGGAATGGTTACCCATTGTAACTGTAGCATAGCGGGCGGGCGAGGTGCCTTGTCTGCGGAATGGAGGATACAATGACAAATACATGGAAGCAGTTGTGGCTTTCCTGGCATCCGGTGAAGGATCTGGGATTTGGCAGCTATGCAGGAGGAATTTGCGTCAGCGGATTTGAAAACGGCCGCGTTGCAGATTCTGCTGTGAAGGAATTGAAGGCCGGACTTTTGGGAATGCTGGGCGCAGACGCTGCAATCGTTGCGGATCCGTCTGCGGCAGGAATCTGCCTGAAAAAGGCGGATGCTACGGCTTGGATTGAGGAAACGGAATACGCCGGACTCTCGGACAACCAGAGAGAGGAAAGCTACCGGATTCAGGTTACTAAGGACCGGATTCTCATCGAGGCACAGGGGGAAAAGGGCGTTCTTTACGGCGCGTTTGCGCTGCTTAGGGCGATTGCGACCGGGAAGTCACCCGAGGAGGCAGTACAGATTGCGATTCCTTCCAATCCGCTTCGCATGCTCAATCACTGGGATAACATGACCAATGATATCGAGCGCGGATATTCCGGAGATTCCTTCTTTTTTGAGAATGGAACCGTCATTGTCAATGAGCGGACCAGAGACTATGCACGTCTGGTGTCCAGCGTCGGCATCAATGCTGTCGTGATCAATAACGTAAACGTAAAGGGCGATGCAACCGACCTGATTACGGAACGGTACTTTGATAAGATGGCCGAGATGGCGGAGATTTTTGCAGATTATGGCATCAGCCTGTACCTGAGTCTTAATTTTGCGTCTCCCATCGAGATCGGCGGACTGGACAACTGCGATCCGCTGAACGCAGAGGTCATTGCGTGGTGGAAGGACAAGGTGAAGGAGGTTTTCGGACGGATTCCGAATTTCGGTGGGTTCCTTGTAAAGGCAGATTCCGAGGGACGTCCCGGTCCTTTTACCTACGGAAGAACGCAGGCGGACGGTGCCAACATGCTGGCAGATATTGTCAAGCCTTACGGCGGCATTATCATCTGGCGCTGCTTTGTCTATAATTGCACCCAGGACTGGAGAGACTACAAGACCGACCGCGCCCGCTCCGGCTATGATAACTTCAAGGCTATGGACGGCGATTATCACGACAATGTGATTCTTCAGATCAAAAACGGGCCGATGGATTTCCAGATTCGGGAGCCGATTCACCCGCTGATGGGCGGACTGCGCCGGACCAACCAGATGCTGGAGGTGCAGATTGCTCAGGAATATACCGGACATCAGATTGATGTGTGCTATCTGATGCCGATGTTCAAGGAAGTGCTGGAGTATCACACCTATTGCACCAACCATCCGGAGAAGGAGGATCGTCTCCAGGAAGGCGCCGGTGATCAGGTGAAGGACATTGTGAGTGGACGCACCTACGGCAACCAAAGAAGCGGTATGGCAGGAATGGCCGCCGTTGCCAACACCGGTAATGATGCAAACTGGACCGGCAATGATCTGGCAGCAGCAAATCTTTACGGCTTTGGACGTCTTGCGTTTGATACCGAGCTTTCCAGCGAGGAAATTGCAAAAGAGTGGGCACAGATGACCTTCGATACGGATGCAGAGGCCATTGACGTCATTGTGAAGATTCTGATGGGGTCCCGGGAAACCTATGAAAAATATACCAGCCCGCTTGGCATTGGCTGGATGGTAACACCGGGCTTCCATTATGGCTGCAGCGTGGACGGCTATGAGTATTCTCGTTGGGGCACCTACCACCGCGCAGATCACTTAGGGATCGGAGTGGATCGCTCCAGCCACGGAACCGGTTATGCGCAGCAGTATTATCCGGAGAATGCCGAGCAGTACGAGGATCCTCACAAGTGCCCGGAAGATCTTCTTTTGTTCTTCCACCACATTCCCTATACATGGAAGCTTTCTACCGGTAAGACCTTGATTCAGCACATCTACGATTCGCACTTTGAGGGATATCAGGAGGCGGAAGAGATGGCAAATGCATTTGCGAAGCTCCGGGGACGGATCCCGGAGGATTCGTTCGCGAATATTTCGGAGCGCTTTGCACTGCAGCTTGCCAATGCAAGAGAGTGGAGAGATCAGGTGAATTCCTACTTCTTCCGCAAGAGCGGCATTCCGGATGAGAAGGGAAGAGAGATTTTCTGAAGCTCTCAAAACGGTTGATACCAAGAAAAACAATATTAACCGCAAGAATTGCAAAGACGACGTGCAATGAGTGCTGAATCCTGTGCATTTTGCTTGAAATGAGCGTGTGCCGAATGTACAAATTAGACAAGAGACACGCAACAAATGAAAAAAACAACGCAAATGATGGATGGATTCAGCAAGATTTGCATGTTAAAGTAGATATATCCTGAGGGATAAACCTCGGGAGAATGCACAAAACATCCATTAGGAGGGAGAGTCTGATGGCAGGAAAGAACAAAACCAAAGCCAGCAAAGATGTATGTCAGGAAAGCCTTGGCAGACACATCAAAAAGTACTGGCAGCTGTATGTCATGATGCTGATTCCGGTTCTGTACTATGTGATTTTCCGGTATGTTCCGATGGTCGGCAATATTATCGCATTCCGTCGCTACCGTGCAGGCAGCAACATCTTCGGTGATGAGTGGAGCGGTCTGAAGTATTTTAACCAGTTTATAAAGGATACAAACTTCTGGAGAGCATTCCGGAACACCTTGGCACTGAATCTGAAATATCTGCTTGTCAGCTTCCCGATTACCATCATCTTCGCGATTCTGCTGAACGAGATTAAGAACGTACATTATAAGAAACTGGTGCAGACCATTTCTTATCTGCCGCACTTCATTTCCATGGTTATCGTGGCCGGCATGATCCGTGAGCTTCTTTCCACCAGCGGCCCGATCAACAACCTGATCGTTTCCCTTGGCGGTGAAGCAATCCAGTTCATTTCCCTGCCGGAGTGGTTTACAACGATCTTCGTGGTATCCGGTGTATGGCAGGGCCTTGGATGGGGTACTATCCTGTATCTGGCAGCAATGTCCGGAATCAACCCGGAGCTGTATGAAGCAGCAAGCCTTGATGGAGCAAACCGCTTCCAGCAGATCTGGCATGTCACTATTCCTGGAATCCTGCCGACAATCATGACGCTTCTGATCCTGAACATCGGATCCCTGTGCGGCTCGGCAGCGTTTGAGAAGGTCTTCCTTCTGTACCAGCCGACAACCTATGAGACGGCAGATATCATTGCAACTTACGTATACCGTATGGGTCTTGGATCCGGTAACTACAGCTATGCAACAGCAGTTGGCCTGTTCCAGGGACTGATTAACATCGTTCTTCTGACAGCAGCTAATGTCTTCTCCAAGAAGGCAACCGGCAGCGGACTGTACTAATTCAGAAGGAAAGGAGAGTAAGAGAATGGCTAAGATTAAAGATGCGCCGGAAGGCTCCCGCATGATCGTTTCGGGCAGCTATCGCGCCTTCATGATTTTCAATGATATCCTGGTCGGCATTGTCTGCATTGCCATGCTGTATCCGTTCCTCTATCTGATTGCGCAGTCCTTCTCCTCGACGGAGGCGATTGTCGCAGGCAAGGTTGGAATCGTTCCGGTTGGCTTTAGCGTTGAAACATATGCATATGTGCTTAAAAGCGGTGTATTTCTTCCGGACTATGCGAACACATTGATTTATGCGGTGATCGGTACCATTTCTGCATTGGTTCTGTCCAGTCTTCTGGCTTACCCGCTTTCCAAGCCGGAGCTGCGCGGCAATAAGTTCGTTGGACCGTTCATTATTTTCACGATGTATTTCGCCGGTGGTATGATCCCGAACTACATCCTGATGGTGACGCTCGGTCTGAAGGATACTATTGCATCCTTCATCCTGCCGGGTGTGGTTTCTACCTATTATGTAATCCTCATGCGTTCATTCTTTGAGTCAGTTCCGAAGGAATTGGAGGAGGCTGGTGAAATTGACGGACTTTCCCGGTTCGGTGCCTTCATTCATGTGGCACTGCCTATGTCGAAGCCGATCATGGCAACGATGACACTGTTTTATCTGGTTCAGTACTGGAATGACTGGTTTGATGCATTCCTGTATCTGGATACCCAGAGCAAGTGGCCGGTTGCATATTATCTGCGGAACCTGATTTCCACCTCCAGCTCCTCGGCGGAGGATGCCGGCGAGGCGATGACCATCGCGGCGAACATCAAGTCCTGCGCAATGGTGCTGACGGCTGCGCCGATCATCTGCGTATATCCTTTCATTCAGAAGTACTTTGTAGCCGGCATGATGCTCGGCGGTGTCAAGGGCTGATGAGGTTTACACAGCGATATGAAAGCTCCTTAGGGGAGGCTTTTATATAGAGGGATCATAGTAATGAGTTGTGATCCTGAGTTTACACACAAAAGGAGGAAACATGAAAAAGAAACTCATTAGTGCAGTGCTTGCGGCTACCATGGCTGCATCCATGCTGGCTGGCTGCGGAAGCAGCTCGTCATCTTCTGATTCTGCGGCTTCTACCGATGCTGCAGCAACAGATGCATCCGCTGAGACAGTTGAAGAGGCTGTTGCGGACGAGAACGGTGTATACCAGGCAGATGGCTACACCTATGGCTCTCAGTTCTACTCTGAGGAGCCGGTAACCTACACGATGTTCTTCAACGACAATGACGCATATCCGATCCAGGATGCCTGGAGCGAAGAGGGCGGCATTTTCTGGGCCATCGAGCAGGCAACCAATGTTCACCTGGATCTGACCATTGTAAACAATGCGGATTACTCTCAGAAGGTTTCCCTTGCCATCAACTCCGGCGAGGCTCCGATGATCATCCCGAAGGTTTATGATGAGTCCAGCTATGTAAACGGCGGCGGTGTGGTTGCTGTATCTGACTATGTACAGTACATGCCCAACTACACAAGCTTCTACAACGATTACAACATGGAAGCAGATGTCAACACGCTCAAGCAGGAGGATGGCAAGTACTATCGTCTTCCCGGTCTGAAGGAGACATCTCTTCAGGACTACACACTGCTTCTTCGCACCGATCTGTTTGAGGCAGCAGGCTACGACGTAGCTTCTCTTGAGAAGGATTGGACCTGGGATGAGTTCGCAGACATCCTCATCGATGTTAAGAAGTACATGGTAGAGCAGGGCATCGTTTCTGAGGGCGATTACATCTGGTCTGACAGATGGTGCGGCGCAGATTCCGGTTACGGCTCTGGCGGATGCCTTCTGAACCTGATCTCCAGAACCTATGGCATCTACACCACATGGAGCTCCAACGGAACCAACGGTGCAGATCTGTACTTTGATACTGATGCAGACGAGTTCAAGCTTTCCGGCACCAGCGATGCATACAAGGAGTACATGAAAGTTGTTAAGAAGCTGGTTGACAACAAGATCCTGGATCCTGAGACATGGTCTCAGCAGGATGCAACCGCTGACAACAAGTTCTACACCGGAAAGAGCGCTCTGATCCTGACCAACCGTGCCTCTACAACCTCTCAGGTTGAGGGTCTTGCTTCTCAGCTCGGCGAAGGCAACTTCGAGGTTTATCGCTGCGTTATCCCGAAGGGAACCACTAACTACCAGGCAGAGAATTCTCGTCTGGAGTGCGGCCTGATGGTATCTGCTAAGGCTCTTGATCAGCTTGGAAGCGATGACTTCATCAAGATGATGCGCTTCATCGACTGGCTGTGGTACAGCAACGAAGGCCTGACACTGACCAAGTGGGGCATCGAGGGTGAGGATGGAACCTACACCGTTACTGATGGCGTATATGCTCTGAATCCTCAGTACTACTGCGGCGGACTTTCCATCGCACAGACATCTGATGATCAGGAAGACCTCAGAATCAAGTATGGCTATGCATGCGGCAACTTCATGTACAGCGGCAATACAGAGCTTCTGACATCCAACTTCTCTACGGACCTGCAGGATTTCTACAAGCGTCAGGGTGAGTACAGAGAGCTTCGTCCGCTGGATCCTACCATCGCTCTTTCTGAGGATGACAAGGAGCAGCTCAACCTCTGGGCAACTCCTCTGTTCAGCACAGAGAACACCTGGACTTTGAAGTTCGCTATGGGCCAGGCAGATGTTGATAAGGATTGGGACACCTATGTTGCAGAGCTTGAGGCTCAGAATGCACAGAACGTTCTGGATTTGTACAACGATTACTATCAGAAGAGCAAGGCTAACTAATTGCCGGTGCATTTCTGAAAGCGTATAGTCCTTTGGAGGGGGCAGATTCCGTTTGGAATCTGCCCCCTCTTTACTGTGCGGACGCTCGCCCGGCGACGGGTGAGCACAAGGACTGTGATTGATTCGCATAACTTGAAGGATAATTCGCAAGGAGTGCATAGCCGATGTAAAATGGGAAGGGTAACATGAAGCTGATTAAAAATGATAAGATGGGAAAGGAGAGTGAGAAATGGCATTATTCGGCGGCTTGGATTACAACAATCTCGGCGGAACACTGGATGCGGAGCAGGGAGATCGCTCTGCCAGAGGATATACATGGAATGTGATTGTGGACAATTTCCCGCGGCTCCTTCTGACCAATCTGCTATGCGTGATTGCGCTGATCCCGGCATTAACCGGTTTTATGTTGGGATCCATGTGGGATCGCCCGCAGATTCTGCTGTTGTCCGGTGCCGTTGGCGGTTTGATTGCAGCCCCTTTTTATGCGGCGATGTATGATGCAGCTCTCATGTCCTACCGCGGATATCCCGGCAGATGGTGGGAACGATACAAAAAGGTTCTGAAGCGGGAATGGAAGGGAAGCCTTGTTCCCGGCCTTGCCATTGGACTTCTGGTGGCGGCAGTGATTAATATTGTCACGAACCTGTATGAAGGAAATCGCCTTCCGGAGATGATGCTGATCAGCATTGTCATTGCCTGCCTCTTTGTACTCGCGATTACAACCTACCTATGGACGCAGCGGCTGATGGTGGATCTGACACTGATGCAGGTGGTAAAGAACAGCTGGCTGATGACGATGATGCATCCGCTGATTACACTGGGGGCCATTGCGTTCCGCAGTATTTACTGGGCACTGATGCTGATTCTGTATCCGTATTCGATCGTCTTTCTGGTGTTCCTTGGAGCATGGTTTCCGGCGCTGATGACGATCCGCGTTATGTATAATACATTGGATCATGATATGAAGCTGGATGAACGATACGAACAGGCCCAGCAGGAAGAGGAATGATTCCGGTCGGTGTCTGCCGATTTCAATCGTGGATTTGCCTGTAAGCAGAAGGTTCACGTTGAACTATGGCAGATGCAGAACAGATAAACAAAAGTAACTATTCGGTGCCTGTCGATTTCAATCATGAATTTGTCTGCAAACGGAAGATTCATGTTGGAATCGGTGGGGACGGAACAGATACAATAAAGATGCATTTTCAAGGTATATTTTTTACAGGAGGAAATCTGCAATGGAAATGATGAAGGGCGCTTTTATGCGCGGATTGGACAACATGATTATCAAGGAGATTCCGAAGCCGACGGCTTGCAAGGGAAACGTTGTGGTATCTCTGGAATACGTAGGAATCTGCGGATCGGACGTACATTATTATCACAGTGGACGGGTTGGTGCTTATGTAGTAGATCTGGAGCATGACTACATGCTGGGTCACGAGACTGCAGGAACTGTCGTAGAGGTTGGCGAGGGTGTTACAAGTCTTAAGGTCGGTGACAGAGTATGCCTGGAGCCTGGTATTACCGATGGCTCCTGTGAGTTCTGCAAGGAAGGCAAGTACAATCTGTGCCCGGATGTGCAGTTCCTGGCAACTCCTCCGGTTCCTGGTTGCAATGAGGAATTCATTGAGTTTCCTGCCGATTATTGCTTCAAGCTTCCGGACAATGTCAGCACAAAGGAGGGCGCACTCATCGAGCCCCTTTCCGTCGGCTTCCATGCTGCCAACCAGGGTGATGTACAGGTTGGCGAGAGCGTTTTGATCCTGGGCGCCGGCACCATCGGAATGACAACGCTTCTTTCCTGCAAGGCCCATGGCGCAGGTAAGATCATTGTTGCGGACCTCATCGATGCCAAGCTTGAGCTTGCTAAGCAGATGGGTGCAGACGTTGTGATCAACAGCGGCAAGGAAGATGTCATGGAGGCTGTTAAGGCAGCAACCGGCGGCGAGGGAGCCGAGAAGGTATTCGAGACGGCAGGATCTGCGGTCACCATCGCCCAGACACCGTTCCTGGTCAAGAGAGGCGGCACCATTGTGCTGGTCGGCATTTCCGTAAAGCCGGAAATCAATTACAATTTCGCACAGATCATGGACAAGGAGGTTACCATCAAGTCCGTGTTCCGTTATCGCAACATTTATCCCAGAGCGATTGCGGCAGTTGCAAAGGGAGCCATTGATGTAAAGCCGCTGGTAACACATGAGTTTGATTTCGATCACATTCAGGAGGCATACCAGGAAGCACTGAACAACAAGACCGATGCACTGAAGGTCGTGATCAAGGTAAAGTAAAGTTAATAAATAAGTCATAAAAGAAATCTGTTATGCAGCGGGCTTGTCCTTTCCGGAAGGATGCGGGGCGTATCGCTTCGGAAGGGACGCACGACTGCGGCAGGTGAGGAGGGTTACGTGAACCGTAAAGAAGCAAGAAAGCTGGCCGAAGAGCTGGTTTCCAAAATGACACTGGAGGAGAAGGCATCCCAGCTTAAATATGATTCTCCTGCTATTGAGCGGCTGGGAATTCCTGCATACAACTGGTGGAATGAGTCGCTGCACGGCGTTGCAAGAGCAGGCGTTGCAACCATGTTCCCGCAGGCGATCGGTATGGCTGCTGCCTTCGATCCGGATATGATGCAGGAGATCGGTGATGTGACAGCCACCGAGGGACGTGCCAAGTACAATATGCAGAGTCGTCACGGCGACAGAGATATCTATAAGGGTCTGACCTTCTGGGCGCCTAATGTCAATATTTTCCGTGATCCCAGATGGGGACGCGGTCATGAGACCTACGGAGAGGATCCGTATCTTACATCGCGCCTTGGTGTTCGTTTCATCGAGGGAATGCAGGGCGATGGCGAGACGATGAAGACGGCGGCCTGTGCGAAGCACTTTGCTGTGCATTCCGGTCCGGAGGCGGATCGCCACCACTTTAATGCGGTTGCCTCCAAAAAGGATATGGAGGAGACCTATCTTCCGGCGTTTGAGGCTTGCGTTAAGGAGGGAAAGGTTGAGGCAGTAATGGGCGCCTACAATCGGACCAACGGCGAGGTTTGCTGCGGCTCCCCTGCGCTGCAGGAGATTCTTCGCGGCAAGTGGAAGTTTGAAGGACACTACGTGTCGGACTGCTGGGCTGTTCGGGATTTCCATGAGAACCACAAGGTGACAGCGACACCGGAGGAATCGGTTGTACTGGCACTGGAGAACGGAACGGATGTCAACTGCGGCTGCACCTATCAGAAGATCATGAACGCCGTGGAGCAGGGCATCCTGGATGAGAAGTACATCACGGAGTCTGCCATTAAGCTCTTCACAACAAGATACCTTCTGGGCATGTTCGGAGAAACCGAATACGATCAGATTCCGTATACGGTAGTAGAGTGCAAGGAGCATCTGGCCATAGAGGACCGCGCGGCAAGAGAGAGCTTTGTTCTGCTCAAGAACAATGGCATCCTGCCGCTGGACAAGAGTAAGCTCCATGATGTGGCAGTGGTTGGCCCCAATGCGGACAGCCGCGTTGCACTGAAGGGCAATTACCACGGCGATGCATCCCGCTACACGACCGTTCTGGAAGGCATTCAGGATTACCTGGGCGAGGATGTAAGCGTTCACTATTCGGAAGGCTGCCATCTGTACAAGGACAACGTAGAGGCACTTTCGGATCCGACCATGTGCGATCGTCTGGCTGAGGCACAGCAGTGCGCAGAGATGTCGGAAGTGGTTTTCGTGGTTCTGGGTCTGGATGAGACTTTGGAGGGTGAAGAGGGAGACACCGGAAACCGCTATGCTTCCGGTGATAAGAGCAGCCTAGAGCTTCCCTTCCCGCAGCTGGAACTCCTGCGCGGCATGATTGCAACCGGAAAACCGGTGGTGGTCATCAACATGACAGGAAGTGCCGTGAACCTGCGCACCGCAGAGGACCATGCAGCAGCGATCCTTCAGGTGTGGTATCCCGGCGGACGCGGCGGCAAGAACGTTGCTGCTGTTTTGTTCGGAGAGACCTCTCCTTCCGGAAAGCTTCCGGTAACCTTCTACGAGCACGACAAGGATCTTCCGGAGTTTACGGATTACTCCATGAAGAACCGTACCTATCGCTACTACGAAGGAACGCCTCTGTATCCCTTTGGTTACGGGCTGACCTATGGCGATTGCCAGGCAACGGAAGTTACCGCTGCTGCGATCAAGAGAGCGGATGGAACCACTACAGAGGCGGGCGAAACCGCATTCGGCAGCAGTGATGACTACGGCGCACCCTACGGAATCGATGGCGTGCAGGTGACGGTGAAGGTTTGCAACAGCGGAAAGGCTGCTACGCAGGATGTTCTGCAGATCTATGTGAAGAATGAAGAGGATGACTGCGATGTGACGTATCCGCATCTGTCTGCACTGCAAAGAGTAGAGCTTGCGGCAGGCGAGGAGAAGGAAGTGACGCTGACCATCGCTCCCCACGAACTTTCCAGCGTGGACGAAGAGGGACAGCGCAGAATCCGCACCGGGAAGTTTACGGTATATGCAGGCTTTGCACAGCCGGATGCCCGCAGCAAGGAGCTGACGGGACACGAGAGTGCTCGTTGCAGCGTGGAGATCGGATAACAAGTAGAAGGAGCATCTGCCGCATCACGGCAGATGCTCTTTTGCAGATACGGCGTGGGAAGTGCTTTGATCAGCGTTTCCCTAAGGAGAATATGTATGGAATCCTGGCAGAATTCAAATGGAATTCATTTACGCCCGCATCATGGACTGTGTCTTTTGAATTTTCGCGGAGCCGGATATTCGGACGAATTCAGCACCAACATGGCGGCCATGCAGAAGAGGCTCTTTGAGAATCCGCAGGAGAAGATTACGATTGCAGAGGGAGCCGATGATCTGTGCGGGCGCTGTCCAAATCGCAGGGGAACTGCCTGTCGTTCGGAGCATCCGCCGCTGTTCGATAGCAATGTCTTGCGGGCAACCGGCATCGCATATGGACAGACAATGACCTGGCAGGAGCTCTCCGGGCGTACAGATCTTCTGCGAAGGGAGCATCTGGAGGAGATGTGTCCGGATTGTGAGTGGCTGGAGCTGTGCCGCAGAATTGCCGGAGAGGGGGAGATGTAACTGTTCGCGCGCCAGCCAAGCGACGGCTGGCGCATGAACGGTTACAGATAGATTGGAAAGCATCGTGAAGGTGCTACAGTCACCTTGATTTTAAGGCACTTCACCAGTATTATAGGTACTTGAGCTATGAGGCCTGCAGCGCGAAACTTATGGCGCTGCAGGCGCTTTTTTTACAAAGGAGAATAACGAATGATATCTGCCAATAACGTTACCTACAGAGTCGGCAAAAAGGCTTTGTTCGAGGATGTTAACATCAAGTTCACAGAGGGAAACTGCTACGGCATCATCGGAGCAAACGGTGCCGGGAAGTCTACTTTCCTGAAGATTCTGTCCGGACAGCTCGAGACCACCAACGGCGAGATTGCCATCACTCCGGGACAGCGTCTGTCCTTCCTGGAGCAGGATCATGAGAAGTACAACGATCAGGTGGTGCTTGATACCGTCATTCAGGGCAATAAGCGACTGTACGAGATCGGGCAGCAGAAGGATGCGCTGTATGCCAAACCGGATTTTACGGATGAGGATGGCATCAAGGCGGCGGAGCTCGAGAGCGATTATGCGGAGATGGGCGGCTACGAGGCGGAGTCCGATGCGGAATCCCTTCTGAACGGCCTTGGCATTGAAGACGAACATCATTACAAGCAGATGAGCGAGCTGAACGGCGCCCAGAAGGTGAAGGTCCTTCTGGCAAGAGCACTGTTCGGCAATCCGGACATCCTGCTTCTGGATGAGCCGACCAACCATCTGGACCTGGATGCCATTGGCTGGCTGGAGGAATTTTTGATCAACTTTGAGAATACTGTCATCGTGGTGTCTCATGACCGCTATTTCCTCAATAAGGTCTGCACGGACATTGCGGATATCGATTATGGCAAAATAACGCTCTACGCGGGCAACTATGACTTCTGGTATGAGTCCTCCCAGCTGATGGTACGCCAGATGAAGGAGGCCAACAAAAAGAAGGAGGAGAAGATTAAGGAGCTCAAGGAGTTCATTTCCCGATTCTCGGCCAATGCCTCTAAGTCCAAGCAGGCAACCTCCAGAAAGCGTGCATTGGAGAAGATTGAGCTGGATGAGATTAAGCCCTCCTCCCGCAAGTATCCCTTTATTGACTTCCGGCCGGACCGTGAGATCGGAAATGAGGTGCTGACTGTAGAGCACCTGTCCAAGACCATCAACGGCGTTAAGCTCTTGGACGATGTGTCCTTCGTGGTCAAGCACGACGATAAGATTGCCTTTGTCGGATCCCAGGAGCAGGCCAAGACAGCTCTGTTTGAAATCCTGATGGGTAACATGGAGCCGGACAGCGGTACCTACAAGTGGGGCGTTACCACGTCCCAGTCCTACTTTAAGAAGGACAACACCGAGCTCTTCAATACGGAGGAGGACATCACGCAGTGGCTGACGGCCTATTCGCAGATCAAGGATGTTACGTATGTTCGCGGCTTCCTTGGCCGTATGCTCTTCCGCGGTGAGGATGGCATCAAGAAGGTGAAGGTTCTTTCCGGTGGTGAGAAGGTGCGCTGCCAGCTCTCTTCCATGATGATCAGCGGCGCCAACTGCCTGATCTTTGATGAGCCGACCAACCATCTGGATATGGAATCCATTTCTGCTCTCAATGACGGCATGATCAAGTTCTCCGGCGTTGAGCTGATCGCCTGCCGTGATCACCAGGTAGTGCAGACGACGGCAAACCGCATCATCGAGCTCCTGCCCGGCGGAGGCATGATTGATAAGGAAACCGACTACGATACGTATCTGGAGCAGGATGCTGATGCCAGAAAGCGTACCGTTTACGTTGCGGATGTCAGCGCGGAAACGGAGCAGAGCGAGGAAGAGTAAGCGTTCAACGATACAGAGGCACATTTTCCAAACTGTTGCTACGCAGTTTTCTTTTGTACATTATTCAGCACACAACCTTTTGGTTGTGTGTTTTTTGTGTAGGGCAAAACCAACAAAATAAATCGACATAGATGCTAAGTTTCTGTTAATATTGATATCGGTTCGACGCTTACCCTATTTCAATGTGAACCTTTGGCTTGCAGAGAAATTCATGATTGAAATTGGAAGCCAATGCGCAAGTTGGACCGAAAGGAATCGGTTAAATTTAGGAGGGGATTACTATGTTAACAGGAAAACAAAAGGCGGCCTTTGGTATCGGGGCCGTCGGCAAAGACATGGTGTATGCGCTTTCTGCATCGTATGTCATGTATTTCTATCAGGATGTATTGGGACTTTCGGCTACCTTCGTGGGACTGATTCTGATGATCGCCCGAATCTTTGATGCCTTCAACGATCCGTTTATGGGAGTTCTGGTAGCCAAGACCAGGAGCCGCTTCGGACGGTTTCGCCCGTGGATCCTTTCGGGGACCATCCTGAATGCAATGGTTCTGTATGCGCTTTTTGCCGCTCCGGCTATGGAACAGACGGGACTGATGATTTACTTCAGTATCATCTACATTGCCTGGGGGGTTACCTATACCATGATGGACATTCCGTACTGGTCCATGATTCCTGCCATTACAAGAACGCCGGCTGACCGCGAGAATCTCTCGGTGGTGGGGCGTACCTGCGCCGGTGTCGGTTCGGCACTGGTTGCCATGTTCACGATGCTTCTGGTGGGAATTCTGGGCGGAGAGAGTGAACGCGCCGGTTTTCGCTGGGTGGCTTTGATCGTTGCTGTTATTTTTGTTGTGACGGAGGTGATCTGCTGCGCCAGTGTGCAGGAAGCTACCGACAGCAAGATGCAGACGGCGACGGTGGGAGAAATGTTCCGCGCCTTGTTCGCTAACGACCAGGCACTGGTTGTGGTGGGGAGCATAGTTTTAATCAACTCGGCATTGTACCTGACCTCCAATTTTATCATCTATTTCTTTAAGTATGATTTCGGAGGGACGGGCTGGAAAGCCAGCTACACGTTGTTCACCACCATAGGCGGAGCATCGCAGATTCTGGGAATGATGGTGGTGTATCCGCTTCTTCGTAAGAAGCTGAGCAACACCGGAATTTTCTCTTTAAGCCTTACGCTGGCTTTGGTCGGATATGCGGTTCTTTTGGTGCTGTGTCTGGTGGGATTCTCCGGAAGTCTTGCCCTTTTGTGCGTTCCCGGCGTTGTGGTCTTTGCCTGCAACGGCATGCTGAGCGTTTTGACGACACTGTTTTTGTCCAACAGCGTGGACTATGGACAGCTCAAAACCGGTCGGCGCGAGGAGAGTGTGATTTTCTCCATGCAGACCTTTGTCGTAAAGGCGGCTTCGGGGGTTGCCGTCTTTTTCACCGGCATCGGACTGGACATGATCGGCCTTGTGGGCAATACCGATGAAACGGCACCGGCCGCCGAGCAAAGTGCATCCACGCTCCTGGGACTGCGACTGATGATGACAGTACTGCCGATGGTCGTGCTGGCAGTTGCATTTGTGCTATTTGTCCGGAAATTTACGCTGACGGATGAGCGGGCGGAAGAGATCAGCCAAAAGCTGCAGGCAGTGTAGAGAATGCCCGGATCAGGGATGCCACTTGCCACTTGACCGGCTTGTGCAAGGCAACGCCAAGGAGTATAGTGAGAGGAAAAACAAAAAAGGACAACAGGAGAGGAATCGGAACATGAACTTTTTGGAAGAGCGGATTCGGAAGGACGGCATCGTAAAGGAAGGCAATGTTCTAAAAGTGGATAGCTTTCTGAATCATCAGATGGACATCCGGCTGTTTGAGCAGATGGGCGAGGAATGGAAACGGCGTTTTGCCGGGAAGGATATCAATAAGGTGCTGACCATCGAGGCTTCCGGCATCGGCATCGCCTGCATTGTGGCAGAACAGTTTGGTGTGCCCGTTGTTTTTGCTAAAAAGCACCAAAGCGTCAACATTGACGGCGATATGTATGTTGCGGAGGTGGAGTCCTTTACGCACAAGTGCCAGAACAAGGTGATTGTATCCAAAAAGTTCCTTGGACCGGAGGATCGCGTGCTGATCATTGACGATTTCCTCGCCAACGGCTGTGCCCTGCAGGGACTGGTTTCCATTGTGCAGCAGGCCGGTGCGCGTGTAGAGGGGATTGGCATTGCCATTGAAAAGGGCTTTCAGTCCGGTGGCCGTGTGATTCGCAATCTGGGCTATCAGCTGGAATCACTGGCTATCGTGGATTCCATGAATGCGGAAACCGGTGAAGTGATTTTCCGCGAGCAGTGAGGAAATGCCGCTTGCGGAGAGGAGCTGCTTAGCAGCGGTTTGGCGAATAAGACTTTGAATCGTTACAAAGGATGAAGTGCATGGAACCACTAAAGAATCTAATATTTGACCTGGGGGGAGTTTTGATTGAGTACCGCTGGAGAGATTTTCTGCGGGATCTGGGAGCACCCCTGCGGCGGCTTGACAGCATCGGAAGTGAGATGTTCGAGGATCCTCGGCATCTTTGGCATGAGTTTGATTTGGGAAATTATACGGAAGAGGAGCTAATCGAAGAATTTGCGAAGGAATATCCGGAGGATATTCCGTATATTGCAAGCTTTGTCCGACACGGGGAATATATGCACGTTCCGAGAGTTGATGTCTGGGAAAGAGTGCACCGGCTCAAGGAAAAGGGATACCGGGTCTATTTATTGTCCAATTATCCGGAATCTTTATTTCACAAGCATACGCAATATGCGGACTTTATGAAGGATCTGGATGGCCGGGTTGTGTCTTACGAGGTTCATCTTGGAAAGCCGGAACCGGATATTTACCGGGCACTATTGAACAAATACGCATTGAATCCTGACGAGAGTATCTTCTTTGATGACCGGGCAGATAATGTAAGGGGCGCAGAAGCCTCCGGCATACCGGCGCGGCTCGTCTATTCCAGGGAATCGCTGCTGGCGGACCTTGATGCGCTTATGGCAGGCGAAGAGGACAGAGTGCGCAGCGGGAACGGCCTCGAGATGGAGTCACTGCAAAAAGACACCGCGCGGGATCTGCCGGGAGGGCATCCTAAGAGATAGTTACGAACATGGGTTGTAATGACCGGTCGGATGAGGCAGGAGGCTTCTGCGTTGTCCGACCGGTTCTTTGTTATTGCACAGATGCCCGACAAGGGGCAGGTGGATAAACGGGATATTTATTTCAATGACGTAGGTGTTCTCCGACCATGCGAAACTCGTCGGGATAGATACAGTGCGGTATGGAATTGTCCTGCACAGCTTGTGCACAGGCATCGTAGTCCATCCAGCAGACACTCTCTACCTCGCTTTCCTGGAGCTGCAAATCTTCGATTCGTATCTCTTTTCGCACCAGATAGACATTGCTGAATTCGCGGTCATGAAAGGGTATTCCGTAAAAGACATCGTCAAAATTTCCCTGATGCCGCCCAATGTACTCCAGCTCATCAGCGGAAACGCAAAGCCCCAGTTCCTCGCCGATTTCACGGATGGCAGAGGAGAGCGGGTCATCCCCGGCGGCCATGTGACCGGCAGAGGAAATGTCGTAGCAGCCGGGATTGGAATCCTTATTTTGACTCCTTTTCTGGAGAAGAACCTGGTATTTGCCTGTGTCAGGATTTTTACGCACAACCCACATATGCACGGTTTCGTGCGGATCTCCCTCCCGGTGACAGACGCCGCGTTCCTGTACCACGCCTGTTCGTTTTCCGTGTGCATCAAGGATATCGAAAAGCTCCATGGGCGTGCCGTTCAGCACGGCCTCCCGCAGAACACCGTCCTCTGAGTAGACGAGCTTTAGCGAAAAGAAAGGCTCCCCGGCCTCTAAAAGGCGGAAGAAGATCTTGTCTCCGGCCCAGAGATTCAGCGCTTTTAAGGGATCTGTTTCAAAAATACGATCCTTGAACACCCATTCCAGGTCTCCCTCATCGCATTCGGAGATTGCCTTACCGTCAAAACCGCTGGCGGTGAACAAATCCATGTATTCTGTGATATCCCCGTAGACGAAGGTAACAATGCCGCGGAAGGAAAGGCCCTGCAGCGCATAGCCGGTTTCTTCCCGGGCCTCGCGCAGAATGCCGTCCTCGGGGCTCTCACCATCCTCTAAATGACCGCCGATGCCGATCCATTTGTCTTTATTCACGTCCTTTTCCTTCTTGGTACGGTGCAGCATCAGGTAGGAATTCCCGTGCTCCAGATAGCAAAGTGTAGTATGAACCAGCATAAAAACCTCCTCTGATCAGTCTTATCGAGGATTTGCTATAGCAAATTCGAAATGGGTGCTGAATGATTACGCTTGTTATAGTTCAACTGTCGCTGGCGAGCAACTGCATAGTGGTTTGTGCTTATTGGTATAAACTACTGCAATGCAGCTTTTGCTTGACTCTGAACAGTTACGTTATATAGTAAAGAGCAACAAATTTCCACTATGCAGGAGGCAGTTATGCAGAATCTGATATTGTACAACGGACATCCGGACAATACCGACGGGCGAGAACCCAAGGAGCTTCGCGTGTATGAGCTTTTGGATTCACTTGGTATTTCGTACCAGCGAACGGACCACGGACCGGCCGATACGATGGAGGCCTGCCACGACATTGACGCTATTCTGGACTGCCTTGTCTGCAAGAATCTGTTCCTCTGCAATCGCCAGCAGACGAAATTCTATCTTCTCATGATGCCGGGGGATAAGCCGTTCAAAACAAAGGAGCTCTCCGGCCAGATTCAATCGGCAAGGCTTTCCTTTGGATCGCCCGAGAAGATGGAGGAGTATCTGGACATTCATCCCGGGGCGGTCAGCGTTATGGGACTTATGAATGATCATGACAATCAGGTACAGCTTTTGATGGATGAGGATGTCGTGAAGGGAGAGTATCTGGGGTGCCACCCTTGCGTGAACACTTCCAGTTTGAAGATGAGAGTTGAGGATGTGTTGAATAAGTTCCTGCCGACGGTACACCATGAACCGGTGTTCGTTAAGCTGACTGGAGAGTAAGCGGCAGCCGATTATGCCTCTTCGTCAGTTTCTATATGCAGTACATGGGATAGATCTGCATACAGAAACTGACGAAGCCATCAAGAGACATTTGTGATGTAACAGATTCAGTGCTTTTCTTCGGAATCGGGCTTGCTTTTCATTTCTTATTTGCTATAATCCTGTGTATGCCGTTCGAAACGGACAGCATACACAAGGGCTCTGGCATTTGCGGAGCGGGAGCTTATAGAGATTGTGCGGTATTAGTTTAGTGGTAAAACGCGACCTTCCCAAGGTTGAGTTGTGGGTTCGATTCCCATATACCGCTTGCGGAGCAGGACATACGTCTTGCTCTTTTTTATATATAAATTTATGGTGGCAATGGGTGTATGGCGGCGACTGGCTGTTTATCTCCACGAAGTCGTACCAGAACGCAAAAGGTTGCAGGGGTCCCGTCCCACGGACATTATAGCAAAAGAATACAGGCCATGTATCAGTAACATTGAAATAACACTGCGATTGTCGGCGGCACGCTACACATTGACGCTATTAGGCAGAATTGTTATAATTTCAGTCGTGGGTGCGCAATATTATGGAAACTATGACAAAATCGTGCATGGCGTACCGGGAAAGAGAGGAAAAGGTTACTATGAAGAATGTAGTTGTTGGTCAGTCCGGCGGCCCTACAGCCGTTATCAACTCCTCCATTGCAGGAGTGTATGCCGGCGCGAAGGCAGCAGGAGCCGAGCATGTATACGGCATGATTCATGGAATTGAAGGATTTCTGCAGGACAAGCTGGTGGATCTGGACAAGTACCTTGCAGACCCTGTGGGAATTGAGCTCTTAAAGAGAACCCCCTCTGCATTCCTGGGTTCCTGCCGTTTCAAGATGCCGAAGATTGAAGGTCATGAGGACGTGTATGAGAACGTCTTCAAGATTATGGAAGAGCATGACATCGATACCCTGTTCTATGCGGGCGGCAATGACTCCATGGATACGGTAAAGATGCTCAGTGATTATGCCAAGGAGCATGACAAGCCGCAGCTGTTCATGGGCGTTCCCAAGACCATTGATAATGACCTTCCGGTTACAGATCATTGCCCCGGATATGGCTCCGCTGCAAAATATATCGCAACGACCATGAAGGAGATCATCCGCGACAATGAGTCCTTCGGTGCAGCAAAGCCTACCATTGTAATTGCTGAAATTATGGGACGTGATGCCGGTTGGCTTACGGCAGCGGCAGCGCTTGCAAAGGGAGATGACTGCAGCGGAGTTGACGGTATCTATCTTCCGGAGCGGGTATTTGACGTAGATAAGTTCCTGGATAAGGTAGATCACCTTTCCAAGACGAAGAGATCCGTTGTCGTTGCTGTGTCGGAAGGCTTGAAGCTGGCAGACGGACGCTATGCCTGCGAACTGGGTGAGGCCTCTGATAAGGTGGATGCATTCGGACACAAGCAGCTTTCCGGTACTGCAACGGCTCTTTGCAAGCTGGTTGCAGAGCGTACAGGTTGCAAGACAAGAGCCATTGAGTTCTCTACGATGCAAAGAGCAGCTACACATGTAGCTTCTCTGACAGACATCGAGGAGGCATTTACGGCCGGCAGCATGGCGGCAGAAGCGGCTTCCAAGGGCGAGACAGCGAAGATGGTGATCTTCGAGAGAGTTAACAAGGAAGGCGAGCCGTATCGCATCGGCTTCTCTAAATTTGATATTCATCAGATTGCAAACGGTGTGAAGAACGTTCCTCAGGAGTGGATCAATGAGGATGGCGATGATATGAAGCAGGAGTATCTGGATTATGCGCGTCCACTGATTCAGGGTGAGCTGCTTCCCTTCTGGGTAAACGGAACACCGCGTCACCTCGTAATGGAGGAGCTGCAGGAGTTCTGATGGCGCAGCACCGCTGCAGACATGCATGGCGAATTTGCCGGGAGGAATCTTCCTCCCGGTTTATTTTTGCAGTTTATGACATCCATCCCTCCGTCAGGACCCGTTGCTGGCTGGCGTTTGAACTGTTATCGGGGGCTGGCAGAGGGCAGGGGCTTTGACTCTATGGTGTTTTCACCGGAGCAAAAACGCGCTATGATGAAGCAGGGTATTAGCAAAGGAGAGAGCCAATGAGATCACAGCACACCAACATGCAAAGAGATATTCTGGCACTGAATATGGAACAGCAGCTTCAGGACATTGCGCTGGAGAAGTGCGGCAAGACAATTGCAGCCTGCAGCAACCAGGAGCTTTATTATGTGCTATTGGATTACTGCAAGCGACTTCTGGCCGTTACAGAGCGCAATGTCGGCGAGAAGAAGGTCTATTACATATCTGCGGAGTTTCTGATCGGCAAGCTTTTAGCCAACAATCTGATTAATCTGAAGGTCTATGACAGGATGAATGAGATCCTGGAGAAAAACGGCAAGCGACTTGCGGACATTGAAGAGATTGAACCGGAGCCGTCCCTTGGCAACGGCGGTCTTGGCCGGCTGGCTGCTTGTTTTTTGGATTCCATTGCGACGCTGGGGCTTCCGGGCGAGGGGCTTGGCCTGAACTACCATTACGGCCTTTTTCACCAGGTGCTCGACGATCATCTGCAGAAGGCCGAAAAGGATCCTTGGATTGAGAAGGACTCCTGGGAAGTAAAAAGTGATGTTTCGTTTGACGTGTACTTTGGGAAGAGGAAGGTGACCTCCCATATGTACGACATCGACGTCATCGGATATGATGCCGGCGTGAATAAGCTGCGTCTCTTTGATGTGGATACCGTGGATGATTCGCTGGTGAAAGAGGGTATCACCTTTGACAAGGATGAGATTGAGAAGAATCTGACGCTGTTTCTGTACCCGGACGATTCGGATGAAAAGGGACGTCTCCTTCGGATTTACCAGCAGTATTTCATGGTGAGCAATGCGGCGCAGTGGATTCTACACGAGATGAAGGCCAAGCAGTACGATCTTCGTCATCTCTATGATCATGCGGTGATTCAGATCAACGACACGCACCCGACCATGGTGATTCCGGAACTGATACGAATCCTCACAGAGGATAAGGCGATGTCGATGAACGAGGCCATAGAGGTAGTTTCGAAGACCTGTGCCTACACCAATCACACCATCCTGGCGGAGGCACTGGAGACCTGGCCTATGGAGTACATGGAGAAGGTGGTTCCGCAGCTGGTTCCGATCATTAAGGAACTGGATCGGCGCGTTCGCAGTCGCTACAGCGATCCGGATGTGCAGATCATTGATGAAGAGAACCGCGTGCACATGGCGTTCATCGACATCCATTACGGCTTCTCCGTCAATGGTGTGGCGGCCATCCATACGCAGATTCTGAAGGATACGGAGCTGCATAAATTCTATGAGCTGTATCCGGAGAAATTCAACAACAAGACCAATGGAATTACGTTCCGTCGCTGGCTTCTTTCCTGCAATCATCCGTTATCCAATCTGCTGTCCAGAACGATTTCGGATGCGTTTAAGAAGGATGCGCTTCGCCTGGAGGATCTTCTGCAGTACCGGGGAGACGAGGAGATTCTGGGACAGCTGGATCAGATCAAACAGAACAACAAATGGGTGCTCGCCTCCTACATCAAGGAGCATGAGAATGTGGAGCTGGATCCGAATGGCATTTTTGACATTCAGATCAAGCGTCTGCACGAGTATAAGCGCCAACAGATGAACGCACTGTATATCATTCACAAGTATCTGGAAATTAAGGGAGGTAAAAAACCGCAGCGCCCGATCAATTTCATATTCGGTGCGAAGGCAGCTCCTGCCTATATCATTGCACAGGATATCATTCATCTGCTGTTGGTATTGCAGGATATCATCAATAATGATCCGGATGTAAGTCCCTACATGCATCTGGTGTTTGTGACGAATTACAATGTGACCTATGCGGAAAAGCTGATTCCTGCCTGTGACATCTCCGAGCAGATCTCGCTGGCTTCCAAGGAGGCCTCCGGTACATCCAATATGAAGTTCATGCTCAACGGAGCCGTGACCCTGGGAACGGCGGACGGAGCGAATGTCGAGATTCAGCAGCTGGTTGGTGACGACAATATTTATATGTTCGGAGTTGATTCCGAAACGGTCATTGAACATTACAAGAAAGCGGATTATGTATCCAAGGATTATTATGACAAGAGCCCGGTTATTAAAGAGGCTGTGGATTTCATAGTAGGTGAGCAGTGTATGGCACTGGGACACAAGGAGAATCTGGAGAGACTTTATAACGATATCCTTGGGAAAGACTGGTTCATGGCACTGATCGACCTGGAGGATTACATTCGCGTAAAGGATCAAATGCTTGCGGATTATGAGGACCGGAAGCGCTGGAACCAGATGAGCCTTGTGAACATTGCGAAGGCCGGATTCTTCTCAAGCGATCGTACCATTGAGGAATACAACCGCGATATTTGGAGACTTAGCTGATGGATTTGTTTGAATACATGCGTCAGCAGCAGACGGAAAAGGAGGCACCGCTTGCTGCAAGGCTTCGTCCCAGAAGTCTGGAGGAAGTGGTGGGGCAGCAGCACATCATCGGCAAGGACAAGCTGCTGTACCGCGCGATCATGGCGGACAAGCTGGGAAGCATTATTTTCTATGGACCGCCCGGAACGGGGAAGACGACGCTGGCCAAGGTGATTGCGAATACCACGTCAGCGGAATTTTGCCAGATCAATGCAACTTCTGCCGGGAAAAAGGACATGGAAGAGGTTGTCGCAGCGGCCAAAAACCGACTGGGCGGCTATGGGAAGAAAACCATTCTCTTCATTGATGAGATTCATCGCTTCAATAAGGGGCAGCAGGATTACCTGCTGCCTTTTGTGGAGGATGGAACCATTACACTCATTGGAGCAACGACGGAAAATCCTTATTTTGAAGTGAATGGTGCGCTGCTCTCACGGTCTATGATCTTTGAATTAAAGCCCCTGCAGCCGGAAGACATCCAGACGCTTTTGGTAAGAGCAGTGACGGATAAAGACAGAGGCATGGGAAGCTATCATGCGCAAATAAGCGAGGATGCACTGGCGTTTCTGGCCGATGTATCGGGCGGAGATGCGCGGCATGCGCTGAACGCAGTGGAACTGGGGGTCCTGACAACAGCCCCGTCAGAGGATGGAGTGATTCACATTACGCTGGATGTGGCAAGGGAGTGCATCCAGAAACGTGTTGCGCGATATGACAAAAAAGGTGATAATCACTACGATACGATTTCAGCGTTTATTAAGAGCATGCGGGGGTCGGATCCGGATGCTGCGGTGTATTACCTCGCTCGAATGATTGAGGCGGGGGAGGAACCGGAGTTTATTGCCCGGCGCATTATGATTTGCGCATCGGAGGATGTGGGAAACGCGGACCCGCGTGCGCTGGAGGTTGCGACGACAGCCAGCCTTGCAGCGGAGCGCATCGGCTTTCCGGAGGCACAGATTATTCTTGCACAGGCTGCGGAATATGTCGCGACTGCTCCGAAATCCAATACGGCATGTGAATCCGTCATGGCGGCCAGAAAACTGGTGCAAGAGACCGGAGATGTGCCGATTCCGCCGTACCTGCAGGATGCGCACTACCGGTCGGCTTCGAAATTGGGGCGTGGCATCGGATATGAATATGCGCACAGCTATGAGGCACATTATGCGGGACAGCCCTGTCTTCCGGAAGAGCTTCGGGATCGGGTGTTGTATCAGCCCTCGGAGAATGGATATGAGCGTAACATCCGCTCGCATATGAGTACGCTTACGGGGGATGCAAGATATTCCGAGAAGGAAGCGCTGTTGCCTCGTACATCGATTGCGGAATAACTGCCCTGATAATGCGGATCTTTTTCTGAGAGAGCGTGTTAAAAAGCAGATGTGGCAGGCTACGCTGAGAATTTTTGATACGTGCTGAGCAGATACAAATTCATGTACGAGAGATAAATGAGGAGGAACGCGATGGCGACGAATGCAGAGAAGGCACTGGAACTTCACAGAGAGTGGAAGGGCAAGATTTCCACACAGTCAAAGTGCGAGGTGAAGACAAGAGAGGATCTGGCACTGGCATACACGCCTGGCGTTGCAGAGCCCTGCAAGGTGATTCATGAGGATGTAAAGGAAGCGTATACCTATACATTGAAGCAGAATACCATTGCCGTGGTCAGTGATGGTTCGGCGGTGCTGGGGCTGGGAAACATCGGACCGGAGGCGGCTATGCCGGTAATGGAGGGCAAAGCCGTTCTTTTTAAGGAGTTTGGCGGGGTCAATGCCTTTCCGATCTGCTTAAAGACACAGGATGTGGATGAGATTGTAGAGACGGTTCAGCGCTTGGAACCGACATTCGGCGGCATCAATCTGGAGGATATCAGCGCACCGCGGTGCTTTGAAATTGAGCGCCGGCTGAAGGAAACTATGAACATTCCGGTGTTTCACGACGATCAGCACGGAACCGCAATCATTGTTCTGGCAGGCATCATCAATTCTTTACGCCTTACCGGCAAGAAAAAAGAGGAGTGCCGCATTGTAGTGAACGGGTCCGGTGCTGCCGGCATTGCCATCAGCAAGCTTTTGCTTAGCTATGGTTTTCAGCATCTTATTCTGTGTGATTCGAAGGGAATCATCAGCAAGGATCGGGAGAAGCTGAACTGGATCAAGAAGGAAATGCTGGAGGTCACCAACCTGGAAAATCGAACGGGAACACTGGCCGATGCGTTAGAGGGGGCCGATATTTTTATTGGCGTGAGTGCGCCGGGGAGTGTGACGCCGGAGATGGTTCGAACGATGAATACGGATGCCATTCTCTTTGCAATGGCAAATCCTGTGCCGGAGATTATGCCGGATCTTGCGAAGGAGGCAGGGGCAAGAATTGTCGGAACAGGCCGCAGTGATTTCCCCAATCAGGTTAACAACGTGCTGGTGTTCCCCGGGATTTTCAAGGGCGCTCTGGAGGGGAAGGCACGGCAGATTACCGAAGATATGAAGCTTGCGGCAGCCAAGGCGCTGGCAGCAATCGTAACAGACGAAGAGCTTAGCGAGGACTTCATTCTTCCGGAAGCGTTTAATCCGAAGGTTGCGGAAGTGGTTTCCGAAGCCGTTCGCAGCAATATCAAAGAGGACAACAGATTGTTCTGATGGAACCGGTTGCAATCTATAAATTAATTATTTTATACATGCTGGACCGCGCGGGTGGCGAGATTGCCATGCCGCGCACCAGCACTTTTCTGATTGAAAATGGGTATGCTGCGAACTTCGAGACACTTCTTCAGACCTATGAGGAGATCGAAAAGAACGGCTTTGTGACGGAAAAGAGTATGGGCGGGAAGACCTTTCTGCAGATTACGGAGGAAGGGGAAGAGACGCTGGGCTTTTTTGCCGGTCAGCTTTCCGACAGCATCAAGCAGCAGATTCGGAATTATCTAAAGGACATCGGGAGAGAGTTGACGAACGAAGAGGCGATTCTCGGAGAGTATTACCGTTCCACCTATGATGATTACACAACGCGTCTGGTTGTGAAGGAGAACGGGCATTCCATTGTGTCCATTGATTTGTCGGTTCCGGATGAGGAGACTGCCAAAAAGGCTGTTTCCGAATGGAAAAATAAGAGCAGCGAGATCTACCAGAAGCTGGTGGAGACGCTTCTGGGGTAGCGAATGCTGTTACAGTACGTGCGCTCGCAAGTAGCGAGGCCTCGCAAGGCCTCTGATCGGACGACTCTGCCGGGATCTGTCACTGGCTGGCGTGTGTACAGTAACCCCGTATCGAGATTTTTCTTCGGAAAAACCCGATGCAGATTGACAAGCGGTTTTCAAAATCGCTACAATAAGCACATACATAAGTGTCAAAGCGATCTGTTTCATTGGATCATATCTAAGCCGCTGTCTGGCGGTATCGTGCAGCTTTCCATAACGAAAACGGCGAACGGCTATACAGCATAGAAACACACTTCAAAAGCGATCAGAATTATCACATTACCATAACGTTAAGGAACAAGAGAATGAGAATGACAAAGGAAATGTATGAGTCATTACAGGTGAAAGACCTGAAGTCGATTGCAGAGGACCGGGGAATGAATGTTCCTGCCAGAACCAGAAAGGAGAAGCTTGTAGAGCTGCTTCTGGAGCTGGATCAGGCGGAGGATGAAAAGGTTCTGGAGGAGCGCAGAAAGCGGGCGGAGGCAGCAGCGGCTGACGAGCAGGCAAAGTCTGCGGAAGGGACCGGAAATGATGCGCCCGCAGTGAAGGGAAGGCACACGCAGAGCGAAGAGCGTTCGCAGCAGAGAAAAGGGAAGGGGCCTCGAAGGCGTGTAGAATCTTCGGCGGATACAACGCCTTCCCAGAACGAAATGACGGAATCCGGAGAAACGCAAACGCCGGCTGCCTCGGAAGAGGATAAAAATCTCTATGCAGCGCAGCAGACGGGGCAGACAGGAAAAGTGCGGGAGACAACGGGACGTGTGGCAGGATCTACTGCTGTTGCGGCGAACTATGCGCGCCGGGGGCTGAGCCGTCCGGATCAGCAGATCGTGCATAAAAATGATATCAATCCGGAGCTAGACAGCGGTGAGAAGGCCAAGGGCATTCTCGAGGTTATGGCAGAAGGATATGGTTTTATTCGATCAGCCAATTATATGCCGGGAGACGGAGACGTCTACGTGGCACCCAGCCAGATTCGCCGATTCAATCTGAAAACGGGTGATATTGTAGAGGGCGGTCTTCGTGTTCGCAACCAGAATGAGAAGTTTTCGGCGCTTTTGTACGTGACGGCGGTCAATGGACTGAATCCGGAGGAATCCAAGAAGCGTTACAACTTCGAAGATATGACACCGATTTTTCCGAATGACAGAATCCGTCTGGAAAAGGCGGGGGCGTCCATCGCTATGCGCGTCATGGATTTGATGTGTCCTGTGGGAAAAGGACAGCGCGGAATGATTGTGTCCCCGCCGAAGGCCGGTAAGACTACCTTGATGAAGGAAGTGGCGAAGTCCATCAAGGCGAACAATCCGGAAATTCATCTGATTATCTTGCTGATCGATGAGCGACCGGAGGAGGTAACCGATCTTCGCGAGGCATTGGAAGGTCCCAATGCAGAGGTGATCTATTCAACCTTTGACGAGCTTCCGGAGCACCATAAGCGCGTGGCAGAGATGACAATCGAACGTGCCAAGCGGCTGGTGGAGGCTAAAAAGGACGTGGTGATCCTTCTGGATTCCATTACAAGACTGACAAGAGCCTATAACCTGACAGAACCCTCCAGCGGAAGGACCCTGTCGGGCGGCTTGGATCCGGTAGCCCTTCATATGCCGAAGCGCTTTTTTGGCGCTGCCCGTAATATGCGTGAGGGCGGATCACTTACGATACTGGCGACAGCGCTCATTGAGACCGGTTCTAAGATGGACGATGTTGTCTATGAGGAGTTTAAGGGAACCGGCAATATGGAAATGATCTTAAACCGCAAGCTTTCCGAGCGCCGCATCTTCCCTGCAGTAGATCTGGCAAAATCCGGCACCAGACGGGACGACCTTCTTCTGACACCCGATGAACAGGAGTGCGTCTCCACCATCCGCAAGTCGTTTATCGGATCCAAGGCGGAGGAAGCAACGGACAGCGTATTGGATCTGTTTTATAAGACCAGAACCAATGGAGAGTTTGTAAATATGGTGAAGAAGCATATGTGGAGCTTCTGACAGTCAACTTTAGGGAAATGCTGATGAAAGCGTTTCCCTAATAACGCAGAACTTTTTTCTGAGGGTGCGTGTCAAAAAACGTAGGCGTAGCGGGCTGCGCTGAGGATTTTTGACGCGTGCAATCAGGAAAAAGGGCCAGTTATTTAGGCTAGTTATTTAAAAATCGATGTACTAGACCTGTCGCAAACAGTGTATACGTTTCTAAAACCACTTGAAAATATCCTTAAAATCCACTATGATGGGCAGAGTGATGCCGCCATGGCGGAATAGGTAGACGCGCGGGACTTAAAATCCCGTTCCGGTGACGGAGTGCGGGTTCGATTCCCGCTGGCGGCATTATTTCAAAAGCCTTGTATTCCCAACGAATTCTAGGAAAACGTTGGAAATACAAGGCCTTTTTGTTTACTAAAAATGATGCACTAGATGAGCCTCGGCTTCCCCGGAACCTTTGGCGTTCCTACTCGGAAGGTGTCATGAGGAACAAGGCATGCCTGGTTGGACTCCAGATAGCCGCGCAAAGTCATATAGAAAGCAGCATCTTCCAGTGACCAGCCGTATGCGTTTGCAATCAGGCGGCGAAGTTCCATATAACCGGCACGAATGGCATCGTCGCAGGTATCTCCGCAGCTGTTGACATACCAGGCATCCTTCGTTTCTGTAACCGGCCAGTTCAGAACAAAGTTCTTTACAAGACGTACACGTGCGGTGATTTCACCATCAATTTCAAGACCGGTACCGCAGACCTCTCCGTCTCCCATAGAGGCGTGAATATCTCCCATAACCAGAAGTGCACCGGGGACACGGACCGGCAGCCAGACCGTCACACCCTTCCGGATTATGCGGCTGTCCATGTTGCCGCCGCCTTCAAAGGCGTTTATGGTTCCGATTTCGCGATCCGGCATAGCGGTTCCTATGACACCGATCATGGGATCAATATCCCACGTAATATCCTGAAAGGTCACTCGGCCATTTTGAACAGGGAGAATACGAAAAGGCTCCTTCTCCTGCGGATTCTTAAACGGGCCGCAGCCGATGCCAACAACGCCGTGATCAGCAACCTGAATATCCAGAATATCAACGGCAATGACGTCCCCTGGCATAGCACCATCAATGTATAAGGGACCTGTTGACGGATTGTCAGGTTCATCACCAACCTGTTCCTCTAAAGAAAGCTGTTCGGTCTGTACCGTCCGGTTATAGCAGTCTCTTGTTTGAAAAATAACGAGCTCCCCGTCGGCAGCGTGGGCCGCAGGTGCGTTTTTAGCGGAGTGTACATTTATATAGTGTTCGTCTGTAATAATTTTCATAATGATCCTTTCAACTCATTTTTCATCCTATGATAGCGAAATTCCTCCTGGTTTGCACTGGAAATTTGATGACGAATCAAAAATCAAAAATAACGATTTTCTTACAGAAGGCAATGTATTTGATGATTGACGAACTCGAAACCAATGGTATCATGAGAGTGGAGATACGATATGACAGTGAAACTCGGAGGGATATACTGTGAAAAGGAAGATAAAACGAACGCTGCTGACAGCGCTTTTAACGGCGGCACTGCTCGTTTTGGCAGCTTGCGGAGGCGCCGGGGAGGCAACGAATACCGCAGCATTGGACGATGGAGCAGCGGCAAGAACAGAAAGTGAAGAAGCGGGGGAGCATTATATTGATGACGATGCACTTGCATTGGCAGGATCCGGATCAACAGCGTCCGGCGTGGCAATGGCACAGGAGGTGCTGGCGCTGGTCAACAATCAGCGGGCTGCCGCAGGCCTAAGCGCACTGACCTGGAATAATGGACTGGAAAAGGATGCACAGGTTCGCGCACAGGAATGCGAGCAAAGCTTTTCCCACACAAGGCCGAACGGCACAGACTGGTGGACCGTAGACAGCAACCTGATGTATGGCGAAAATCTTGCGTACAACTATAATGACGCCGCCAGTGTCGTTGCCGCATGGATGGCATCACCCACCCACAAAGCAAACATTCTCAATGGACAATACACCACGATAGGAGTCGCCGCCTACCAAACCTCCGGTGGAATCTGGTACTGGGCACAGGAATTTGGATATTAAAGCAGCACACCGCACACAAGAAGACTCTCTGGGCAAGTTTACTTGCCCTGGAGAGTCTTCTTGTGTGCGGTGCGGGCAAGGCGCGGAGCGACTCTGCCCGGGGCACTGAGAACGCGAA
>CAVKRN010000024.1:0-32793 GCA_963658695.1 bacterium
TCTCTATCAGATCCTTTCCTCCGACCGCAAGATCACGAATGCAAAGGCATTCTTCCGCTTTCAGAATTTCCCGATAGATTCTCTCCCATTCATCGATTTTCCTGCACTTTTCCTCTCGCCGGTAATCTGCCTGAGCGGCAACGTCTGCCCTTTTCACTTCCAGCAGCAGAGGAAAAAGCTCCGGGCCAAGCCGCGCAACATTTCTGCGCACTTTGTTTATGCTCTCCCCCAGCTGCCGATCATGCCATGCAACCAGCGTCGTCACCTTTTTCCTCGTATCGTTATCATATTTCAGGCGACGCAGAATTTCGTCTGCAAGCTCCGCGCTTTTTAAATCGTGCGCGTAGAAATGATCGATACCGCCTTCATCCGTCGTTTTCACCGCCGGCTTCCCAACATCGTGCAGAAGCATGGTCAGACGAAGAATCCGATCCCTGCGCGCCGCCATGATCGAATGCAGAATGTGCTCCCCCACCGTGTAACAATGATGCGGATTGTTCTGCACGCAGCCCATACATTCCGATAATTCCGGCAAAAATACATCCATCAATCCCAGCTGATATGCATCCGAAAGCTTCTCCGGATGCGCGGAAACCACCAGTTTTTCCAGCTCGGTCCGTATCCGCTCCGCACTGACCAAACGCAGGTTTGGTGCCAGCTGCCGTATGGCCGCTGCCGTATTTTCCTCAATTTCTGCATTCAGCTGTGCCGCAAATCGAACCGCACGCATCATCCGGAGCGCATCCTCCGTAAAACGCTGCACCGGGTCTCCCACTGCCCGAATGATTCCCTTCTGTAGATCGCTTTCACCGTCAAATTCATCCACAAGTCCCTTTTCCGGACAATATGCCATGGCATTGATGGTAAAATCGCGGCGTTTTAAGTCCTCCAGAAGACTCGGGGTAAAGGTAACGCTTGTGGGATGCCGTCCATCGGCATAGTCCCCATCCACGCGGTAGGTCGTGACCTCGTAGGCCTCCTTCCCCACCATCACGGTGACAGTCCCATGCTGAATGCCGGTATCCACCGTCCGGTGAAATACTCCTTTGACCTCTTCCGGCCGCGCGGATGTTGTGATATCCCAGTCATCCGGTACACGACGAAGGAGGCTGTCACGCACACAGCCTCCCACCACATATGCTTCATAACCAGCCTCCCGGAGCTTTCGCAGCACCAGAGCTGCTCCCTCCGGGATCTCCAATTGCATTGTCATCCTTAATATGCCTTGCCCCAATACACCATTTTTGTTGCCGGCTTGCCGCAGCAAACACAGGTTGATGCGATGTTCTCCTGTTCAAACGGGATGCACCGGCTAGTGACGCCATATTTTTCCTTGATGGCATCCTCGCAGGCACGATCGCCGCACCACATTGCCTTTACAAAGCCGGTCTTTTCCTCGAAGATGGTCTGCAGCTCATCCTCATTACCAGCCGTATAGGTCTTGCTGTCCATCAACGCCTTAGCACGGTCATACATATCTTTCTGTATTGTAGGAAGAAGTTCTCCGATCTTCTCTGACAGCTCGTCAATGCGTACTTCCAGCTTCTCAGAAGTATCACGCCGTACCACAACGCATACCCCGTTTTCAATATCTCTGGGGCCAATTTCCACGCGCAGCGGAATGCCTCTCATCTCCTGCTCGGAGAACTTAAAGCCGGGGCTCTTATCCGAGTCATCCACCTTCACACGGAAGTTGGAGAGCAGGTCGCGGAGCTCATACGCCTTCTCCAGCACGCCTTCCTTACGCTGCTGAATCGGAACGATACAAACCTGAATCGGCGCAATCTTCGGAGGAATTACCAGTCCGCGATTGTCTCCGTGCACCATGATCATTGCACCGATCACGCGAGTAGTCATTCCCCAGGACGTCTGCCATACATACTTGAGCTTGTTGTCCTTATCCGTAAAGGTGATGTCGTAAGCTTCCGCAAATTTCTGTCCAAAGAAATGGCTGGTACCGGACTGCAGTGCACGACCGTCATGCATCAATGCCTCAATGGTATAGGTGGAATCAGCACCGGCAAATTTCTCTTTTTCCGTTTTCTTGCCCTTGATGGTCGGAATTGCCATATCCTCTGCAAGGAAATCAGCATACACATTCAGCATCTGCTGCGTCCGTTCCTCGGCTTCCTCCTTGGTGGCATGGATGGTATGACCCTCCTGCCAAAGGAACTCGCGGGAGCGAAGAAACGGCCGTGTTTCCTTTTCCCAACGCACCACCGAGCACCACTGATTATATAGACGCGGAAGATCACGATAGGAATGGACATCATCCTTATAGAAATCCGAGAACACGGTTTCTGACGTAGGTCTTACGCACAACCGCTCCGTCAGCGGCTCTGTTCCGCCAGCTGTTACCCAGGCCACCTCCGGTGCAAATCCATTCACGAGCTCGCTCTCCTTAGCAAGCAGGCTTTCCGGAATCAGCATCGGCATGTATACATTCTGAACACCGGTAGCCTTGAAGCGGCGGTCGAGGTGATCGCGGATCGCCTCCCAAAGCGCATAACCGGCCGGTTTAAAAATTGTGAAGCCCTTAATATGCGAATATCCGATCAGTTCTGCCTTCGTGCATACATCGGTGTACCACTGGGTGAAGTCCTCGTCCATAGAGGTGATTTCAGCGACCAGCTTCTTTTGATCTGCCATGGTGTTCTCCTTTAATCAATCACGTTCACTATACAACTGCAGGTTTTACATCGGGACTCAGACAAAACATCGTCACCGTTCCGGTGGTTAAAAGCGTTCCCTTTTCATCCGTTACTTCTACATCAACCACGGTTGCCGTTTTCCCCCGGCGTACCAGGTGCGCATCTGCGGTGATCCTTCCGGATTTTGTATTCCGCAGATAATTGACACTTGCATTCAGTGTCACATATTCGCGCCCATCCGTTCGCGCAGCCGCACCTGCTGTGGTGTCAATCAAAGTAAATAACAAACCGCCGTGTGCCATTCCGTAGGGATTTGCCAGCTCCGGACGCATTTCCACATAAAGAACCGCATGATCCTTCTCGATGCAGTCCACAACGATTCCGTTGTGCTTCAGGTATGGGATGTTCCGCATAAACTGATACAGCCATTCGTAATCCATTGTTTCGATCTCGCCCTTTCTTGACTCATCGATTCCGGCAAATCCGTGCGATCCGTCGGAGGTTGCTAAGAAAATTTAGAAGTTTGCAAAACTCTCCTTGGTTCCCATGCCAAGTCGATTCATAGCCGAGAAGATGGCGCGAACCGAAGCTCTGGTAATATTAGAGCTCACGCCTACGCCGTAGGTCACCTTTCCGCTGCCGCAGTCCAACAGGTGAATGTACGCCGCGGCCTGCGAATCCGAACCGGATTTGAGTGCGTGCTCTTCGTAATCAAGAATGCGCATGCTGTAGCCAAAGCTCTCATGCATTCCGCGCAAAACCGCATCCAGCGGCCCATTGCCAACCGCCGTGAAGCTCTTCTGACTGCCGCAGTCCGTAAAGTTCACCGTTACCTGCGTATCGAACTTGGTCTTCTTCTCGCCGCCTAGCTCCACCACCTGGAGAGACCGGAAATGCAATGGTTCTTTGCGATCCAGGTATTCCGCACGGAACATATCCATGATTTCTTCCGGCGGCACTTCCCCTTCTTTCTCACTGATGGACTGAACCACGTCGGCAAATTCACGCTGCATCGCCTTTGGCAGCTTGAATCCAAAATAGGAATCCATAACAAAGGCTACCCCGCCCTTGCCGGACTGTGAATTAATCCGCACAATCGGCTCATATTTGCGTCCGATATCGGCCGGATCGATGGTAAGGTACGGCACCTGCCAAATCTGAGAATTGCGCTCCCGCATTGCCGTCACGCCCTTGTTGATGGCATCCTGATGCGAACCGGAGAACGCCGTAAACACCAGCTTGCCTGCATAGGGGTGTCGCGGATCAACCTTCATCTTGGTTACGCGCTCGCATACGTCAATGATCTCATTGACATCCTCCAGATGAAGCTCCGGCTCGATTCCCTGCGAAAACATATTATATGCGACGTTCAGGATATCCACATTGCCGGTCCGCTCTCCGTTTCCGAGCAAGGTTCCCTCTACACGCTGCGCCCCTGCAAGAAGTGCAAGCTCTGTTGCTGCCACGCCCTCACCGCGATCGTTGTGCGGATGGACACTGAGAATGATGGTGTCACGATCCTTGAAATTGCGGCTGCAATACTCGATCTGATCCGCATAAACATTAGGTGTTGTCATCTCCACCGTCGACGGAAGATTGAAGATGATCGGATTCTCTCTGGTAGGCTTCCAGACCTCCTGTACGGCGGTACAAACCTCCACTGCATAATCCATTTCTGTTCCGGTAAAGCTTTCCGGAGAGTACTCCAGTGTGATCTGCCCGGGGAATTTCTCGGCAAGCTCCTTTACCCACTCTGTTCCCTGTACAGCAATCGCCTTAATTTCCTCGCGGTTCTTGCCGAATACCACATCCCGCTGCAGCGTCGAGGTGGAATTGTAAATGTGCACTATTGCCTGCTTGCAGCCCTGAATGCATTCAAATGTGCGCTCGATCTGTTCCTTGCGGCACTGGGACAGTACCTGAATGCGCACATCGTCCGGGATCAAATTCTCTTCAATGAGCTTTCGAATAAAATCAAATTCAATCTGGCTGGCCGCCGGGAAGCCCACCTCCACTTCCTTGAAGCCAAGCTTCATCAGAAGCTTCCACATCTCCAGCTTTTCCGAAACCACCATGGGATCCACAAGGGCCTGATTTCCGTCCCGAAGATCCACGCTCACCCAGATGGGTGCCTTCTGAATTTCCTTGTTCGGCCATTCTCTTTCCGGATAATGCAGCACCGGAACTCTCTGATAACGTTCTACGTTTTTCATGCTTCCCTTTCCATCCCGCAGTCCATCTGCGGCATTCCTATACATAACTGTTGCGCATCCACCGATTAGGATACGGTAATTATTCCGTTCTCATTTGCGTACCCACTGATACGCAAAAACCTGCCCGGATACAGCCGGGCAGGTCATCGTTTTTCTTATCGTCTATTCGCCAAGTCCGCTCTCGATGATTGCCACCAAAGAGGCAAGTGCCTCCTTTTCATCCGGACCATCGCAGATAAGCTCGATTTCATCGCCTGATTTCACGCATGCACCAAGTACGGAAAGTACACTCTTTGCATTCGCGGTTGTATCTTTAAACTGGAATGTGATCAATGATTTGAAATCCATTGCACTCTTGCATAGGATACCAGCCGGACGTAGGTGCAGCCCTGTCGGATTCTTAATAACTACTTTCTGACTAACCATTTCCGTTTCCTCACCTAAGGTATAACAACCTTCCGGCCCGTTCCAACCGGTCCGGAACGCTCCCGTTATGATAGCAGATGCCGGCACCTGTTTTCAAGCCATGGTCTTCTCAATAAATTCCGCCAGCTCTTCGGCCTTCTTCTGAAGGATTTCCTGATCCTCTCCCTCGATCATAACCCGTACCAAAGGCTCTGTTCCGGACGGACGAATCAGGACTCTTCCCTTCCCGTCAAATTCCTGTTCCAGCGCTTCAATACGGCTTACCACCTCCGGAAAATCCCGGTAGTGCTCCTTCTTCGCATTATCCACCTTGGCATTCACCAGCGCCTGCGGGTATTTTTTCATGATTGCAGCCAGCTCCGAAAGGGGCTTTCCAGTCTCCTTCATCACGCGGAGAAGGTGCAGGCAGGACAGGAGGCCATCTCCCGTCGTGTTCTCATCCAGAAAAATAATATGCCCCGACTGCTCGCCGCCAAGGTTGGAATCGATCTCACGCATCCTCTCCAGCACGTATCGGTCTCCCACCTTCGTGCGCTCGATCTGAATGCCCTGTTCCTGTCCCATAATAAAAAAGCCAAGATTGCTCATGACGGTTGCAACAATGGTATCACCCTTTAATGCCCCCTTCTTCTTCATGAAGCTTCCGATGATGGCCATGATTTTATCACCGTCCACCATCTCACCTTTTTCATCAATGGCAAGAAAACGATCCGCATCGCCGTCAAATGCTGCGCCAAGTGCCGCGCCTTCCTTCAGTACCACTTCACGCAGCTCTTCCATGTGCGTCGAACCGCACTTGTGGTTAATATTGACCCCATCCGGATCGTTGTGAATCGGAATCACCTGCGCTCCCAGCTTGCGAAGAGCCGCAACATTGGACAAATAGGCCGCTCCCTCCGCGGTATCAACGACGATCTTCATCCCGGAAAGATCCACCGGAACCATCTCCGCCGCGTGATCGGAATACTCATGCCAGGAATCCATGCGATATTCGATGTGTCCCACAGCCTCTCCCGTCGGAAAATCGATATCTGCCATATTGCTGGCAATCTGCGCTTCAATTTCATCCTCTACTGCATCCGGAAGCTTAAATCCGTTTCCGTCAAAAAACTTAATCCCGTTGAATTCCATCGGATTATGTGATGCCGAGATGACAACGCCCGCATCTGCATGATGAACCCTTGCAAGATAGGCCACTGCCGGTGTAGGAAGAACGCCGAGATAAACCACATTTGCTCCCACAGAGCAAGCACCTGCCATCAGGGCATTCGCCAGCATATCCCCGGAGCGCCTCGTATCACAGCCAACCATAATCAACGGCTTTTTGCCGCCGTTATCCTTGGACAGCACATAGGCTCCTGCCTGTCCCAGCTGCATCGCCAGCGGAGCCGTAAGCTCCTTGTTCGCCACGCCGCGCACTCCATCGGTTCCGAACATTCTGCTCATACTCTCTTTATTCTCTCCTTTGTTCTTCTCGTTATAACACTTCAATCCCCAGAGGATAACGTCCCCGACTGACTGTATACCGTTGGTTCTGTCAGCTCGATCAATGCAGTAATCGTATTGTTCACTGTAACCCCATCCGGCACCGTCAGCGCAATCGCAGCGGTATAGTGACCTTTGACGCTGCTATCCGCCGACACCAGATTTCCTACATCAATCGCCGGCGAAAGATCCGACACCTTAATGGCATCCACCACCGAGGTCAATCCCGTTATACTCACACCAAAGTTCGCCGGACTGCTGCCTTCCGTCACCGTCTTTGTTCCATCACTGACCGACATAAGCCTTGCCCGGTAACCCTCCGGTACATTTTCCAGAGAAACATCACTCAATCCGATGTTGATCTCCGATGTCTCCGCTGCCTCAATACCCACCGTGATGTTAACCACACCGTCGAACTTGGAATCCGCCAGAGATACCCCATCCGGCAGGTAATCCTTGATATTAACCTTCCCCTGATAGCTGGAGGTACAATCCGTCACATCCACCACCGCCGCAGGAATGGTGATTTTATCAATATCTGTCAGAACGGAGCTCCTGCCCGCGAGCTTCACCGACTCCGGATCCGCGGTTACCACTCCGTTTCGCAGATACCCTTCCGCCGGCGTCCCACTGACATTCACCTCGATGGGCACCGTCTTCAGCGGCAATATCGTAACATTCACCTTTACGGTTGTGATATTCATGGTCAGCTTTGTTGGATCAACCGTATCTCCATTGGCATCCACCAGCTTCACATCCGCATACGTGGTAATACTGCTGGTAGCACCGGAAACATCAACGATCGCCTTCGCCCCTACAATGCTGGACACAATGGACTCCGGTCCGGAAACCCGGATCTGATTCTGCTCCGGTGACACGCTGTCCAACTCATAGCCGCTGGCCACACTGCCGCTGGTCTCCGTCTGCAGTGCAAACGAATCGGTCATCTTCGGTTCAATGGAGAGCATGACATTGTCCACACTTCCGTCGATCTCTTCAATCTCGCTGTTATACCGGTTGGAGTAATACTTGATCTCAACGGTGTTCAAGCTCGTGAGATTCTCCACATCTGCCGTGGCCACAATGTCATCCCTGGTCAGATCCTCAATGATGGATCTCCTTGCACGAATGGTAACCACCGGTACCACATCCGTATTGTCCAGCACCGAATACACCTCCCCCTGGTCTGTGATTAGAGAAGTGTGAAGAAGCTTTACCGACACGTTTGTAATGCGTTTTGTCTGCACCGGATCATTCACATTATTAACCAGCAGCCAGAGAACGGCCGCCAGAACCAAGGCGAGAATCTTCGTCCCAAGATTATTCAGAATGTGCGGCCGATTATTTGTTCCCTTCATCCTGGCCTCTATCCTTTCGGGCAGCAAGAAGCCCCTTTCGCTCATTTAACCCTTTATCCTGCAGCTTAACAAGACGAGCACGCAGTTCATCCGCATTCACATCCCGGTCCAGCACGCCGCGATACGCAATGCTGATCTTCCCGGTTTCCTCTGACACAATAACGGTCAGTGAATCCGTCACCTCCGATATACCCACCGCTGCCCGGTGTCTGGTTCCCAGATCTTTATCCAGTTTATTCTCCGAAAGCGGCAGATAGCAGGTAGCAGCCGTCACACGGTCTCCGGAGATCAGAACAGCTCCATCATGCAGCGGCGTATTCTTTTCGAAGATATTAATCAAAAGCTGACTGGTCACATACGCATCCAGCGTAATACCGGTTCTCTCCCATTCCCGCAGCGGCGTATTCTGCCGAATCACAATCAAAGCGCCGGTCTTCACCTTCGCCATTGCCACACAGGCACGCACAATCTCCGAAATCGTCTTATCCGAAAACAGGCCGTCGCCGTCCCGCGAGCTATCGCGAAACAGTGCCGTCAGGGGATTTTTCTGACCGAGCTCCTCCATCGCATTGCGCAGCTCCGGCTGCAGGATGATGATAAATGCCGTAACCGCGATACTGGCAACATTCTGCACAATCCATAGAATGGTTGTCATGTTGAACAGAGCAGCCAGAACAATAAAGACCGCAATAAACGCCAGCCCCCGCAGTAAAGCATAGGCCCTGGTATTCCGGACCCACAGCATAATGTGGTACACCAAAAAGGCAATGATCAGGATCTCGACTACGTCGGTCCATCCCACTGTAGGAATATGCAAGGCCTCTATGTAATTTAAAAATATAATCTGCAGGGTCTGCATTGTTTCTCAATCCACTCTGTCTTTTCAGCGTTTCTTCCGCTCATGCGGCCTTCTCACCATCATCAGAATTCCTCACGGAATTCATCCATCTCCTCCCGGGGAGGTAGCTCCTCATAGGTAGGTCCCCCGTACGCATCTTCCTGCGGATAGGAATCCGCCCACTCCTGTTGTTCCGGCACATACCCGTTTTGCCACTGGCGTTCAGACCGGTATGCCCCCTGCCGGCGGTTCCCGGTTCCCTGCCTGGAATTGATGGTCTTTACCGTTCGTCTCGGAACCGAGAAGGCATTCTTGGGAATGGCCTTTACATAGTAGTAGTAATCATCGTCTTCAAACTGCGTATTCTCCACACGGGTATAATCCAGATTGAAAAACAGGAATGTCAAAACCATGCCCACACCAAAGCCTGCAAGGACTCCGAAGAAAGCCAGCGCAACATTGAGCTGCGCACTCCCATTCATCGCTCCAACCAGTATGATCAGCAGCTGCAGCACCGATCCGACTCCCGATGCAATGGTCCAGCTGCTGCGTATAGGAAGTCTGCGAATCGCATACACAACAATCGCCGCCACCGTCACAGCAATGACGGTCACGAGCATGGATTTATCCTGCATAATGCCATCCATGAGGAACCGCAGCCGCGTCACAATGCTGTCCGTATCGGTTCCCGTACTGCTGATGGCCGTCTCATTCTGGTGTACAAAGCGAAGATAACTGTCCGCTATAACGCCTACTGCTACTGTCACACCACTGGCCGGTGAATACATAAGACCGCCTGCAATCGGGAGTGCATAATGAAGCCCAATGGTGCGGCAAGAGGGAAACAACAGCAGCAAAACCGTGTCTCCCGGTGTAAATCGGAAATAGACAAGTAACAGCACCAGAAACAAAATGGCCCCCACTGCAGCAGCTTCCATGGCCAGTGCATACAGGTGCACCAGAATAATCAGCCCCAGCAGAATCACCACCAGATTGGCCGGAAGCAGCGTAGCAATTAATGCAAGGATAAATGTAGGCATAATCCCCGCCAGCGTTTCCTGATAGCCGGTCATTGAATTAATGTACACCAGTGCCAGCAATGCGATCAGAAATCTGACTGCCAGATTAATATAATTCTCATATTGGGAGTAAATGGAAATGACCTTCTCCCTTAGCTCCAGTAATGTGGTCATCTTATTATTAGCGTCCCTTCCGATATGCCGCAGACAACCGCTGCAAATCCTGATAATAGGCATTCAAATGTCGTCTGGCTCTCTGGTAACGTCCATTGTACACCCACAGTGTAATGCCGATCATAATTCCCATAAAAATCAGGTAATACGCCAAAAGCTGAAGAAGAAACACCCTCAGATCCATGCTGTAGATCTGTCCGATCAGCTCTTCAAAGTTATAGATAGCGTATGCACCGAACAGGATTACAAATGCAATCGTCTCACAGATAACTGTCAGCAAAACCTGCTTGGTCAAATAATCGCTGCGGAAAAAGCTGTTGATTTTCCGGTCTTCCCGGCCATCTTTCTTCTCATAGGCAGCCATGCGCTCCATTCGGCGAACGCGCTTCTCATCAATCATGTCCGCTCTTCTCCAATCGCCAGCGTAACAAAATACACCGCTGCGGCACCCGCTTCTTTCAATGCTGCAGCACAAGCATCCACAGTTGTGCCGGTTGTATAGATATCATCAACCAGCATAATCGTCTTCGATTTTACATCATCAGAAGGGGCAGTAAAAGCCTTTTTCAGATTCACCCGGCGCTGCGCGGCACTCATCCCCTTCATAGCAGTTGTGTCCGTCAGTCGAACAAGAAATTCCTCCCGCATGGGAATGCCCATATTCTCCCCGATTACTTTTGCAAGAAGTGTCGCCTGATTATAGCCCCTTTTTCTCTCCCTTTCGGCAGAGACCGGAACCGGCACCAATGCATCCAGATGCGTTTCTCCAAACTCCTCCTGAAGACGGCGAGTCATTTCACCCCCCATCCAGTCGGCGTATTCTGCCCTGCCCTCGTACTTCAGCCGGAAAATAGCCCCCGAAACCTGCCGGTAACAGTAGCAGGCGCAACCTCTTTCATAGCGGTGGTCCTCCCTCCGACAGTCTGCGCACCGATCCTTTCTCGGATCCTTCATCGGTTTGCCGCATTGGCAGCACAAGGTATCCTTTATCCGAATTCGCTTCCGTTGTATTTCCCGCTCACAGCTGCTGCATATCACTGCCCCAAACGGCGCAGCCGGCCGGTCACAGATCGGGCACCGTCTGGGATACAGAAGGTCCATCAGAATAGAACCCGGTCGGCCGCTGCGTCTGTTTATTTTCACCCCATTACATCTCCCCCCGCATTTCCTGAATCCGGTCCTTCAGTCCGGAATACCGGGTATAGGTACTGACGTTTTGCTCCATTCGAAAAACCGCCTCCGGATCCCCCAGAATAACAACGCACTTTTTGGCGCGAGTGATTGCTGTATATAGAAGATTGCGGTTAAACAGGCCGGATGGTCCGCCAAGGATCGGCAGAATGACCGCAGGATACTCCGAGCCCTGGGATTTGTGCACGGTGATTGCATACGCAAGCTCCAGGTCATCCAGCTGTGTGAACGGATACCGCACCATCCGGTTCTCGTCAAAGCAGACCGTCAGTTCTCCGCGTTCCTTGTCCAGCGTTTTGATCACACCAAAATCACCATTAAAGATACCGGTTCCTTTTTCCACCGGCATCCCGTGGTTTCCCTGTATCTCCCATTCCATCTGGTAATTGTTGCGGGTCTGCATCACACGATCGCCAATACGAAACGTCTGTTCATGTGCCCTGGTTTCTGTCCGCCCGGGCGCCGCAGGGTTCAGCACGCTCTGCAGCACCTCATTGAGGTGAATGCACCCCAGTGCGCCCTTCCGCATCGGGGTAAGAACCTGTATATCATCCCGCGAGCCGTTCACATATCGCGGCAGCATCTGCTGAATGAGCATAACGATGTGCTTATACATCACCTGCGGATCTTTGCGTTCCAGAAAGAAAAAATCTTTCGACTTATTGCCCAACTCCAAGGGCTCTCCCTGCAGAATGCGGTGCGCATTCATAACGATGTCACTTTGCTGTGCCTGCCGGAAGATTTTCTGCAGCGTGATACTGCAGAACGCCTTCGATTCCATCATGTCCTGCAGCACACGGCCCGGTCCTACGCTGGGAAGCTGGTGGATATCTCCCACCATGATCAGTCTCGTCCCCGGGCGAACCGCGTTCAACAATGCATGGAAGAGGAACAGGTCTACCATAGACATTTCATCGATGATAATAACGTCTGCCTCCAGCGGATGATCTTTATCCTTTTCAAACCGCCACTCTTCCCTTGCGTTTTCTCCGTTTTCCTCCGGTCCATCCCCCATTGCCTTGTACCCGAGGAGTCGATGAATGGTCATCGCCTCATGCCCGGTTGCTTCGGTCATACGCTTGGCAGCGCGGCCGGTGGGCGCTGCCAGCAGCACTGATTTCACATCGGCCAGGAACAGACGAATGATGGTGTTGATCGTCGTTGTTTTGCCGGTGCCGGGGCCGCCGCTGATCAGCAGAACTCCGCGCGTAGCCGCAAGACGGACCGCCCTTTTCTGCAGATCATCCAGTGCGATGTTCTCACTTTCCTCGATATGCCGAATCCGAAGGTTCAGTTCCTCTTCCGTAAAGCTATCTGCATTCTGTGTGTCCAGGTCTAAAAGGCGCCGCGCAATGTCCTGTTCCATGCGGTATGCGTACGCGGAATATACCTGCGGCACCGGCGTCTCCCCTGTGCCCGTTCCTTCGATATACTGCGGTTCGTTCTCTGCCGGTCCCTCCGTTGCCCCCTCTGTTTTGCCGGCCTCCGGCGAGGCAACCGCAGGAGCCTCCGGAACCCGGATACGCACCTTTCGTTCCACAGCAAGATTCTCCAGCTGAATCTGCAGAACATCCTCCGGCACATGCAACAGTTCTCCTGCCCGCCGCAGCAGTTGGTCCTTCGGCAGATAGCTACTGCCTTCCAGAAGATTGCCGGAAAGAATGAACAAAATCCCGCTTCTTACCCGATAATCCGAATCCGGGCGAATGCCGTTTTGTGTCGCAATCTCGTCCGCCATGGAAAAACCGATTCCGGAAATATCCTCCGCCAGCTGGTACGGGTTTTCCTGCAACACCGAATACATCTGCTGACCATAGGTCTCCCAGATTTTCAGAGCCTTTCGTCCGCCGATCCCATACTGCTGCAGATAAATCATGGCATCCCGGATGTCCTTTTTCTCTCCAAGCTGCGCAGCAATCTCCCGGGCAATTCGTTTGCTGATGCCTTTTACCTCCGAGAGTCGTTCCGGTTCTTCATCCAGGATGCGCATGGTCTCTTCACCGAATTTCTTTACGATTCTGGCGGCCAGCGTCTCTCCGATGCCCTTGATTGCGCCGGAGGCAAGATATCGGTACACCGCCTGTGTGCCTTCCGGCTGCACCACCTGATACTGCGCCACTTTCAGCTGCTCTCCATACACCGGATGCGTCACCATTTCCCCGGCGATTTCTACACTTTCTCCCTCGGAAATGGCAGCCGGAAAACCGGTACAGGTTATCAGTTCTCCCTCCTCACACACCTCGAAAACGGTATAGAGATTATCCTTATTGCGGTAAATGACTGCCGATATATATCCTTTTATGGTTTGCATACGTGAACACTTCCTGGCGTTGAAAGAGATGGATTTATATGAGGTTTGTCCGGGACATCGTTTGTTAACAATTGATGTCCCGGCTCAGAATGGTTGTTCCGAAACAAAAAACGCCGGACAGTACCTGCTGCCCGGCATGAATCTAATGCATTCAAAGGCGACCTTATGCCTCAATGGTCGCCTCTCCTGCTATGAATTCCACATATTTGCCGGTTCCGATGGCCACCGCCGTCATAGGATCCTCGGCAGTTACAGCACTGATGCCGGTCTTGCTGGTGATCAGATCCTCCAGTCCGTTGAGCAAAGCACCTCCGCCCGTCAGCACAATTCCGCGATCAGCGATATCCGCTGCCAGTTCCGGCGGCGTCTTCTCCAACACGCTGTGAATGGCCTCCACAATCTGATTGGTCGCCTCCTTCAGTGCCTCCTCCGTCTCTCCGGAGGAAACCTTGATGGTACGCGGAAGGCCGGTAACCAGATTACGGCCGCGCACTTCGATAAAATCCTCTTCGACGGAAGGATAGCAACTGCCAATCTTAATCTTGATGTCCTCTGCCGTTCGCTCGCCCACCAGAAGATTGTACTTTTTGCGCATGTAACGAACCAGCGCATCGTCAAAATCATCGCCTGCCACCTTGATGGATGTGCTGACCACCGTACCGCCAAGTGAGATTACCGCAATATCGGTTGTGCCGCCGCCAATATCCACCACCATGTTGCCACAAGGCTTGGAAATATCAATGCCCGCACCAATGGCTGCCGCGATAGGCTCCTCAATGATATATACCTCCCGGGCTCCAGCCTGAAAGGTTGCATCCTCTACTGCCTTTTTCTCGACCTCCGTGACCTGACTGGGCACACACACCGCAATGCGCGGCTTCCGGAATGTCCGTTTTCCAACCGCCTTCTGAATGAAATACTTCATCATCTTCTCTGTGACGGTATAATCCGAAATAACGCCCTGCCGGAGCGGTCGAACCGCCACGATGTTGCCCGGCGTACGGCCAAGCATAAGGCGTGCATCCTCCCCAATTGCCTTGATCTTGTTGGTGTCCCGGTCAAACGCAACTACCGAAGGCTCCTTCAGGACAACGCCTCTCCCTCTTATATAAACAAGAACACTTGCGGTTCCCAAATCAATTCCAATATCCGAATGCTGAATAGGCATGTATCAATTCCTCTGTATCTATCGTGTAAAAGGTCTTCTGCACAAGACCTGCATCTGCTATCCTCTGCCCGTTTGGCAGCGGCAGATGAAATCCAGGCTCCCAAAACGGCGCCTTTACAGTATAGACTACAGCCATACCGTTTTCAAAGTCTTTCCGAACGGAAACGCGGAAAGTTCATGAAGATTTTATTGCGCAGGCGCCAGCCGTCTAAGCGACGGATCCCGGCGGAGGTGTCCGCATCAAATCAGGTGTTCTCTCTGCAGCGCCTTGTTGACGTAGTATCCCGTATAGGACCAGTGGGCCTTGGCAATTTCCTCCGGCGTGCCACAGGCCACCACCTGTCCGCCGCCATCGCCACCTTCCGGTCCCATATCAATGATGTAATCTGCCGTCTTGATGACATCCAGATTGTGCTCAATGACAATCACGCTGTTGCCGCCATCGACCAGCTTCTGCAGAATCTGCGTCAGCTTTCGGACATCTTCAAAATGCAGACCGGTGGTCGGTTCATCCAGAATATAAATGGTCCGGCCGGTGGAACGTCTGGAAAGTTCAGCCGCCAGCTTGATGCGCTGAGCCTCACCGCCGGACAGCTCTGTGCTGGGCTGCCCCAGCTTCACATATCCCAGTCCGACATCGTACAGTGTCTGTATCTTGTCACGAACAGCAGGAACATTTTCAAAGAACTGCACCGCCTCTTCTATTGTCATGTTCAGAACATCATAGATGCTCTTGCCTTTGTATCTTACCTCCAGCGTTTCCCGGTTATACCGCTTGCCACCGCAGACCTCACAAGGAACATACACGTCCGGCAGAAAATGCATTTCAATCTTCAGGATGCCGTCACCGGAGCACGCTTCGCACCGTCCGCCCTTCACATTAAAGGAAAACCGTCCCTTGGAATACCCTTTTGCTCTGGCATCCGGTGTTCCCGCAAACAGCTCCCGGATGGTATCGAACACCCCTGTGTAGGTTGCCGGATTGGATCTGGGCGTCCGCCCAATCGGCGACTGGTCGATATTAATCACCTTATCCAGCTGTTCGATGCCATCGATTCCGTCGCAGGGCCCGGGGATTGTTTTGGCATGGTTCAAATCGTGTGCCAGCTTCTGATAAAGAATCTCATTGACCAGCGAGCTCTTTCCGGATCCGGACACACCGGTCACCAGACACAGAACACCCAACGGAAAGCGCACATCAATGTGCTTGAGATTGTTCATGGCAGCACCGCGAACCGTAAGCCACGCCGACGGCGTTCTGCGGGTCTGCGGTACCGGAACAAATTTTTTTCCGGAGAGATACTGCCCCGTAACAGAGGACGGATTCTGCATAATTTCCTCCGCGGTACCGCAGGCAACAATCTCGCCGCCGTGAGAACCGGCACCGGGCCCTACATCCACAATGTAATCCGCTGCCCGCATGGTATCCTCATCGTGTTCCACCACAATGACTGTATTCCACATATCCCGCAGATTTTTCAGTGTCCGCAGCAGCTTGTCATTGTCTCTTTGATGCAAACCGATGGAAGGCTCATCCAAAATGTAGCAGACACCCACAAGACCAGATCCGATCTGCGTCGCTAAGCGGATTCTCTGTGCCTCACCGCCGGACAGCGTCGCCGTTGCCCGGGACAGAGACAGATAATCCAGTCCCACATTGCTAAGGAAGGACACCCGGTTTCGAATTTCTTTCAGAATCTGCGCGCCGATCATTTGCTGCTGCGGTGTCAGCTCCAGCCGGTTCACAAAGTCAAGCAGCTCTCGGATGGATAATTCCGTCACTTCCGAAATATTCCGGTCTCCCACAGTCACCGCCAAAGACTCTGGCTTCAGTCGTTTCCCGCCGCATATTTTGCACGGGCTTATGCGCATGAACTGCTCGTACTCCTGCCGCATACGATCGCCGGCCTCTTTGTATCGCCGATACGTATTCTCCATGAGCCCTTCGAACGTAATCCGGTACGTTACCTTACTGACGCTGCTCTGACTCTTGTACCGGATTTCAAATTCCTCCGATGAACCGTTCATCAGAACGTCCCTGGCCTCTTGCGATAACTCCTGCCAGGGCGTATCCAGACGAAAATGGAATTTCTCCGAGAGGCCGATAAGTGTAGCATTGGTCCAGCTTCCCTCCTTCATGCAGCTGGCCCAGCCACTCACTGCAATAGCGCCGTCCTGAATGGATTTGCTCGGATCTGGAATCATCAGCGTAGGATCAAACTCCATTTTGTAACCGATTCCGGCACACTCCGGGCAGGCACCGAAGGGATTATTGAAGGAAAAGCTCCTCGGCTCAATTTCCGAGATGCTGATCCCACAGTCCGGGCAGGCAAAATTCTGGGAAAACTGCAACAGCTCCCCATCCACCACCTGCACCTGAGCCAGCCCTTCCGCAAGTCCCAGCGCATTTTCCAGGGAATCCGTCAGTCGCTGCTCCATTCCCTCTCGCACCACCAACCGGTCTACCACAACCTCAATGCTGTGCTTGAGATTCTTGTCCAGCGTTATGTCTTCCTCGGACAGACTGTATTGATTGCCATCGATGCGCACCCGAACATAGCCCGACCGCCTTGCACGCTCGAGCACCTTCTCATGGCGTCCCTTCTTGCCCCGCACCACCGGTGCCAGCACCAGAATTTTCGTCCCTTCCGGAAGCTTTTGCACCTGATCCACCATCTGATCCACCGTCTGCCGGGCAATGGTCTTGCCGCACTTCGGGCAATGGGGAATTCCAATCCGCGCATACAAAAGGCGGAAATAGTCATAGATTTCCGTAACGGTCCCCACCGTTGATCTGGGGTTGCGGTTGGTCGATTTCTGATCGATAGAAATTGCCGGAGACAGACCGTCAATCTGATCCACGTCCGGCTTCTCCATCTGTCCAAGGAACTGTCTCGCGTAAGAGGACAGCGATTCCATATAGCGCCGCTGTCCTTCCGCATAGATGGTATCAAAGGCGAGGCTGGATTTGCCGGAGCCGGACAACCCTGTCAGGACCACCAGCTCATTGCGGGGAATCGTAAGATCCACATTCTTCAGATTATGCTCCCTGGCTCCCCGAATACGGATACAGTCTTCCTTATGAATCAGACTGCGCCGCTCCTCATCATGTTTTCTCTGACCCTGTGCCAGAAGCTCCGCCTCCGCCAGTGCCGGCCAGTAATCCGGCTTTTTCATCTTCACTGCCATTTTAGTTATAATCTCCTTTGACGCGCCTGATATGAATGTTTACCAAACTCGTAATTATCCTCCCACCGCAGTGGCTACCGGCCCCCGGTCACTTCCAGCAGCTGTTCCTTCAGCTCCTTCATCTGATCACGCAGCTGAGCAGCCGCCTCGAAGTTGAGCTCCGCTGCCGCCTTCTTCATCTGCTTCTCCACCTTTTTGATCAGATTCTCCAGTTCCTTCTCGGACATGGATTCCGGATCCTTCTCAAAACGCACCTGCTCCTTCGTTACCTCTTTGGAAATGGCAATCAGGTCCCGTACTGCCTTTCGAATGGTCTGTGGTGTGATTCCATGCTCCTTGTTGTAGGCCTCCTGCAAGGATCTTCGGCGTCTTGTTTCGTCTATTGCTCTCCGCATGGAGTCGGTGATCGTATCTGCGTACATCACAACATGGCCGTCTGCGTTGCGGGCCGCGCGGCCGATGGTCTGCACCAGGGAGGTCTCGGAACGAAGAAAGCCTTCTTTGTCCGCATCCAGAATTGCCACCAGAGAAATCTCCGGTATATCCAACCCCTCCCGGAGAAGATTGATGCCCACCAGCACATCAAAAACATCCAGCCGCATATCCCGGATGATTTCCGACCGTTCCAACGTATCGATATCCGAATGCAGGTACCGCACCCGGATTCCGGCCTCGTTCAGATAATCCGTCAGATCCTCTGCCATCTTCTTGGTCAGCGTCGTCACCAGAACCTTACTGCCCTTTGCAGTCTCCTTGCGGATCTCGGCAATCAGATCATCCACCTGTCCTTCGATCGAACGAACATCAATCTCCGGATCCAACAAACCGGTCGGCCGTATCACCTGCTCTGTCCGCAGAAGCTCATGCTCCGCCTCGTATTTGCCCGGTGTTGCGGAGCAGAACAGCATCTGATCAATTTTGGATTCAAATTCATCAAAATTAAGTGGCCGGTTGTCCAACGCCGACGGCAGACGAAACCCGTAATCCACCAGTGTCAGCTTGCGATTTCGGTCTCCATGGTACATTGCCGCAACCTGCGGAATGGTCATATGCGACTCATCCACAATGATCAGAAACTCCTTAGGAAAGAAGTCCATCAGTGTCAGCGGCTCGGCTCCCGCCGGCAGGAAGTTCAGATGCCTGGAATAGTTCTCGATCCCGGAGCAAAAACCGGTCTCCCGCATCATTTCGATGTCAAAATTGGTCCTCTCCGAAATGCGCTGGGCTTCGATCAGCTTATCCTCTCCCTTGAAATATCGAACCCGTTCCTCCAGCTCCTTTTCAATGTTCTCACAGGCCATATTGATCTTGTCCTGAGGCACCACATAGTGAGAAGCCGGATAAATCATCACATGCTCCAGACTGGCGTGAACCCTCCCGGTGATCCGGTCCACCTCGCAAATTCGATCGATTTCATCCCCGAAGAACTCCACGCGGATCAGATATTCGCTGCCCTGCGCAGGATAAATTTCCAAGGTATCTCCCCGCACGCGAAAATCACATCGCTCCAGATTCTGATCATTGCGCTTGTACTGAATGGCAATCAGCTCCCGGATGACGTCGTCCCGGTCCTTCTGCATGCCGGGTCGCAGAGAAATTGACATCCCCTTAAACTCATCCGGTGATCCCAATCCGTAAATGCAGGATACGCTGGCAACAACAATCACATCCCGGCGCTCCGACAAGGATGCCGTTGCAGACAGTCGAAGCTTGTCAATCTCGTCATTGATGGCGGAATCCTTCGCAATGTAGGTGTCCGTCTGCGGTACATAGGCCTCCGGCTGATAATAGTCGTAGTAGGAGACAAAATACTCCACCGCATTCTCCGGAAAAAATTCCTTCATCTCTCCGTACAGCTGCCCTGCCAATGTCTTATTGTGAGAAATAATCAGTGTTGGACGATTCAGTGCCTGAATGACATTTGCCATAGTGAAGGTCTTGCCGGATCCTGTCACTCCCAGAAGTGTCTGAAACTGATTTCCCTCGCGGAATCCATTCACCAGATCTTCGATGGCTTTTGGCTGGTCGCCGGTTGGCTGAAATTCCGAATGAAGTACAAAATGATCCATGTTTTCCTCTTTCGTGCCGCGTTCAATCATGCATCCAAAAAGCCTGCGGCACTCATTTACTGTACCGCAGGCCTTCTATTTCGTCCATCATTTTCGAACATACTTTCTAACGTCTTGTCGTTTCTTTTGCTTGTCCTCATACAGGAACTGATCCGCCGAGTCGAGCAGCGGTCATTTCGGCCTCCTTGCTCCCGGCCCTCCCTGCTGCTCCGGCTTCTGGATGCGCTTCCTCGATTCGACCGTACGAATGTACCGATCCCTTTTGACGGTGATGTTGGATTTATCCTTTACAAGATAGTGCCCGGCCTCCGTTGCCGTTCCCACCGGCTTCATCTGCCCGATCATGACGCCGATGGAAATGACTCCCGTCACCACGGCGAGCACTGCTGAAATCCCGGCCGCGGTCACCGTATCTTCTGTCCCCAGACACAACATCGCAACCGCCATAAAAAAGGCAAATGCTACCGCGCCGATACCGGCGAACCAGGCAGCCGTCTTTCCTTTGGAGACCGGCAGATTTCCTGTCATTTTGCCCGTCTGTCCGTTCATGGCAAACAAGAAATCCTCTTCCTTCCACCGCGTGTATAAAAGCCATACCGGCATCAGTGCGTAATCTGTCTTTCCATGATGAACAACGGCATTTTTATTTTTTTGCTGCACACTGTCATATCCGGAAATGCTGTTCTGCAGCTCTGTATACGTAGTTTCCTTTGCCCGCTCATCGGCCTTCTTCTGCAGCTCCTTCGCCTCCACGTCGTATTTGTTCGCAAGGAAACCCGGAAGATATTCCAGTTCAAAGCCTGTCAGCTTTCCATAATCAAAGGGCTCAATCGAATCCATGAGATCATCCGGCATGCTGGTGGATGCATCACAGGGGATCTTATCAAACGTCATCGTTCCCGCCCGCTGCACATCGTAAAGTCTGGTTCTGGTTACCTCAAAGTCACCCTCCACCGACACCGTCGACTTCCCGCATTCAAAGCTCATATCCGCATCCACGCTGCCGCCGAACAGCCAGTACGGGACATAGACGCCCTTGATCTCCTGCAGGTGATTGCCCTCTGTGAAGGACTTGGGCAAAAGGAGCTTACCCTTGTAATACTCCTTCAGCTTCTCAATTGCCGTTTCCTTCTTTGCTGCAAAGGGAATGATATAGTCCGGTCGCCGTCCCACAGAAAACTGGCCCGGAATCACCGTAGGATTCCCGCAATACGGGCACGTCGTTGCCGCTGTCGATGCATCCGCAATCAGCTCCGCGCCGCAATTGCCGCAGTGATAAACCTTCAGGTCCGCTCCCTTGGACCAGTCGCTCCCTGCTGCCGTTTCTACATTCGGCGCATCCGCGCCAAGCTCCTGCGCCGAAGCGGAGGCATTCCCCGCTTCACCGGCCGCTGCCTTTGCCTTTTTGTTCCGCTCCTCGTAGTAGCGTTTCACCTCGTCTATAGTGAACAGGCTGTCGCAATAATCGCATTTCACTTTTCCGGTGTCCGCGTCAAAATGCACCGGTCCTCCGCAATTTAAACAAATATAGTTTGTAACCTGCTGTCCCACTGTTTGCTTCCCCCTTTTGTATCTGTTTAGCACATGACAATTCCAACATGAATTGGACGCCTGCTAAACAGTTATCCTTTTTGCAAAATGCCCCTCACCGAAGCCGGTGAGGGGCATTCATCCTGCTGCTATGTGCCGCTTCTGTACCGGCGTGCTATCGCTTTATACTCTTGGCTTTCCGCAGTTCTGACAGAACTTTCCGGTATTGCCGCCCTGTCCGCAGGACGGGCAGGTCCAGTTCCCGGATACCGGCCTTGCGCCGCCACAGTTCTGGCAGAAATTGCCGGCATTCCCCGTCTGTCCGCAGGACGGGCAGGTCCACCCGGCCTCCGCTGCCGGTCGCATCTGCTGCGCTGCTGTCTGCGCCGCCTGCGCCTGCTGTGCACCCATCTGGTACAGCTGTCCCGCATTGATCCCGCCTGCCTGCTGTGCCATATTCAGCCCGGCAAAGCCCATCATTGCTCCATTGGTATTACGGGCTGCATCCTGCATAGCCTGCGCCTGTGCCGCTGTCAGCGTCGCGGCCGCCATGTTCGCGTTCTGGTAAACCGCATTGCGCTGGAGCTCCTTAATCATCTTCTCGTCTTCTTCACTGGCACGAATGCTGGAAACGCCAAAGGTAGAGATGATGAGTCCGTAGGTTTTCCCCCAGGAATCGGACAGCGCATTGTTCAGTGCCGCTGCCAGATCATCTGCATGGGCCGGAACCGCGCTGTAACGAACTCCCTGCTCGGAAATCTGTGCAAACGCAGGCTGCAGGGCCGTCAGAAGCTCAGATTTAAGCTGGGAATCAATCTTGCTCCGTGTATATGCCTCTTCCACATTGCCGCACACATTCTTGTAGAACAGAATCGGATCCTGAATCCGATATGCATACTCACCAAAGCAGGTGATCGAAATATCCACATCCAGTCCGATGTTCCGGTCTACCACGCGGAAGGGTACCGGATTGGCGGTTCCGTACTTGTTGCCGATGATCTCTTTGGTGTTGAAATAATACACCCGCTGGTCAACTGCTGTGTCCCCGCCAAAGCCCACACGCTTGGTAAAGGCATTGAAGGAATCCTGAATTCCCTTTTTAAGTCCGCCTGCAAAAATCGTCGGTGATGCCGCACTGTCAAATACAAATTCGCCGGGCTCTGCGCAAACTTCAACAATCTTGCCTTGCTCCACGATGATCATGCACTGTCCATCGCTGACCGCAACAATTGATCCGTTGGAAATCACATTGTCCGATCCGTTGTTGTGAGATCTGGACTGCTTGCGCCGGGTTCCCTTCACCACCAGCGTATTCGCATCCATCGAATCACAATAAAAATATTCTCTCCACTGATCTGCCAATACAGACGATGCCGCGCTTACTCCCACCTGTAACAGTCCCATTGTAATCCTCTCTTCTGCATAGTCCCCATGCTATGCCCGGTGCTGAATCGTTACCGCATTCTTCCCATATCTTCTCCGCATCCACCCAAAAGGTGCGACGGATTCGGAACGGTTATATTGTCTCATACCACGCGGGTTTTGCAAACCATGTGGCTACGCAATCGCCTGCGGCATCGCTGTACAGGTTACAATACACACGCCAGCCAAGCGATGGGTGGCGACTCATATATCTACTCCTGCAGCACGCGGATCGCTTCCTCCATCTGGTTATCCAGATTCTTCTCCTCGTTGTACGAATCCTCATCGTACTCTACAACCCGGTCCGGAGTTACCCCCACTCCATTGATGGAATTACCGTTTCGTGTGAAATATTCCGAAACCGTCAGCTTCACAGCAGTTTTATCTCGCAGCGGATACATGGTCTGTACCACACCCTTCCCGTATGTCTGGGTACCAATCACCGTTCCGGCACCGGACTCCTGAATAGAACTGGCAAGGATCTCCGAAGCACTTGCAGAGTTGTTATTCACCAAAACCGCAATGGGCAGCTGGATGTAATTGGAGCCATCTACACTGTAGTCCTTCCGGCTTCCGTCCGGATACTGCATATAGAATACCAATCCTTCCGGAATCAGGTATTCCGCAATTTCCGTCACAGATTCCACTGTTCCACCCGGGTTGCCGCGAAGATCCAGCATCAATCCTTTCATTCCCTGCTCCTGAAGCTGCGCCAGCTGCTCCTCAAATTGGGCCGGTGTCGAATTGGTAAAATTGGAGATGTACAGATAGCCAATATCATCCTCCAGCATTTCGCTGGCAACGGTCCTGGATTCCACTTCCCCTCTTATGACCTCCAGTTCCATTTCCTCACCGTCGCGAAGGATGGTCAACGTCACCGCTGTACCGGATTCCCCGCGAATCATGCTGACGGCAAGGTCCAGATCCATGTCTTTTAAAGACTCTCCGTCAGCCTTGCACAGAAGGTCATTCTCCTGCAGCCCCGCTTCCTCCGCCGGCGCACCGCTGATGACTCCGGCAATCTTGGGATACCCCGACTCTGTATCTGCAGAAACATACGCGCCGATTCCGCTGTATGAGCCTTCGATCGAATCGTTTCTCTTCTGGGTTTCCTCCTCCGTGTAATACACCGAATACGGATCATCCAGAGCTTCCAGAAGGCCTTTGTACAAACCGTCGGCCAACTGCTCCTGTGTCAGCTCGTCTGCCTTGTAGTAATACTTATCAATCATGCTCTCCAAGGTAAGAAGCTTGGCTGCCGTCTCACCGGAAAGTACGCCGCGGGCAAACAGCGTTCCTCCGCTGCATACATAGATCGCCAAAAAACAAGCTGCCGCCCCAGCCAACACTCCTGTGCCGAACAAAAGCAGGCCCCGCAGACGTCTTTTGGGCTTTTTTTCTTCAGCTGTATGATTTTTTACCGCCTCTTTTGCGGTTTCTTCTGTCATCTTTTCCACATCGCTTTTCCTCATGCTCAGCCACCGCTAAGGTATCCCCATGGATTCACATAGGATCCGTTCAAGCGCACTGAGAAGTGAAGGTGCGGTCCCGTAGAATTCCCTGTACTTCCGACGGCGCCGATCTGATCTCCTGCACTAACCTCCTGTCCTGTAGAGACGTACAGCGCACTGGCATGCATATAGATCGTATACAGACCATCCCCGTGATTGATCATAATGTAATTGCCCATGGAGGATTCATAGGAAGCAGCCACCACAACACCATCCGCCGCCGCCAGAATCGGCGATCCATTGGGCGCTGCCAGATCCAGTCCGCTATGGAAAATCTGAGTTCCGTAAATCGGATGGATTCGGTAGCCGAATTCCGAAGAGACATATGTATACGACGGGGCTGGCCACGTAAAGACTCCGCCGGTATATTTGCGATTCTGCGCAGCCAGAGTCTGCTTGTCCGCTGCCACCGCCGCCTCCAATGCTGCGATGGTCGATGTTTGCTGATTCAGCTGGCTCTGGTATTCCTCGATGGTAGAGGCGGATTCTGCAATTTCCGATTCCGTTGCCGCAATCTGCTGCTGTTTTTCCTTGATCAGGGCCTCCACATTGGCCTCTTCCTCTTCAACAGCACTCTTCTCCTCCGCCAGCGTCTCTTTCTCCTCTTCCAGTGCTTCCTTTGTCTTCTTCACCAGCTCCGCCTGCTGACGAAACCGCTCCAAAAGATTCTGATCATACATCGACAGCTGCTGAATGTAATACGCCTTATTCAGCAGATCCCCGAAGCTCGCTGACTGGAGCAGCACCTCCATCATGTAGGCATTGCCCTTCTCATAGATGAACTGGCAACGCTTCTTCATATTCTCGTATTGCTGCTGCTGCGTTTCCTCCGCTTCCTCCAGTTCCTGCTCCGTGCGCTCAATATCCGCTTCCTTGTCCTCGATCTGCTGCTTGATGCTGTCAATGTTGGACTGGATTTCTGTCAGCTTGGCATCCATCTCTGTTACATAGCTACTTAGGTTTGACTTCTGCGTTTCCAGACTGGCCTTCATATCCTTCAGGCTGCTGATGCTGTTCTGAACCTGTTGGCGTTCCTGTTTGGCCGCTGCAATCTGGTCCTCTTTTTCTTTAATGGTGTCCTCAGTGACCGTCTCCGCGTGCACCTCGTACGCCACCGGCCCCATCACTGCCATAAAGCCAAACAGCAGTGCGCAGCATCGTGCGCACCGCCGTTTCTGTCTGTTATGCATTCCGGATCTGCCGCCCCGATCAGGGGCTTTTTCTATATTGTGTCGCTTAAACATGCAGGTGTTTCCTTACCGTAATCAAGCTGCCGAAAAATCCGATGCCAACGCCAAGTATCAGTGATACCGGGAGCAGATAATAGAACACGGCTCCCACGCTCTGAAACTCCATAAAATTCATCAGAATGGAGAACTTGGTGGTGATGATTTCGATCGCCGTATTATACAGGTAGTACAGAATCCCCAACGGGATAAGCGCTCCCACCAAGCCGATCATCACACCCTCAATGACATAGGGCGCGCGCACGAACAAATCCGTCGCGCCGATGTATTTCATAATGGAAATCTCTTCCCAGTGTGTCGTAATTCCCATGGCAATGGTATTGCTGATCAGGAAGATGGAAACAATCAGCAGCATCAGGATAATAGCCACAGACGCATACATAATCAGCGTATTAGCGCCGGAAATGGTGTCTGCTGTCAGCTCGGAACGGTTTACCTCCCGAACCACCTCCAGACCTTCCAGATAATCAACCAGCTCCGCCTGCTGCGAAACATCCGACAGATAAATCTCCAGGTTGGCCGAATCTGCCAGCGGATTTTCTGTAAATCCGTCCGCATAGCCCTGCAGGTATTCTTCTGAGAAATCCGCCCAAGCCTGGTCGGCAGAGATGTATTCCACCTTGGAGACCTCGTCTCGTTCCTCAATCGCCACCTTCAACTGCTGGATCTGTTCCTCTGTCGTTCCCGACTGGAAAAACACCGTTACCGATACTCCCTGCTCTGCATTCTGCATGATGGTACGCAGATTGAACAACACAGAGAAGAAAATGCCGAACATGAACAGGCAGGCGGAAATGGTCGCAATGGACGCGCACGTGTATCCACGGTTTTTAAACATGTTCCGAAAGCTCTGTCCAATCGAATATAAAATGTTGCTGATTCTCATCTGTATTCCTCGTAATCGTATTCGTCTGCGTCAACATCCTGGTATTCGTACTCTTCCTCGTAATCCGAGTACGGTGTCTCTGCCGTATCACTGATGATCTCGCCTCGCTTCATCTCAATGACACGCTTATGCATCCGATCCACGATTCCGCGGTCATGCGTGACCACCAGCACCGTTGTCTTGGTTTCCCGGTTCGCCCGTTCAATCAGCTGCATAATCTCCCATGCCGTATCCTGGTCAAGATTACCCGTCGGCTCATCCGCCAACAGCAAAAGCGGCTTATTCACCAGTGCTCTCGCCAGCGCAACACGCTGCTGCTCACCGCCGGAAAGCTGGGTGACCTGGCGCTTATATTTGTCCGCCATGCCTACCATCTGCAGCACGCTCGTCACATTATGCTTCATCTGATTCTTGGGTACCATCAGAATTCGCTGCGCAAAGGCAACGTTTTCATAAACGTCTCTGTCCTTGAGCAGACGGAAATCCTGGAATACAATGCCGATATTCCTTCGGAACTTCGAAATCTTTCCGTGGCGAATGCGATTCAGATCATAGCCCAGCACTTCAATGGAACCGTCCGTAGGCTTAAGCTGCCGCATAATCATCTTCAGCAGAGTGGATTTTCCGGATCCGGTCTCTCCTGTGATAAATACAAACTCTCCGTCATGCACTTCCAGATTCGCGTCAATCACACCTGCTGCGTCCTTGGAATATTGCTTGCAGACATGCCGAAGGGAAATCACCACGTCATCTGCGTCCTTGTAGGAATTCTTTCTCATGAATTACCGATTCTCCTGATCCATGTATTTCATATACTTCACCACCATCAATGCAATCTTAAATGTGATGGCATCTTCAAACACACGCAGATCAAGTCCGGTGCTCTTAAGAAGCTTGTCCAGACGATAGACCAGTGTGTTGCGGTGTATAAACAGTTGCCTTGAGGTCTCTGATACGTTCAGATTGTTCTCAAAAAACTTATTGATTGTTGTCAGCGTTTCTTCGTCAAATTCATCCGGCCGCTTCTCTTTGAAAATCTCACGGATAAACATCCGGCACAACGGGATCGGCAGCTGATAAATCAGACGCCCGATGCCAAGCTGATCATAGGCGATCACATCCCTCTCTTCAAAGAAAATACGGGAGACATCCAGCGCCATCTTCGCTTCCTTATAGGAATGACTCAGCTCCTTGAGCTCGCTGACCACCGTGCCGTACGCAATGCGAACGTTCTGGATTCCGGCCCGGTGCAGATGGCTCATAATGCCTTCCGCATAGTCCGCCAGGTCATCGTCGGTACGATCTCCTTGCGTATGATGAACAATCACGGTTCCGTTCTCATCCACCTGTGTCACAAAATCACTGGAGCCGGTACCGGCCAGCTCCTGCAGAATCACCGAAATCTCGCGGTCCCTGGAATGATCCTTCTGAGATTCCACAAGGAGGACGACTCTGGGACAATTGGCCTGAATATGAAGCTTTTTAGCCCGCTCGTAAATGTCAATCAGAAGGAGATTGTCCAGAAGGAGATTCTTCATGAAGCTGTCTTTGTCGTAATGCTCCTTAAAAGCGCCGATCAGTCCATGAAGCTGATAGGCCGCCATGCGTCCTACCAGAAGTGTATTGTCTGTGGTCCCCTTCACCACCAGAATGTACTCCAGACTGTTCTCATCGAAGACTTTGAAAAAATGGAACGGACCAACCGACTGTGAATCCGCCGGCGAAGCCACAAAGTCCGGAATCGCAGACGCGGCCTCCTGAAAGACCGGCTGCGTTGAAACCACATCCCGCCCATCTGCGTCCATCACGCAAATATCCAGGTGCGAAATGTCCCTTACCCCGTCAATCGTACTCTGCAATACCTGATTTGAAATCATGCCCCCACACTCTTTCTTTCGTTGCTATGCCATATGCTGCAAGACAGCACTCGTTTCCCCAATAAAGAACATTCTAAAGCAATACAAGCAAAAAAGCCATAAACTTACGGCACACGATTTGTAAAGTCTGCCACCCTAACCAGCCAGCGACGGGTCCTGTACCCCGCTCTCAGCAAAGAGTAATGGAATTCTCTTCGATTCGAATCTTTCCTTCCTTCAAAAGGCGACCTGCCGCACGCTTGAACTGGGCCTTGCTCATCTGCATTTCCCGGCGGATCAGATCCGGATCGGCTTTGTCCGAGAATGGAAGGGTGCCATTATTTTGCTGAAGTTTCCGGAGAAGAACTGCCGCGTCCTCCGTCATCTGATCTACCACCGGTGCGCGCAAGGACAGGTCCAGCTTGCCGTCCGGCCGAACATTGGATACCCGAGCCTTTACGGTATCTCCCACCTTCAGCTCACGGATCAGCTCCTTTTTGGGAATGAGCGCAGAATACCTGTCATCCACCGCAACAAAACGGCCGAAATTCTCACTGGTTTCATACACCGTACCGCTTACGGTGTCACCCTTCTGATACGGGCTTTGCAGCGACAGCCACGGATATACGTTCATCGTCGCAGCAAGTCGTCCGCTCTTATCGATGTATACAGCGCACAGCACCTCCTGTCCTGCCTGTACGCGCTGGTCCCTGGGCTGTTCATGAAACGGCAACAGCAGATCCTTATCCAGTCCCCAGTCCAGAAACGCGCCGATTCGTCCCACTTCACGAACCCGAAGGCGTCCCACTTGATGCAGCATGAGTTTTGGCTCCTTGCAGGTCGCAATCAGTCGGTCCTCCGAATCCTTATACAAAAACACCTCGATCGCATCTCCTGTCTGTACCTCACGCGGCACCTGCGATTTCGGAAGCAGCACATGTGCCTCCTCTTCCTGTTCCTTCTCTTTTAAAAAGACGCCCATGGGCACCTTCTTCTCCACGACCAGTGTCTGCTTTTCTCCGATTCGAAACATCGTTTTCGTCTATCCTCACCTTCTGGTAATTTCCACCGCTGCATACGTCTCTCCTGCAGCATTGTTGAGCAGTATCAACGTTTTCTTCTCGTCCATTCTCTCATATATGACCGGAAAAATGGTATCGTTCAAAAAAGCCTGTTTTTTATATTCTACACGAAGCCGTCCAATCTGCTCATCCTCCGGGCCATATGCCATCGCAAGGCGCACATATTGCCCGTTATTCACGTGATGATTGCTGTCCAGGAACTGCTCGGTAATAAGGACCGGACTTCCTTCTCGTCCGCCTTCTGCCGGAGCCTTGATTTTCCGCGGAAGATACTCCATGTCGAATTTCGGCTGCAGCTCGTATGCCTTCCGTATTGTATCATCCACCCTTGCCGGCATTCCCCTTTCCAGATCCAGTAAGGACCATATGGAGTTGGCCTTCACCAGGCTCCGACCGCCCCCCGTTTTCATGCTGAAATTGCGAAGACCAAGGAAACCCTTCAGCTCATAGGGTGATGTTCCGGTCACAACTTCGTCTCCCAGTCGAGGAAGCTCTTCAATATCGATCTGCCAGTAATTGACGATCCACGCCGCATGATGTGCAGCAAGATAAGAAAATCCAACACCAAGATCCTCAGACTGAAAGGTGGAACAATCCTGAAAATAATCAATCAGGGATTCCATCCGAAGACTTCTGTTCTGATTGGTTTCGCTGAAGCGAATGCGCCCCGTAAATGTGTACATCGTTGTGTTATCCTCATCTTCGAACAAAAAGCCCGCCCGATATGCTTCGAATCACAAAGCGTATCGGGGCAGGCCTGATGTTGCAAATCACAAACCTTTGCTGTTGTCTGCCCAGTACATCGATTTTAAATAACTAGCAGTCCGTTATCTTTCGTATCGGTCCGGCAGTGCAATCCGTCAGTTCATTCCGCAAGCTCATATACTACGGTAACCGTCGCCGTAATGGTGTTCTCTCCCGGCATCACGTTCATTGCCTCATCGGCAGATTCCGTTCCGTTTGCCGCATAGGCTCTTGCATCCGACGAATAATAATTGGCGTCCGAATTCTCCGAAATCGAAACCACTTTCCCCAGCTTGCAGCCCTGCTTCCCGGCAATCTTGGAAGCCTTTGTCTGTGCACGTTCCAGTGCAGCCTCCAGTGCCTGATCATAAGCCTCTTCTGTCTCGCTGTATTGGAAAGTAAAGCCATTAATGACATTGACGCCAGCATCGCCTGCATCGTCCACGAGCTCTCCCACGCCGGAAACGTCCACATCCTTGATCGTCAGCATGGTGATCGCTGTATAGCCGGTCATAGTCCTCGCGCCATCTGTATAATCGTAATTGGCATACAGGTCATAGCTGCTGGTGGAAATCTTGTCTTTATCAATGCCGTCATTGATTAACACGTCAATGACATTATTAATTATCTTCGCATTCTGATCCTGTGCCGTCTTCGAAGAAGTGTCTGTATTCTCAACACCAAGGGTCAGCACTGCTTTATCCGGGGTTACTGTGCTCGTGCCTGTCCCCGTCACTGTAATCGTCGCAGCATCTGCAGCCACCGTCACCTGCGCGCCGGGATCCTTCTCGGTCGATTCCAGTGTCGCCGGAGTATCTGCTGCGGTGTCATCCGACTTGGCCGCATCTTTTTCTGTCTCCTCTGCGGTTGCTGCACCGGCACTCTCTTCCGTCTTCCGGCTGTCCTTTTTATTTCCTACGCTTCCCGCCGATTTCTGTGCTGCTTTATCCGATTTCTTACCGGACGACGCCTCCGAAGAAGCCTCTTCACTGCTCTGACTGTCTGCCGTCTCTGTTTCCTGCGTATCCTTATTGCTGGTTGCAAACTTCAGAGTTGCCGCCGCATCTGCCTGCAGAGCCCCTGACTTGCCGATCTCAGCTACGCCAACGGCTGCACCTACTGTTACACAGCATGCAAGAAGTGCTGCAATTACCTTTTTCTTCATAGAATACCATCCTTTCTGCCGGCGCTGCGCCGGCCCGGGTGAACTCTTTTTCACATTCGGAGGGACTTTCGCCCGCCAGACCTTTTACCATCATTATACACAAGATTCTATTTTCATCTGTGAAAGTTGTATTAAGGAAACGCTGATCAAAGCGTTTCCCACGTCGGAGGCAGCTAAGGAAATAACTGTGCAGACGCCCGCCAGTGACTGGTTCCGGCGGAGTTGTCCGACCACGGTTAATAATTTAGGAGGATCTTTGTTCTCTCCACCTCATTTGTGCGCCCCGAATATGGTCTTTGAACACTTGGTCGAGAAAGGCTACCATCTGTTCCGGTGTGCGGTCGATTTCACCCAGCAGCCAGCTTTCGACCACACCGGCAGCAGCAACTACATAAACATGCGTCATCAGCGCAATATCCTCTTCACTCACACCTCCCGATAATGCGCCGACTTCTTGACCAATTTGTTCAACCACGCAATGGATGACTCCATGAATATCTGCTTGAAAAAAGCACTTCAGATACTCCCGTCCGACGGATTTTAAGGCACAAAGGCAAACATCCCGATTGTCCTCTATGTAATGGAACAGCTGTAAAAGTCCCTCCTGCCAGAGAAGCGTCCCTTCGTGCTGCTTTAACAGCGCGACCGCCTCCTCCTGAAACATCCAACGTAGGAGATCATAAACATCCTCAAAATGATAATAGAAGGTCTGTCGGCGAATACCGCAGGATTCCGTTAAATCATGGATCGTAATTTTGTCAATCGGCTTTTGTGCCATCAGTTTTTTTAAGGCAGCCGCCAATGCATATTTGGTACGGTCGGCAGCCATGCTTGTTTTTCTTTCCACAGAGCCTCCTATTTGATGATACAACAAGCCAATGAACGCACATCATACGATACCACCTTTTCACCAACGGTCAAAGCATCCCTGTTTGTCAAAAAATGTGACAACAGGACCGGTATTGACCGTTGCTGCTTTCGGCGCATCTAAGATAGACTGTGTCACCGCATGCATCTGTATGGTTAAAACACAGGAGGATGGTCTCAAACATGAAGTTTCAAAACAAGATTGATTTTCAGGCGCATTACCTTCCCAACGCCTACTATGACTTTTTGAATGAAGAGGGGCTATATTGCCCGGACGGTTTCCCAACGCCGGATTGGAATGAAACATGGCAACAGGAGGCCATGGACGAGCTGGGCATCTCCTATGCGCTGCTCTCCATTTCTTCCCCCAGCATTTACACCGGCAACAAGT
>CAVKRN010000025.1:0-32554 GCA_963658695.1 bacterium
CAGGAAAAAGGGCCAGTTAGTTAGGCTAGTTATTTAAAAATCGATGTACTAGCCACAACAGCACAAGAAGAACTGCACCGGCACAGCAGGAAACGATGACGGCTGGTCCAAAGCCGTAGGGGAGATAGGTGAAGGTGATGGTGTGGGTGCCTTCCGGTACGTAAACGGCCATGAGGCCGTAATCGGCGGTTACAATGTCGGCATCCTGCCCGTCTACCTGCGCCGTCCACCCACTTTCATAAGGAACCGAGAAGAACACAAGGTTGTCTTTTCCCAGCGTGGTGCTGGCAGTAAAGCCGCTCCGATTCACCTGAAAGCTGCTGCAGGCAGTAGCGGCACGCTCCTTGCAGGCGGTAAAGAACCGGTCCGAGGAAATGCCGGAGGGATCCAACTCGGTATCCTGCTCCGCAAAAAGGTATCCATACCGCTCGGCTGCCTCATCACTCAAAATGATATCCTCCACCAGGAGACGATCGGCTGCGGTTTCATCTTCGTCTACGAGGAGTGAATAGGTATCCTCTGTCATATACCGGTCAAAGGTAAATCCCATCGGGATAAAATACTGATTCTCATAGATACTGTAGCCATCGGACTCACCCGTCTTCCGGTAACCGATGAGACCGCCTTTGTCGGAGTAGGATTCGTCGGCGGAGACAAGATCGTTTTCCAGGTAATACCGGGCAGAGAGGATCGCTCTGGCGCCGACGTGATCGAAGCTTAGCTTGGAATCAACGGTACGCTCCTTGCCAATGCCCTTATAGAAGGCAAAAATACCGGGGGATACCGTGCTTTCAAAGCAGTGAATGGTGGGATAGCCCCATACCATTTCGTAATTGGTGGAGGTTCCGTCGGTCTCAATACGTGAGAAATCAGTGCTTTCATATCCGGGAAGGACCGGCCGATTCTGGAGAAGCTGGCTTCTCCACTTGTCGCCGCCGCTTTTGGCAATCAGAGAATTTCCGTTGTACAGAACGCCCATTTGTGTCAGAACGCAGCAAAGTGCAGTAAGGACAAGGGCCGTGCGCGAAACCAGTCCGCAGTGGCCTGCGGCGAGCCCGGGCTGTGCACAAGGGAAGAGCTTGACGCGAAACGACGCGGGCAATGTAACATGTGCACCGCGCACCATAAAGACCAGTGCCGGCAGCATAATGGCGGTTACGACGGCCTCTGTTATGAAGAGCTCCGGGTATTCCATGATCTGCAGCCAGGCAATGCCGCTTTCTGCTTCCTCCGTGGTGGACTCGGTGGGGAGGAAGGCACAGAGAATAAAGAGCGCGGTGGCAAGAATGGTCCAAAGTGTTCCGACTCGCAAATTGCTACGGTCGCAGTCTTCAAGCTCCTTCACGGTGACCATGCAGAGCATGAGAATCGGCATATAAAACCACCGTGCATAGTACTCAGAATTGAACATTGCAAAGACAGAATTCAGGATGGGGACAAAGGCGGTGACAAGGCAGGCCAGCAGAAGACGCCGTTCCCATCCTCGCTTTCCTCTTTTTAAGAAGGCAATGCCGCCGGAGACGGCAAAGCACGGCACATACATGGAAAGGGAGCTGACACGGATCTGCTCGCTGGTAAATAAGGTCCCCCGGCCCACCAGATCCGGCAGCATGAAGAAAGACTTTAGGATTGCCAGGGGCGTTGTCGGCTCGGAATAGGCTACCATGTCATAGCCAAGGAGCACGTCGGACAGCCTGGTATTTCCGGAGACGGTATCCCACACCTGAATCAGGAAAAATGCAGCAAGCAGAAGTCCAAAACAAGCAGCCAGAACATACCAGCCGGCCTCTTTGACTGATGAGGTCAATTTCTGCCGGGGACAATAGCGAAGGATCCAGTACAGGATCAGGAAAACAACCTGGCCGAAAAAGAAGAAGTAATTGATGACAGACATAGCGGCAGTCATCAAAGAGAACGCAAGAAATCCCGGAAGCAGCGCTGCCTTTTGACCCGAGGTGCGTGCAAGCTGCAGATGCGTATGCAGCGAATCGGCAGCCAGGAGATACAGAGGGAAAAAGGCAATAGCCTCATGAAAATGCTGAAAGACGATGTTGCAGGCGGCGAATCCGGAGAAGGCGTACAAAAGCGCACCCAGCAGTGCTCCTCGCCGGGACTGTACCTGGGAGGAAAGCCATACAAAGGACGTCAGCAGTGCCGTTCCGTACTTGAGTGACATGAAGAAGGGCATCATGTAAGGAATCCATGTCTCGGGAAACAGACAGGAGAACCAGAAATAGGGACTTCCCCAAAGGTAAAAAGCAAAGCTGCCGCCCATGGAGGAGCCAAGATCCAGATTGAAATTCCAGAAGAAATTGCCGTTTCGAACTGCGCGGTGCGCGAGAATATAGAAAGGAACCTGTTGTACGTTGTAGTCTCCGTAATAGAAGAAGACACCGCCGCGGTATACGATAAAAGGGAGTACTGCCAACAGATACAGCAGTACACCCAGGGTGAAAATCGCGAAATATTTACTGATCTTTGATCCGTTCCAGAACCATTTCATAGCCGTCATTCCCGTAATTGAGTGAGCGGTTGACACGGCTGATGGTGGCAGTGGAGGCACCTGTCTGCTCGGCAATCTTGAGGTAGGTCTCGTGATTGCGCAGCATAGCGGCCACCTCGAAGCGTTGCGAAAGGGAGAGGAGTTCGTTCACAGTACACAGATCTTCAAAAAACTGATAGCATTCCTCTTTATCCTTCAGCGCCAGAATACCATCAAAAAGCTGGTCAACTGCTTCGGTGTGTATTTTCTTATTCATTATGTATCCCCCAAACCTGCAATGCAAATCCTGTGAATTTGAATCTGCTTATAATTCATCATGGTAACATTTTACAGAGGTGAAGTAAAGTTGTCCTTGCATTGGCATGCCGGTAGTGCTAGGATATCCAACGTTGGCGTACAAATGTCCGCCAGAAGCGTACAATTCATGCGGGAAAGAAGAGGTGTGATGAATTTGCATAACCAGACGGATCTCTATCTGATTCGCAAACGCGCAGTCCCGGAGACGCTGCAGAAGGTGGTGGAAGTCAATCGGCTCCTATCCACCGGGAAAGTGAAAACGGTGCAGGAGGCGGTGGATTTGCTGGGAATCAGTCGCAGCTCCTACTACAAGTTCAAAGACGATATCGAAGAGTTTCACAGCAGTATGGTGGGAATGACCGTTACGCTGTCTCTGGAAATCAGCGATGAAACCGGAGTACTTTCCGACATTCTGCATGTCATTGCAAAGCTTCGTGCCAACATCCTGACGATCCATCAGTCCATTCCCATCGGAGGCATGGCAACGGTCAGCATCAGCATTCAGGTGCTGGAGGACAGCGATGATATCAGTGCACTTCTGGCACAGCTGGAAGGGCTTTCGGGAGTACATCGCATGAAGATTGCGGGACTTCCGCAGACATAACAGAAAAGAATCAGTACAGCAAACCGCTGCAGAGCGGAAATGGAGGATGAACATGATTGAAATCGCAATACTAGGCTTTGGTACAGTGGGAAGCGGCGTTGCCGAGGTGATTGACAAGAACCAGAAGGAGATTCTCCGTGACTGCCCGGAAGGCATCCATGTCAAGTACATTCTGGATCTTCGTGATTTTCCGGATTCACCCTATGGGGACCGCGTGGTACACGATTTTGACATCATTCTGAATGACCCGGAAATCCGCGTGATCTGTGAAACCATGGGAGGAAAGGAACCTGCGTTTACCTTTTCGAAAAAGGCGCTGGAAAAGGGAATCAGTGTATGCACATCCAATAAGGAACTGGTAGATGCACTGGGCGGCACGCTTGCGGTAACAGCCAAGGAACATAACTGCAGCTATTTGTTTGAAGCCAGTGTCGGCGGCGGAATTCCGATTCTGCGCCCCCTGCGCACATCGTTCTCTCAGGAATTCATTACATCCATCATGGGTATCCTGAACGGAACCACCAACTACATCTTAACGAAGATGGAGCAGGAGGGACTTGCATTTGATGTGGCATTAAAGCAGGCACAGGATAATGGATACGCAGAGCGCAATCCGGAAGCAGACATTGAAGGATACGACCCCTGCCGCAAGATTGCGATCCTGGCTTCGCTTGTTACCGGCGGCAATGTCAAGTTTGAGCAGGTTCCGTGCGAGGGCATTACCAAGATTGATACGGATGACTTTGGCTATGCAAGACATTTGCACAGTGCCATTAAGCTCCTGGGCGTTTGCCATCATGATCCGGAGACCGGAAAGGTGTATGTGCGCACAGCGCCCTATGTTGTACCGGAGAATCACCCGCTGTACGGCGTAAGTGATGTGTACAACGGCATCCTAGTGCACGGAAATATGGTCGGTGATCTGATGTTTTACGGAAGCGGTGCAGGAAAGCTTCCCACGGCCAGCGCCGTGGTTTCGGATGTAGTAGAGTGTGCCCGCAGCATTGGTAGCAGCATCAACATCGGGCTGACCAATCAGGATGCAGATCTTCTGGATCCGAAGGAATGGAAGGATCGTTATTTTGTCCGAATCGGCAAGGAGGATCTGGTCAAGGCGACAGGACTCTTCGGCAGCGACATTCGCATCGTGGTCAATGAAGCGCTCCCGGAAGAATTTGCTTTTGTGACTCCGGAGATTACGGAGGCAGAGTTTGAGGAAAAGGCGGCGCAGCTTCCGTCACTGAAAAAGAGCATCCGTGTGCTGAGCGCATAAAAACACATGTAAAAGGAAGGTGCCTTTTGCAGAAGAGGCTGCAGATCAGACGCACAGTTGCATCTGGCAATCTGAAATCAGTTCTGTGTTATAAAGGCATAAGATGTAAGAGGAGAGTTATGAAAAAGGTTGTAAAATTCGGCGGAAGCTCGCTGGCGGATGCGCATCAGTTTCAGAAGGTCGGTGACATCATTCGTGCCGACAAGGATCGCATCTATGTGGTCCCGTCTGCACCGGGAAAGCGGTTTTCCGGAGATACGAAGGTGACGGATCTTTTGTATCGCTGCTATGAGCTTGCCAGCAGCAAGGAGGATTTTACGGATCCCTTCCGCGAGCTGCAGAGCCGCTACAATGAGATTATTCAGGGATTGGGGCTTTCTTTCTCACTGGAGGAAGAGTTTGCTGCGATGGAACAGGCACTTTTGACAGAGCCGAATCGTGATTACACGGCTTCCCGCGGTGAGTATCTCAACGGTAAGGTGATGGCAGAATACCTGGGCTATACCTTTGTAGATGCAGCGGAAATTATTTTCTTTGACGAGGAAGGACAGCTCGATGAAGAAAAAACGAGGAAGATGACCAGTGAGCGGCTTCTGTCTCTGGAGCACGCCGTGATTCCGGGCTTTTACGGATGCGATGTCAACGGAAGGGTGAAAACCTTCTCTCGCGGCGGTTCTGATATTACCGGCTCCATCGTTGCCGGCGCCTGCCACGTGGGCGTTTACGAGAACTGGACCGATGTTTCGGGATTTTTGGTGGCGGATCCGCGCATTGTCGATAATCCGGCATCCATCCGCAACATTACCTACCGTGAGCTTCGTGAGCTTTCCTACATGGGAGCCGGAGTTCTTCATGAGGATGCCATTTTCCCGGTTCGACGTGAGGGAATTCCGATCAATATCAAAAATACCAACAAGCCGGAGGATGAGGGCACCTGGATTGTAGAGAGCACCTGCCAAAGATCCGGATACACTATCACGGGCGTTGCCGGCAAAAAGGATTTCTGCGCCGTCCTGGTGGCTAAGGATATGATGAATACGGAGGTTGGGTTCTGCCGCCGTGTACTGCAGGCCTTTGAAGACAATGGTATTTCCATTGAACACATGCCCTCCGGTATCGACACCATGACCGTCGTGGTCCACGAAAGCGAGTTTATGGACAAGGAGCAGCAGGTGGTTTCGGAAATTCACCGGTTGGCGGATCCGGATACCATTGAAATTGAGTCGGATCTGGCGCTGATCGCGGTCGTCGGTCGGGGAATGAAGGCACAAAGAGGGACTTCCGGTCGTATTTTCTCGGCACTGGCCCATGCACACGTCAATGTTCGCATGATTGATCAGGGCTCTTCGGAGCTGAATATCATCATCGGTGTGGAAAATTCGGATTATGAAAGAGCAATCCGCGCCATCTATGCGATCTTTGTAGATACACAGCTGTAACAGAAACGGCAATATAGCTTAGGGAGATGCTGCAATCAGCGTTTCTTTAGATAATGGCAGCAGACAGGCCTTCCGGGGACGAAAGGTCTGTCTGCTGGTTTTGTTTGCAGACTTTCATAAAAAATTCACGAATGATTTGACAGTGAATCGCTTATACTACACTACACAGAAGTTTGGCATAGCAGCAGGAGGAAAATATATATGGCAATACAGGATGAAATTCGTGAGCAGAGGGGGAAGCTGAAGGGGAAGGGCGTCAAGGCGCACCTGGCCTGGTTCTGGGAATACGAGAAGATTCCGACCATCGTGGTTCTGGCGGTGGCAGCCATTGTGATTTCACTGATCTATCATTATGTAACTTATAAGCCGTACGCGTTCGGAACGCTGTTTCTGAATGCATCGATTCAGGACAATCAGCAGGAAACGATGGAGGCGGAATTTCTGGATTATGCCGGGTTGGATTCCTCGAAAGAGGACGTATTTGCGGATCTTATGCAATCGCTGACGCCGGGAGATAATTCCTCATCCCAGTACGATATCTACTCGGTGCAGAAGATTATGGCGGAGACAGCAGCCGGGCAGATTGATACAGCAGTCATGGATGCATGGTATTTCCGGCATTATGCGTACAACGGAGAATTTCTGGATCTGACGACGGTTTTAGATGACGAAACGCTGGCGCAATACCAGGACCGCATCTTCTACATTGACCAGGCAGAGGCCAAACGGCAGCAGGAGGCCAATGATGACGTGAGCGAAGAGGATTCCGAGGCGGCAAATGCGGAAGATTATGATGAGAAGTCAAAGGCGAGCCAGAACGAGGCAGAACTCTGGGAGAGTCTGGACAACTTTACCCTGCCGGATCCGGAGCAGATGGAGGAGCCGGTAGCAGTCGGGATCTGGTGCAATGATGCACCTTATATTCAGAAGAACGGGAACTATGACAGCACGGCATGCGTGTTCGGCATTATTGCGAACACAGAGCATCCGGAAACCTGCAAGCTGTTTCTTGAATATTTATATGAAAAGTAATAAGATATCGTAAACTATTCTCGGATGTTGAGGTGTATGCATGGAGCTTGGAATCATTGAAGTGGTGGTCCCCCGCAAAAAGAACGGACTTATGGGTCTTGCAAAGGGGCTGTGTGTGGCAGCAGCGGTTGTATTTTTGATGGCCGGTCTGGCGCTGATGAACATCATTGGCCTGTGGGCACTGATTCCGCTGGCAATTGGCGTTGCGGCGATTGTGGGCGCTTATTTTGCCTCCATGAACAGCAACATTGATTACGAGTATTCTTTGGTGGATCGCGAGCTTCGCGTGGCGAAGATTCTGAACAAGGAGCGCAGAAAGGCGATGGCTCAGTACGATCTGGACAAGCTGGAGATTCTTGCTCCGATCGGTTCCCATGAGCTGGACAGCTACCGTGGTCGCCAGAACGTGAAGGAATCGGATTATTCCACCCACGATGAGGCCAGAAAGGATACCACCTACTGGTGTTTTCTGGAAGGGAATCAGAAGATTGTGCTGGATCTTGCGGATGAGGACGGAAAGCGCCTCCTGAATGCGGTGAAGATGTTCGCACCCCGTAAGGTCTATATGGCATAACTGGACAAAAGGATAATAAGCAGGATACGTATCGAAAGGTGCGTGTCCTGTTTCTTATATCGCAACAATTCAAAAAGCATTTGTAAAAATGTGCATGAGAACAGGGAAGGAGAGAATATGGCAACTATTATCGGAGATGCAATCACATTTGACGATGTCCTGTTGGTTCCTTCGTATTCGACCGTTGTGCCGAATCAGGTTGATGTCAGCACCAACCTTACGAAGAAGATCCGACTGAACATTCCTATGATGAGTGCCGGAATGGACACAGTTACTGAGGACCGCATGGCAATTGCGATGGCTAGACAGGGTGGTATCGGTATTATCCACAAGAACATGTCCATCCAGGACCAGGCAGATCAGGTTGATAAGGTAAAGCGTTCGGAGAACGGCGTCATTGCCGATCCCTTCTATCTTTCTGCGGATCATACACTGGCAGACGCAGAGGATCTGATGCGCAAGTTCCGCATCAGCGGCGTCCCGATTACCGAGGGCAAGAAGCTGGTCGGCATCATTACCAACCGTGACCTGAAGTTTGAAACCGATTATACCAAGAAGATCAGTGAGGTCATGACGTCGGAGAACCTGGTTACCGCACACGAGGGAATCACGCTGGAGGAGGCCAAGAAGATCCTGGCTGCCTCTAAGAAGGAGAAGCTCCCGATCGTCGATGACAATTACAATCTGGTCGGTTTGATCACCATCAAGGATATTGAAAAGACCATCAAATATCCGCTTTCTGCCAAGGATTCCATGGGAAGACTCTTGTGCGGCGCGGCTGTCGGCATTACGGCAAATGTTCTGGACCGCGTAGATGCACTGGTAAAGGCGAAGGTTGACTGCATTGTTCTGGATTCGTCCCATGGACATTCGGAGAATGTTCTGCGGTGTCTTCGCATGATTAAGGATGCGTATCCGGAGCTGGATGTAATTGCGGGTAACATTGCTACTGCTGAAGGCGCAGAGGACCTGATTAAGGCCGGCGCAGATGCGGTCAAGGTAGGTATCGGACCTGGCTCAATCTGCACCACCCGTGTCGTTACCGGCTGCGGTGTTCCGCAGGTTACCGCAATCATGAATGCCTATGAGGCGGCTAAAAAGTATGATATTCCGGTCATCGCCGACGGCGGTATCAAGTATTCCGGCGATATGGTGAAGGCACTGGCTGCCGGCGGAAATCTTTGCATGATGGGCTCCATCTTTGCAGGATGCGAGGAGTCTCCGGGAGCAACAGAGCTCTTCCAGGGCAGAACCTACAAGGTTTACCGCGGCATGGGATCCATTTCTGCTATGGAGAATGGCTCCAAGGATCGTTATTTCCAGGAGAATGCCAAGAAGCTCGTGCCGGAAGGCGTCGAGGGACGTGTTGCATACAAGGGCCTGGTCGAGGATACGGTATTCCAGCTGATGGGCGGCATTCGCTCCGGTATGGGACTTACCGGCTCACACACGATCAAGGAGCTGCAGGAGAACGGAAAGTTTGTCAAGATTTCCAACGCTTCGCTGCGTGAGAACCACCCGCACGACATTCAGATCACAAAGGAAGCGCCGAACTACAGCGTAAATGAGAAGTAATGGGGAAGATATGAGTACAGATGACATCAAGCGCACAGAGGATGGATCCGAACGGATGGATTCTCTCAACGGCGAGAACAAGAACTTCATTGAGCTGGAGATTGACAAGGATCTGGCAGAGGGGCGGTATGACCACGTGCAGACCCGCTTTCCTCCGGAACCCAACGGCTATCTGCACATCGGACATGCAAAGAGCATTCTTCTGAACTATGGACTTGCCAAGGAGTACGGCGGCAAGTTCAACCTTCGCTTTGATGATACGAATCCGACCAAGGAAAAGTCGGAATTCGTGGAGTCGATCAAGGAGGATGTGGCATGGCTGGGAGCTGATTATGAGGATCGTCTGTTCTTTGCCAGCAACTATTTTGACCAGATGTATGAGATCGCCGTGAAGCTGATCCGCAAGGGAAAGGCGTATGTGTCCGATCTTACGGCGGAGCAGATGCGTGAATACCGCGGTACACTGACGGAGCCCGGTAAGGAGGATCCGAATCGTGAGCGACCGGTGGAAGAGAACCTTCGCCTGTTTGAGCAGATGAAGGACGGCGCATTTGCGGACGGCGAGAAGACGCTTCGGGCTAAAATAGACATGGCTGCCTCCAACATCAACATGCGGGATCCGATCATTTACCGGGTGGCTCATCTTTCGCACCAGAACACGGGCGATAAGTGGTGTATTTATCCCATGTATGACTTTGCCCATCCCATTGAGGATGCAATTGAGGGAATTACCCATTCGATCTGTACGCTGGAGTTCGAGGATCACCGGCCCTTGTATGACTGGGTGGTACGTGAGGCGGAGTTTGAGCAGCCGCCGCGCCAGATCGAGTTCGCCAAGCTCTATCTCAAGAATGTGGTTACCGGCAAGCGCTACATCAAAAAGCTGGTGGAGGAAGGCATTGTGGATGGCTGGGACGATCCCAGACTGGTTTCCATTTCCGGCCTTCGCCGCAGAGGCTACACGCCTTCGTCCATCAAGAAATTTGTTGACATGGCGGGTGTGTCCAAGAGCCAGGCGGTCAACGAGATGGCGGCACTGGAATATTGTATTCGCGAGGATTTAAAGCCTGCCTGCAGCCGCATGCTGGCGGTTCTTCATCCGCTGAAGCTTGTCATTGACAATTATCCGGAAGGGCAGAGCGAGGAACTGGAGGCACCCAACAACCTGGAAAATGAGGCACTGGGAAGCCGGACCATTACGTTCTCCCGTGAGCTGTGGATTGAAGCAGATGACTTCATGGCAGAGCCGGTGCCGAAGTACAAGAGATTGTATCCCGGAAACGAGGTGCGCCTTATGTATGCGTACTTTGTGAAGTGTGTTTCCTATGAAACCGATGAGAATGGCAATGTGACCGTGGTACATGCTACCTACGATCCGGAGACGAAGTCCGGCAGCGGCTTTGAGGGACGGAAGGTGAAGGGCACCATTCACTGGGTAAACGCGCAGGATGCGGTGAAGCTTCCCGTGCGGCTGTATGAGAACATCATTGATGAGGAGAAGGGCGTTTATAATGAGGATGGCTCTTTGAATCTGAATCCCAACAGCCTGACGCAGCTGGAGGCATGGTGCGAGCCGGCGCTGAAGGATGCAAAGGCGTTCGACCGGTTCCAGTTTGTCCGCAACGGATTTTTCTGTGCAGACAGCAAGGATTCCAGAGAGGGATTGCCGGTGTTCAACCGCATCGTTTCCTTGAAGAGTTCGTTTAAGCTGCCGAAGTGATAGTACATCCATCTACAAATAACGGGCCCTTTAGTATCAGGCTGGTTATTTTACAAACGATGCACTGAGTGTTCAGTAATAAAAGGCTTCTTCCGGGCTTCCGGAGGGAGCCTTTTCAAAAAATATGGATCTTAGTTTCCCTTTAACACCGGGTGACGGGCGTCACCTGTACCAGCAAATCTATGAATACATCCGGGATGAAATTCGTACCGGACGCCTTGCCGCCGGAGAAAAGCTTCCTGCTACCCGGCAGCTGGCCGCCAATCTGCAAATCGCACGGACGACGGCAGAGCTTGCGTATGCGCAGCTGGAGGAGGAAGGGTACCTCGTGATCCGAAGAGGGAGCGGAGCGTATGTCAGCGAAATTTCCAATATTCCTGCGGTGATACAGGAATATGGAAAAGAGCTCTCAGAGACCATGGGGGATGACAAGCGGGAGGGGCTGGCAACGGAGATAAAAGAGGGCAGCCCTGCAGAGGCCAGTCTCGGAGAAGACGATCCTGAAGAAGACGGATGGATCGACTTTTCTCCCCGCACGATCGATATGTCGATGTTCCCTTATGCGACCTGGCGGCGGATTCTCCGCGGAATTCTGACCGGAGATCGTTCAGATCTGTTCCGGCGAGGAGATCCCAAGGGCGATCCGGGGCTTCGTGCAACTATCGCACATTACCTGCATCTGTCTCGGGGGTGCGTGTGCGAGCCGGAGCAGATCATCATCGGAGCCGGAAACGATTACCTTTTGATGGTGCTGGCCATTCTTCTTCGCGGCGATGGCGAGGGTGGGATGCGGATTGCAATGGAGCGGTATACCTACCTGCGTGCTGCGCAGGTTTTGCAGGCGGAAGGGTATAAAATCGCAGAGGTGGAAAGTGATGCCGGCGGGATTGTGGTAAGAGGCGACGGAAAGAGTCTGGAGGCCTCTGGCTGCCGGCTGGTGTATACGATGCCGGCAAGACAGTTTCCAACGGGTGTTGTAATGCCGTATCCGCGAAGGGCAGAGCTTTTGGCTTGGGCACGTTCCGGGGAGAATCGATACATCATTGAGGATGATTATGATTCGGAATTTAAGTACCGCGGGCGGCCGGTGCCATCCCTGCAGTCCACTGACCAAAACGGTCAAGTAATCTATATCGGGACATTTTCCAAGTCCATTGCGCCGGCCATTCGTGTCAGCTACTTGATTTTGCCAAAGCGGCTTTTGCCGTCCTTCGAGCGGCGTGCCGGTTTTCTTTCCTGCACGGTGCCGCGGCTGGATCAGGCCATTTTGAATGAATTCATCCGGGACGGTTATTTTGAACGGTACCTGAACCGGATGCGCAATCGGTATAAGGCCAAGCATGATAGAATGACGGAGTTGCTTGTGCCCTTGGAGAGACAGTTCCGCATTACCGGGCAGGGAGCAGGACTGCACCTTGTTCTGGAGCAAGAGCCCAAGAACGGGAATACAGCTGCACAGTGGGAACAGCTGCTGACTGCAAAGGCAAGAGAACGTGGAATCCGGGTATATCCTATGGAAGAGCAGCGGCTGGGGGACTCCGGGGCGAGCGATCAGGTGAATGGGGACAATCGTAAGCAGCCGGCCAGAATCCTTCTGGGATATGCAGCCCTGTCGGAGCAAGACATACAAAGGGGAATGGAAGCGTTGTCGGAGGCTTGGAGATGAAAAACGCCAGCTGCGAAACAGATACAAACGGAAGAGAGGTAGATATGAGCGAGATGATGCGGCGCAGCCGCGAATTAAGAGATGATCCTTCGGTACATTACAACTGTGCCCAAGGCGTTTTTATTCCATTTGCGGAGAAGATGGGACTGACTAAGGAGCAGGCCAACGCCATTACGCAGAATTTTGGCGCCGGCATGCGGGCCGGGATGACCTGCGGAGCAATCACCGGCGGTTTGATGGTGCTGGGACTTTATGGCGTCGGGGAGCCAAAGGATGCGGTGGAGTTCATTCACCGAATCAGTGACCTGCATGAAGGACGTACCCAGTGTAAGGAGCTTCTATCTGCAGAGGTAAAGAGCGCAGGCGAAAAGAAGCCGCACTGCGATGCCATGGTATATGAGGCAGTTCAGGCAGCAGAGGATATGCTGCGGGAACGGGGGATCGACATTCCTTCCGTGTAAGGCGAGAGCACCTCTGACCAATTGCGGCGTCCCAAGAGTAAGTTATTCAGAGTGATGGTTTATAGGACCATCACTTTTTTTGCGCCATCCTGTAGTATCTGTGGATGAATGGGTAGTATATAGGTGAAACCGATGATAAAGGATGGCCATCCTATCACGACAAAGGAATGAAAACAACATGCTTGAGGATGCAAAAATAATAGAGCTTTTTTTCAACCGGGACGAGCAGGGAATTCATGAGCTGGAGAACAAGTATGGAAAGCTGTTTTATAAGCTTTCCTATAATATCCTGCAGGATCGGGAAGACGCGGAAGAGTGCGTAAATGATTCTTATCTGGGGACGTGGTATAAAATTCCCCCGGAAAATCCATTCTCGCTGGCAACATATGTCTGCAAAATTGTTCGTAACCTGTCTCTGAAAAAATACTATGGCAGTACCGCACAAAAAAGAGACAGACGGCAATGCGTTGCACTGGAGGAAATGGAAGAGACGCTGGCTGATACGAACAGGGTAGAAGCCCATATGGAAGAGCAGGAATTGGCTACATATCTGGAGCAATTTCTGGACACCCTTTCCGAGGAAAACCGCGTTATTTTCCTGCGGCGGTATTGGTTTGGTGAGAGCTGCAGGGATGTAGGAGCGTATGTGGGGGTGACGGAAAAGACAGTAACTGTTCGGCTCACCAGACTTCGCGAGAAACTGAAAAACTTTCTGAAAGAGAAGGAGGCTTACATATGAATGCAAAGCTCTTTGCGGATGCAATGAATCGGATTGATGACCGTTATATTATGGAGGCGCTGCATTACAAAAAGAAAAAGACCTCCCATACCTTGATTCGTTGGTGCAGTCTGGCTGCCTGCGCCTGTGTTATTGCAGTCATAGGAACGGTTACGGTCTTTCATAACGCCGGCAGCAGGAAGCCTAATCCGGAGATGGTGCAGACGGCCAATCCGCTCATTGAGGTTGGCTCTGCGGAAGAAATGAAGGGGTATCTGGACTTTACCGTTCCTGTTCTGGATAAAGAGGTGCAAGGCTATATCGTTATTGTGACGGATGACTATCCGTCCGTTGGGCAGGTTGATTATGCCGACGGATCCGAATACCGCATCCAATACGGAAGCGGGGATATCAGCGGCATTTATGGAGGTGTCGTGACGGATACCAGACAGGTGGATCAGGTGGAAGTTACCTTCCATACGTTCGATAATACGGAGTCCGAAATGACCTATGCAACATGGGAACAGGGAGGGTACACCTTCAGCTACATCTATACCGGAGACGGAGAAACGGAAATTCAGCAGCTGATTGAGAAGTTTGGTGAAAACTGACGCTGGCAGCAATATGAAAGAAGAAAGATTCTCTGTATGACTCCTGGTCTGTAGCAACCGTTTGACAGCTTAAAAAAAGTGCGTCATAATGGCAGAAGTCAAAACAGTTTCATTTCATTTAAGACAGTTTCATTCAGAAGTGAACGGCAGCGGCGGTATTGGGTGCGGCATGCTGATGAATAACGAAAGCGTACAAGGATGTACAGAGTAAAATCTGTACGTCCTTTTTTTATTGAATTCGTCAACGCACAACACAATAAACGGTTACGAAGATGTGTGAATGATGAGGGAGGATTTGAGTATGGATTATACGAATCTGCAGCTGCTAAGCCGGAAGGAGAGCATCAATGAGCTGCTCGCGCGCTATGGTGTGAAATTCGGCATTTACAAGAATCATACCTTTCATGAGCAGCTGTTTCCGTTCGATCCCATTCCGCGTGTCATCGAGAAAAAGGAATTTGATTATCTCGAACGCGGTCTGACTCAGCGTGTGACAGCACTGAACCTGTTTATTCAGGACATCTATCACGACAAGAAGATCATCCGGGACGGCGTTGTACCGGAGGAGTTTGTGTATGCCGGCAGTGGATATATGGCGCAGTGCGAGGATGTCACACCGCCTAAATCCGTGAGCACGCACATTGCCGGGATTGATCTGGTGCTGGGTAAGGACAATGAGTGGTACATTCTGGAGGACAATCTGCGCGTTCCTTCGGGAGCATCCTACCCTCTGATGGCCAGAAGCCTGGAGCGCAAAGCGTCGCCGGAAACCTTCCATGACGTGCCGATTGCAGATAACCGCGATTATCCAAAACTTCTTCGGCAGGTAATGGACTACGTTTCCACCGGCGGCATTCCGGTGATTCTGACGCCGGGACGTTATAATGCGGCTTATTTTGAGCATTCCTACCTTGCGGAACAGACGGGAGCAGTCCTGGTGAACGGGCATGAACTGCGCGCGGAGGACGATTACCTTTACTTTATCGATTATTCCGGCAGGAAACAAAGAGTCGGTGTGGTGTATTCCCGCATTTCCACGGAGTTTTTGGATCCGCTGAACTTCAACCCGGAGTCCCTGATTGGCATTCCTCACATTTATGACGTGTACAAAAAGGGGAATGTTGCCATCATGAATGCGCCGGGGAACGGTGTGGCGGACGACAAGGGCATCTATTATTTTGTGCCGAAGATGATTCAGTACTATCTGGGAGAGGAGGCAATCCTCAAAAATGCCCCGACTTACCTTCCGTATTACGAAGGCGACATGAAGTTCGTGCTGGAGCACTTCGACCGGTTGGTGCTCAAGGACGTGGCCGAGGCTGGAGGGTATGGCGTTGTTTTTGCCAATAAGATGACGGCGAAGGAGAAGGAGGATTTCATCGCGCTTCTTCGAAAGGAGCCGAGACGCTTCATCGCACAGGAGGTCATCGATTTCCAGGACATTGACATTATGGACAAGAGCGGCATGGTGCCGAGAAAGGCGGACCTGCGCGCGTTTGTACTGTTGAGCGATCAGGCTAGAGTCTGGAAGAGCGGTCTTACCAGGTATTCCACGAATCCGGATTCCTTTATTGTGAATTCATCCCAGGGAGGAGGTTTTAAAGACACATGGGTATTATCTCGTTAGAACAAAAGGACAGCATTCTCTGGCTGGGACGTTACACGGAGCGCGTGTACACAACGATCCGCTTTTTTTCACAGTATTATGACCGGATGATCGACGGAGAACTGGACATTCATGAGGAGTTCTGCGCAAGGCTGGAGATTCCTGACATTTATACCGGGAAGGAGGACTTCCTACGCAGCTACTGCTACAGCAGGGAAAATATGGACTCCATCGCCAGCAATCTCTCAAGAGCCTACGACAACGCCATTGTGCTGCGGGAGATGCTTGGCACGGAGACGCTGTGCTATGTGCAGCTGGCCTCCTATGAGATGCAAAAGGCAGCGGTTTCGGATTCGCCGATGATGGAGCTGCAGAAGGTGATGGATAACATTGTGGCCTTCTGGGGAAGCGCGGACGATTCTATTGACGATGTGCAGGTGCGGGATATTCTGGTTACCGGCCGTCGCATTGAGCGGGTGGATCTGTACGCAAGACTACGCGTGGGGCGGGATGAAATCCGCCGGTTTGTCATGCGGCTATCCGCAAGACTCAAAAGGTCCGGACTTCCGTATGACCCGGAGAATCTGGAGAAGATGCTGATGGATGCCTCTCTCCCGGAGCCGGACTACAACGGCATCATCCGTGCCGTTGAGAGTCTGTGAGGGAAGAGCACTGCACGCAGGGACGGCAGGTTCGTTTTCGGTACCGAATGGAGCTCTCTTTCGATGGGAAGGTGCAGGACCATCATTATACGCTGAAGTGCCTGCCGGAAACGAACCTGCGCCAGACAATTATTCATAGAAAAACCACATTGCTTCCGGAAGGGTGTCACTGGGAATCCAGTGATTCCTTTGGTAACCGGGAGCTTCTTGGTGTGCTGAGGGATCCTCATGAGAGGTTCCGCGTTCTGGTCGAGGGCGAAGCTCTTTTCGAAGAGGTTTTCGCGGATCTCGGTTCGCAGAAGGAAGGCACTTGGGCAGTCCTTTCACTGCCGGAAGGAATGTCGTTATGCCCCGAAGAGGCTGTGAATCCGGACAAGCTCGGGATATACCGTTATCCGACAGCACTCACAAGGCCGGGGGCAAGAATCCTTGCCTATTATGAGAAAATTGGGCAGGAATTCCGGCGGCGTGCTCTGCCGGTGAGTGATTGCCAAAGCGATCGCTGTATGTCTTCGGCAAAACATGCCGCGACCAGGGAGTGTTTGATTGCCTATGACGGGCAGGATGTGAACAGTGCAGCGGCCTTTGCCGTCTTTTTGATGCACCGGCTGCATGCGGATTTCACCTACCAGAAGGCGGCAACAGACGTGACCACAACGGCAGAGCAGGCATTGGAACGCGGGGCCGGTGTCTGCCAGGATTACGCGCAGATCTTTCTTGCACTGGTGCGCCTTTTCGGAATACCGGCGAGGTATGTCACCGGAATGCTGGAGGGCGAAGGGCAAAGCCATGCCTGGATTGAAATTGCGCTGGGCGGATACTGGTACGGCCTGGATCCGACCAATGATTGCGCAGTGGCACACTCCCATGTGAAAATCGGGTCCGGAAGAGACTTTGCGGACTGCAAAATCAGTCAGGGCGTGTTCCGGGGTGCAGCGCATCAGGAGCTCTTGGTGGAGGCTGCGGTAATACCGGTTGAGTGATAACGATTGGAGAATAGAAGAATATGATTGAAACCATTACAAGTGTGGAGCTTCCGGTTTGCGAGAACCTGATGATCCGCAAAAACCGGCTGGGCCGGGAAGGGGGCCGGCGGATTTCTATTGTCACCGGCGTTCACGGTGATGAGCTGGAGGGACAGTTTGTGGCCTACGAGCTTGCAAGGCGCCTGAAGGAGGCACCAGAGAAGCTGACCGGAATTGTGGACATTTATCCGGCAATGAATCCGCTGGGCATTGATACCATCAGCCGCGGGCTTCCCGGTTTTGATCTTGATATGAACCGGATTTTCCCGGGATCGGAGGAAGGCGATATGAATGAGCACATCGCCGATGAAATCCTCACGGACTTGTGCGGATCCGATCTGGTTGTTGACATTCACGCCAGTAATATCTTTCTGACGGAGATTCCGCAGATTCGCATCAATGTGCTGCATGAGAAAACGCTGCTGCCATACGCAGCCATGATGAACGTAGACTTCGTCTGGGTACATCAGAATGCCACCGTTTTGGAATCGACGCTGGCCTACAGTCTCAACAGCCGCGGAACCCCGACACTGGTGGTGGAAATGGGGGTGGGAATGCGCATCACCAGAGAGTACGGCGTGCAGCTGGTGGACGGTATTTTTCACACAATGAAGAAGCTGGGAATCTGGCAGGGAAGTGACTGTGAGGTTCGAAAGCCGCTGGTTTCCAACCAACCGGACGGGGTAGACTTTCTGAATGCGCCGGTATCCGGAATTTTTATCAAGGAGCTGGAGGTTGGAAGACGTGTGCAGGTGGGAACACGCCTGGGGACACTGGTGGATCCTCTGTCCGGAGAAGAGCTGTGCGTTGTTAGAGCAGAGCATGAGGGACTGCTGTTCACCACCAGAGAGTATCCGGTGGTGCAGGTTGGGTCCTTGATGGGAAGAATTCTGAGACAGTAGGGGGCGAAGATGGAAAAGATAACGATGTATTCCTTTCATTCCCTGTATCGGGATGATTTTAAAGTAGAGGGTTTTCGGTTTGGAAGCGGAGAGAAGGCGCTTTGCATCGTGGGAAGCCTTCGGGGAAACGAATACCAGCAGCTGTATACGGCGGCGCATCTGGTGGCACGTTTAAAGGAGTTAGAAGCGGAAGGCCGACTGGCCGCCGGGAAGGAAATTCTGGTAATTCCCTGCGCAAATCCGGCCTCCATCAACATCAAAAAACGGTTCTGGTCCATCGATAACACGGACATCAACCGCATGTTCCCCGGGTACGATGCGGGAGAGACAACGCAGCGGATCGCGGCTGGAATTTTCGAAGGGATCCGGGAGTACAAGGTGGGAATTCAGTTCGCCTCCTTTTATATGAAGGGTTCCTTTCTGCCCCACATCCGGATGATGAAGACGGGATTTGAAAATACGGATCTGGCGCGCAAGTTCGGGCTTCCCTACGTGATGGTGCGCCAGCCAAGACCGTTTGATACGACAACACTGAATTATAACTGGCAGATCTGGGAGACCGATGCGTTCTCGCTGTACACCACCAACACCGAGACGGTGGACCGGCAAAGCAGCCATGAAGCCATCTCTTCCATTTTGTATTTCATGGCGCAGACGGGGTTAATCACCGGGCTGGACGTGGAAGCGGAAGCGAAGTACAGCTCGTTTTCACCCGTCGAATCGCGAATTGCGGAGGATGAAGACCTGGTTACGGTCCGCTCGCCGAAGGCGGGCTTTTTCCATGCGTATGTTAGGCCAGGCGATTTGGTGAAGAAGGGGCAGGTCCTGGCCCAGGTGGACAGCACGCTGGATGCGTCGCTCTTGGCGGAGATTACAGCACCGGTTTCGGGAACCATTCTGTTCGCACACAACGAGAATGTCACCTATTCACATTCGACAGTGTTTAAGATCGTGGGTGTTAGTACATCGTTTGCCGCATTTCACCGTGAATAGGTTAGCAGAAACTATTTTATAAACGGCATACTTGTGCACGATTGCAATTGTCGAGCGGTTTATTTTGTCAGAGCCTTTAGGGAATCCAGATAGCGCTGTGCCTTGTCGTGATACATGGACAGCGGTGTGGAGCGGTCGCACAAAAGCTCCCGCATAAGTCCGGTTTCTACGTAGCGGATGATGCGGATCAGCTCCGCGGGATTCTGAATCCGCGGCCACTGCTCTAAGCTGCACTGCTCGTACATGGCATCGTAGACATCCGGTACCGTGGTGTCGAGCTCCTCTAAGGAGGCGAGTGCCTCGCTGTCGGTTTCCATCTTTACCGATTCAAAAAAGAGGAACACCGCCGGATACTGCTCCATGATGCGGGTTTCTGTCTCGAGGATCTCTCTTTGCAGATCCCAGAAATCCAGACCCTTACTGCGGATGGAGCTGCGCAGCTCCAGAATGACAAAGCGGGAGAGGTAACTGTAGAGAAATCCATAGTAGCCGGCCTTACTGCCAAAGTAATGGAACAAAAGCCCCTTGCTGATCTGGGCCTCCTTGACGATGTCATCGGTGCTGGCGTGATGGTAGCCATTGGAGGAAAAAATGCGCAGCCCGGCATTCATCATCCGGTCCTGCTTTTCCTTTTTCAGGTCATAGAATTTCTCATTCATGGATTTCATAGATGGATACCTTCTCCTTCCGCAGGGGCAATTTACGGGCATTGCAGGCTGTTGACTGGTTTGGTCTATATGAGAATGTTACCATATCATGCAGTGAGACACAATGCCTGCGGACGCTCGCTGTCGGTATTCATCGCTGGCTGGCGGGAGACACGCGAGGCTCTGTGAATTATATCTGCCCACTTTCTTTTTGCCCGCGACTGGGTTACACTGTTTGGAACAGTGATTGACAATGGTGGCAGCAGCGCTGCCGTATGGAGGGTAGTAATGAAGAAATTTAGCAAACTGGTGGCAGGGGCAGCGGTTCTGGGTGCTGCAGCATACGGAGTGTACAGCTATCTGAACAAGCTGGAAGAGGACTTTGACTACGAAGAGACGGACATCGAGCTCGAGCCTGCCGGAGAAGAGGAAGGCGATGACACGCAGAATGATGTGACGGGTGTGGACGATGCAGCAGAGACCTTCAAGCAGGCTGCAAACCGCGCATATACCACCATCCAGCACGGGTCGAAGCAGGCTATGGATAAGGTGAAGGAAGCGGTTGGTCCGAAGGGCGAGGAGGTCCTCAGCGAGGTTGGCCTTGCAGCCCAGGCGATGGGAAAGACCGTTGCAGAGTCAGCGACACGAATCCGTGAGATCCTTCAGGAAAATGAGGAAGAGTTCTCGGAGGAAGAGACCGAGGAGACTGTAGAGGCAGAGACTTGTGCGGAGGAAGCTGTATCGGATGAAGCGGTAGCTGAGCCGGAAACGACGACGGCCGAGGAGACCGTATCGGTGGAGACACCGGCAGAGGACGAAGCTTCGGATGCTGCAAAGCCGCAGGAGAACGTTCTTGCGGATGAGAATGCGGACAAGACGCCGGATGCGAATATTGAAATTTCACCGGAAGAACATTACGATTCCTACGTGACGCTCCGCAGTGCTTCCGCAGAGCACAAGCCGGAGGAGACCGTGAAGGTATCAGACCTTCCGGAGGTAGAGCAGTTTTTTAACGATGAGATTTAAGTAATAAATGCGACGTGTTCGCAATAGGTGCATTCCAAAGGCCAGGGAAGAGTGGTTCTTCTCCGGCCTTTGTTATGAAATCCCGTCATGAAACGGGTAGAGGGAGATTCATTTGAGTAACGAAAAGAAAACTGTAGTTGGCGATCAGCCGATCTATGACGCATCGTCGCTGGGTGCACCCAAGATTGCAATCCTGGGCTTTCAGCACGTGTTCGCTATGTTCGGCGCAACCGTCCTGGTTCCGCTTCTGACGGGCCTGGATGTGTCTACCACGCTTTTGTTCGCGGGTCTTGGAACGCTCCTGTTTCATTTCCTGACCAAGAAAAAGGTGCCGGCGTTCCTTGGTTCCTCCTTTGCATTTCTCGGCGGATATGCAGCCATTGCACCGCTGAATGCAGACGGTACGCCCAGCGAGCTTTTGCCGTATGCCTGCTTTGGTGTTGCCTGCGCCGGACTGGTTTACCTGGTACTTGCCGGACTGTTCCGTGTATTCGGTGCGAATAAGGTTATGAAGTATTTTCCGCCGGTGGTGACAGGACCGATCATCATTGCCATCGGTCTGAACCTGTCCCAGTCGGCTATTTCCAACTGCGAGACGAACTGGTTTATTGCACTGGTTGCCATTGTCGTAGTAATTGTGTGTAATATCTGGGGCAAGGGAATGGTAAAGATCATTCCGATTCTCCTGGGCGTCGTCGCTTCCTATCTGGTAGCAGCCGTAAGCGGCAACATCGATTTCACCGCGGTGAAGGAAGCAGCCTGGATTGGTTTCCCGATTCATTATGAGAATACGGTATTCTCGCTGTTTACCAGTGGCAACCTGGACGGCGCATTGCTGTTTGCGTCTGCGGTTACCATCGTGCCGATCGCCTTTGCAACAATGATGGAGCACATTGGCGATGTTTCGGCCATTTCTTCTACCGTAGGCATCAACTATATTCAGGATCCCGGTCTTCACAGAACACTGACCGGCGACGGACTTGCCACAACGCTGGCGTCCCTGTTCGGTGCACCGGCGAACACGACATACGGTGAGAACACCGGCGTCCTCACACTGACCAAGGTGTTTGACCCGGCAATCATTCGCCTGGCTGCTGTCATTGCGGCAGTTCTGTCCTTCTGCCCGAAGTTTGCTGCAATCATTGAGGTAATGCCTTCTGCTACCATCGGCGGCATTTCGCTGGTGCTGTACGGCATGATTTCTGCAGTCGGTGTCCGGAATCTGGTAGAGACGCACGTTGATTTCTCCAAGAGCCGCAACGTTCTGATTGCAGCGCTGATTCTGGTTCTGTCCATCGGCATCAACTATTCTGCTGCCGGTGCCATCAGCTTTGGCGCCATCAGTTTCTCCGGCCTTGCAACCGGATCCCTTGTCGGCATTCTTTTGAATGCAATCCTTCCCGGAAAGGATTACAATTTCGAGGAGGAAGGCCCGAATGTAACCGGCGTGGATCTGCAGATTCACCAGGGTGAGAACTTCGCGGATGAGGCTGAGAAAGAAAAGGCCTGATTGATAATGACAGATGCAGTCACTGCGGACTGTGGTTACCTGCCGTCTTCCGATTGATCGGAAGGCGGCTCTTTTTGTAGGGAGAATGCGATGAAATACCGGTTCTGCTTTGGTGCTTCGGGAGCGGGAAAGAGCACGAAGCTTCATAAATGGATCATGCAACAGGCGGGAGAGACACTGGATAGGGGGGATCTTTCCAGGACGTTTCTTGTGGTTGTGCCGGACCAGTATACCATGCAGACCCAAAAGGAGCTGGTACTGGCGGCGGGAGATCGCGGAGGGATTCTCAACGTGGACGTGCTCTCCTTTGGCCGTCTTTCGCACCGGGTATTCGAGGAAGTCGGCGCGGATCCGCGGGGCGTTCTGGATGATATGGGGAAAACGCTCCTGCTGCGCCGCCTTGCTGCTAAGCTCAGCAGACAGCTTGGCGCTTTACAGCATGGAATGGACCGGCCGGGCATGGCAGCAGAGATAAAATCGGTCATTTCGGAATTCATGCAGTACGGCATTTCGGCGCAAGAGGTGGGAGAGATGGCGGCGTGCGCGGCCGGGGCCGGGCAGGGCGGTCTTGCAGCCAGACTTACGGATCTGCAGCTGTTGTATCAGGCATTTCTGGAGGATCGCAAGGACCGCTATCTGACCGGCGAGGAAACGCTGGACCTTTTGGCGGAGGCAGTGCCAAAGTCGAAGCTCCTGCAGGGGAGCACCGTTGTTTTCGATGGCTTTACCGGCTTTACGCCGGTACAAAACCGCGTACTGTCGTCCATTTTGCAGACGGCCGGGGAGGTTGTTTTTGCATTGGACTACGCGGAGGATGGCGGGACACCGATTGAGGAGGTGGCGGCCGGCGCACCCTTTGAGGAACAGGATCTGTTCTATCTTACACGCAAAACAGTGGCACAGATCACCCAGATGGCGCAGCGAGCAGGGGCGGTGCACGGCAGCGACATGCTGCTCAAGGGAACGCCGCGGTTTTGTGCAGAGCCGGCGCTGCAGCATCTGGAGAAATCCTTATTCCGCTATCCGGTACAACGCTATGCGGGGAAAGGGACGAAGCATTCGGATTCCCCGGGACAGCACGGCACTGCGAGATACAATGCTGCGGATGCTGCGATGGAAACCGTCGGAGGAGACACGCCGCTTCCGATTCACCTGTTCCTGACCAGTGCGCCCGAAGAAGAGGTGAGACAGACCTTTTTGCAGATTCGTCACCTGATGGAGAAAAAGGCATACCATTACCGGGATATTGCGATTGTTACCGGCGATCTTACCGGCTATGAGGACGCACTGCGACTGGCTGCCCGGCGCTACGATATGCCGGTTTATCTGGACTCGAATCGTGCTATTTTGCAGAATCCGTTGACAGAAACCATACGCGGCGCACTGGAAATCGGCGCCGGAGATTATTCCTACGAGACGGTCTTTCGTTTTCTGCGCTGCGGTCTTCTTGGGATGACCAGGGAACAGATTGACCGGTTGGAGAACTATTGCTTAAAACGGGGGATCGCATCGAGAAAACGCTGGGAGACTTCCTTTGATCCGGAATTTGAGGATGCAAGAACGATATTCTTAAAGGCCATTGCACCGCTGCAGGATCAGGGACGCGCATCGGCGAAGGACCGGGCAGCGAACCTGTACCGGTTCCTTTTGGGAATACAGGCCGGGGAACAGATGCAGAAGCTGGCCAAGGAATATGAGAATGCCGGCGAGCAGGCACCGGCGATGGAGTACCGGCAGATTTACGGGGCGGTGCTGCAGCTGCTGGATCAGATTTATGAGCTTTTGGGAGAGGAACAAACGCCGGCACGGGAGTTTCAGGAGCTGATGGAGGCCGGATTTGCCGAAATTCGTCTCGGCACACTTCCGCAGCAGGTGGACCGTATCCTGATCGGAGACATCGAACGTACGCGTCTTTCGCAGGTAAAGGTGCTGTTCTTCCTTGGCGTCAACGACGGCTGCATCCCTAAGAATTCCTCCAAAGGGGGCATCCTTTCTGATCTCGATCGGGAATTTTTGAAGGATGCTTCCCTCTTTCAAAGCGGCGGGTTGGAACTGGCACCGACACCGCGGGAGCAGATGTATACGCAGCGGCTGTATCTGTATATGAATCTTACCAAGCCGACGGAAGAGCTGTATGTGTCCTATACCAAGAGTGATGCCGATGGCGGAAGCCTTCGCCCGTCGTATTTGATCGGTCTTCTGCGGCAGATGTTCCCGGGACTTGAAGTACAGCTTCCCGAGGAACGGCCTGCCGACTGGCAGCTGGCATCGAGAAAGGACGCCGGAAGCTATCTGGCGGCCTGCCTTCGCAGCTATGCGGATGGCCGGTATCTGCCGGATGAGAAGCGGCAGCGGGAGTTTCTGACGATGTACGGCGTGCTGTATATGGCGGGAAAGGAGACTGCAGCGCTGCGGGATGCTGCCTTTTGCCGCTACCTGCCAAGGCGCCTTTCGAAGAAGACGGCACAGAAGCTCTACCACGGATTGATTCGCGGCTCGGTGACGCGTCTGGAGATGGCGGCGGCCTGTTATCTTCGCCAATACCTGTATTACGGACTTCATCTTCGGGAGCGAGAGGAATATTCATTTCAGGAAAATGATTCCGGTACAATTCTGCACGAGAGCATCCGCTGCTTTGGCCAGCTTTTGAGCCAGCAGGGGATCTCCTGGCTGGAGTATACAGATCAGCAAAGCCGGGAACTGATTGATTACGCCCTGCAGCGTACCGCAGGGGAGTACCGGGAGCAGGTCCTCTATGCAACGCAGCGGAGTGCCTACCAGCTGGAACGCCTTCGCCGGATTCTTAGCAAAACGGTAGAGGTGCTTCAGTATCAGCTGCAGAAGGGGGATTTTCTTCCGGAGTCGCTGGAGCAGCCGTTTGGTTACCGGGGCGAAATTACGTATCCCCTTCCGGGGGGAGGAACACTGGTCCTGGAGGGCCGGATTGACCGGGTAGATCTAGCCAGGCAGGATGGTCGTATTTATATCAAAATCATTGATTACAAGTCGGGCAGCAAGGATCTTAATCGGGCCAAAATACGTGCAGGACTCCAGCTTCAGCTCCCGTTGTATCTGGAAGCGCAGCGAAGAGAGCTGGCACGGCAGAATCCGAATGCGCAGGTGATCCCGGCAGCGATGCTATACAGCCGGTTTGATAATCCGGTGCTCTCTGTAAGCGACTCGGAACCGGTCTTAAAGCTTCTGGCGGCAGGGGAAGAGGAGGCGGCCAGAAAGACCAGCGAGAATCTGGTGCGTAAGCAACTGCGGCCAAACGGAATGGTGGGAGCTGAGGATGATATTCTGGAGCATCTCGATCACGCGCTTTCCGGCAGTAATGTGACATCGGATGTGGTGCCGGCGGGACGCAAGAAGGACGGAACCATTCGCGCAGGAAGCCGTACCTATACCAAAGAGGAGTACGAGGAGATCATTCAGCAGCTGGAGAGCCGGATTTGCCAGCTGGCGGAGGACATTTTGGAAGGAAGAACCGATGCAAGTCCGGTGCGCTATGACGGCAATACGACTGCCTGTACGTACTGCCCTTACCGGAATTCCTGCGGTTTTGATCGAAGGATTCCGGGGTATGACTACAGGGAGCCGGAGGAACTGGCGTAATAGGGGAAAATTATGGCAATTGAGTTTACCAGTCAGCAGCAGAAAATTTTAAACGCCAGAGGTCACAATGTTCTGGTTTCCGCGGCAGCAGGAAGTGGAAAGACAGCGGTTTTGGTGGAGCGCATTGTCCGAATGATCAGTGAAGGAGAGCATCCGATGGACATTGACCGCCTTCTGGTGGTGACCTTCACAAGAGCGGCGGCCGCCCAGATGCGGGAGCGCATTGCAAAGGCCATCGCCGAGCGCATTGCCAAAACACCGCAGGACCGGCATTTGCAGCGGCAGGAAACGCTGCTGCATCACGCACAGATCACTACCATCGACAGCTTCTGCAGCTTCCTTTTGCACAACCATTTCAGTGAAATCGAACTGGATCCGGGTTTTCGTCAGATGGACGAGACGCAAAGCAGGCTTTTGAAAAAGGATGTCATGAAGCAGTTCCTGGAGGAGCGCTATGCAGCAAAGGATCCGGCATTTCTGGCCTGTGTGGAGTGTTTTTGTCCGGGCAGAAGCGATGAGGAGCTGGAGAAACTGATCGAAAAGCTCCATGCGGCATCGGAAGCGCAGCCGTTCCCCGAGGTCTGGTTGGAAGCCCGCAAAACGGACTATGATGTGCCGGATGTAAATAGCCTGTATGCGCTGCCGTGGTACCGAGGGCTTTTGATAGAAACGGTGCAGAATCTTCCGGAGCTTGCGCAGACGCACCAGGCGATGCACCGGATTGCCTCAGAGCCGGATGGACCATATCCGTTTCTGGATCAGAATGAGAAGGAGTCGGCGGAACTGTTCGGCCATCTGGAGCGGGACGCGATACGACTGTGCGGACTTCTTGCAAAAGAGGGATCCCCGGAGGAAGTGGCGGAACGGACGGAGAAGGTTCGAAAGGAGCTGCAGCAGATCTTTGATTATTCCTTCGACCGAATTCCTACCATTCGTAAAATCGGGGAGACCGGAATCAATCCGGAAAAAAAGGAAAAATACTCCGAGATGCGCAAGGCACTGAAGGATCGGATGGCGCGGCTGGCGGAGAATATTGCAGAGGCGCCGGAAGCGGTGCTTTTTCAGATGCAGCAGGTAAAGGAGCCGGCGAAAACACTGGTGGAGCTGACTCTGGGTTACCGGCGGCTTTTGTGGGAGGTTAAGAAGGAGAAAAATCAAATTGATTTCTCGGATCTGGAGCATCTGGCGCTGGAGATTCTGGTGAAGCGAGAGGAGGACGGGACCATCTGCCTGCGGCCTGCGGCCCGGGAGCTTGCTTCTTATTATGATGAGATTCTCATTGATGAATACCAGGACAGCAATGATGTACAAGAGCTCTTGCTCTCGGCAGTGGCGGGGGAGGAGAACTGCGGCTTTGTCTGCGAATCGGGGGAGCTTCGAGGAAGATACGCGCGGTTCATGGTAGGCGATGTCAAGCAGAGTATCTACCGGTTCCGGAATGCGCGGCCGGAGATTTTTGAGGAAAAATTTGACACCTATGCCTTTGATGACAAGCAGACGCAGCGAATTGATCTTGATCAGAATTTCCGCTCCCGAAAAGAGGTTCTCGACGCGGCCAACGGCATTTGCGGCAAGCTCATGCGGCGGGAAATCGGCGGCGTCGAATACGACGAAACGGTATCTCTAAAGCCGGGCGCCCGGTATCCGGAGGCGGATTGTGAGGATGCCGGTCTGGATGCTGCGCAAAGATTGGGTGGTAATCCCTACCAGGCAGAGCTTTTGCTGGTGGATGGAGGGACGCCTGCGAACGCAAAAGGCGCGGCGGAAGAGAAAGCGCAGATCGAGAATTCGCAAAGCTCTCAGGCACGGCCGGAGACGGAGGAAAAGAATACCAAGGGGCAAGCCACCTGGGAACAGGATAGAGACGAGACCGAGGAGGATGAGGTGGCAGCGCTTTCCCGGGCCAAAAAAGAAGCGCTGGCGGTCGCCCAGCGGATTCGGAGCCTCATGGCACAGATGAAGGTGACAGATGAGGAAAGCGGAATGCTGCGGCCGCTGCGCTACGGGGATATTGTTCTTTTGCTGCGGTCAACGGCGGGAAAGCAGGAGGCGTTTCGGGAGATCTTTGAGAAGGAGGGAATCCCGCTTTATATGGAATACAAAGGGGGATATTTTGCGGCGGAGGAAATCCGAATGGTGCTGCAGCTGTTGCGGGTGATTGACAATCCGCGGCAGGACATTCCCTTTTACGGCGTTCTTCGCGGGTATTTCGGCGGTTTTACGCAGGACGAAATCGGAGAACTGCGATCCATTTTCCCAGAGGATAAGGAGAAGCTCCTATATGACTGTGTAGCGATGGCAGCAGAGAGCGGATGTGTGGATGCGGCGCTTGCCGATAAGTGCCGGAAATTAATTGATTGGATTAGTCATTACCGGGATCGAATGACGATGGTGCCGGTTCACGAGCTGATTGGAGAACTGGTTCGTGAGAGCGGGTACGAGAATTACATTCGCGCACTTCCGGCCGGCGAAAAACGAGCAGCGAACCTGAAGTCTCTTCTGGTAAAGGCGGTTGCCTTTGAACAGGGAGGGAATGTTGGACTGTTCCGGTTCCTTCGTTACATCGATCAGATGCATGCCTTCGATGTGGATCTTGGAGAGGCGAACACACTGGATGAGCATGCGGATGTTGTGCGGATGACGACCATCCATAAGAGCAAGGGACTGGAGTACCCGGTCTGCATTGTCTGCGGATTGGGAGCTAACCATGTATTCGGCAGGGATCTGACCGGCAGTCTTGTACTGGATGAGGATCTTGGAATGGGAATTCGTTATGCCCAGCCGGAGTTTCATACGCGCCTTGGAACGCTGCGACGGCGCGCGGTGGCGGAGAAGATTACAAGGGCTTCTCTGGGGGAGGAGCTGCGCGTTTTGTATGTTGCGATGACGCGGGCGAAGGAGAAGCTGATTTTGTGCGGATACACAAGGGATGCCGAGAAGCTTCTGGCAAAGGCAGATGCGGAGCTGGCTTCTGCGCAGCTTCCCGCGCGGCACTTGCCGGTTTCGATGATCCGCAGAGCCAATGGCTTTCTTCTGCTGATTCTGGAGAGCATCGAAGCATTGAAGGCGGAGGGACTGGAACCGGTCCGGGTGGAACGGATTTCCATCTCGGATCTTGCACTTTCGGAAACGGAAAATCAAATGACCCAGGGAATCCTCTTAAAAACACTGGAGCAAATTGAAGCGTCCGGCCGGGAACAGCTGCCCGATCCGGCACTGGCAGAGGCGCTGCAGCGGCATTTGGACTACCACTATCCGTATGAGAACTTGAAGGGGCTTTTCACAAAGACAACGGTATCGGAGCTTAAGCGAAGCGCCATGCTGGAGGGGAGTGAGCAGAAGGCGCCGGGAGAGGGAGCAGCAGACCTTTATCCGGATGGAATCGTTACGGCGTATACGGCGGATGCGGAGCTGGGAGACGTGCAGCACATTGAAACACAAATCAGCGAAGCATCGCAGGGTAAAGCGCAGGATATCCTGCCGGTTCCGCGTTTTGCCGCGGAGGGCGAAACGGCGAAGACACTTTCCGGGGCGTCGCGAGGCACAGCCATTCACCGGATGTGCGAGAAGATAGATTACATCGCCTGGTCGGAGCCGGAAACGGTGACATCGGCACAATTTAAGAAACGCGTGGAGGAGCTGCTGTCGGACGGTACGCTGCCTGCGGAATACAAAACGGTGCTGAAGCCATCTGTCTTTCTTCCGTTTCTGAAAACAGACGTAGCAGGAAGAATGGCTGCCGCTGCGGGGGCGGGAACCCTTCGGCGGGAACAGCCCTTTGTCCTTGGGATCCCGGCAAGTCGGATGGATCCGGCGTTCCCGGAAGAGGAAACTGTTCTGATCCAAGGTATTATGGATGCTTTCTTTATAGAAGGAACGGGTGAAAACCGGCGTGTTATCCTGCTGGATTACAAGACAGATTGGGTGAAAAACGGGGAAGAACTGTGTGAGCGCTACCGCAGGCAGATGGAGATCTATGCGCAGGCGTTGGAGAATATGCTGCGGATTCCGGTGACGGAGAAAATATTGTACTCCTTCCATCTGAGAGAATGCTTTTGGGTTTGATGCGCATCATCAGAAAAATCTGTTTTATCAGACTGATTATTTTGCAGACGATGTATGGACTGTTTCGTGAAGGAGATTCTACGCGGCTTTACGAATGCGGTGCTGGATGGTTATCGGAGTTTATCTAAAAGGCTGCGGGAGAGGTGCCAATGGAAAAGGAGCTACTACTTAAACGTGCGGGTGAGCTGGCGGGGCGTGCATACCAAAACGGATATGTGACGCATACAGACTTTCTGACGGAGGGCGAGAGGATGGATTTTCTTTCGGCGGCGGCCGGCGGGAAGAGGAAGAACGCCGGCGTCTATAAGGGAACCGAGTGGGCGTTATACGGGGGCTGGGAGGAGGCAGAGCGAAGCGTTTTGTTTTTCCTCCCGGATTATATGGATGCGGAAGATTTCCTGCGGCAGCAGGAGCAGGATCCGGAGGCAATTGCGTGCCTGGAAATTGCGCCGGTGAACCGGCGCTTTGCAGAACCTTTGACACATCGGGATTATCTGGGGGCGCTGATGAATTTGGGAATCGAGAGAGACCGGATCGGAGATATCCTTGTGGGCGAGGAGGCGGCGTTTGCGTTTGTGCTGGAGGATAATGCGGAAATGATTTGCCGGGAGCTGATCCGGGTGCGGCATACCAGTGTTGCGTGCAAAAGTGTCTCTCCGCAGCAGTGCAGCGTGCGTCCGGAATATGAAGAAAGAGAAGGATCGGTTTCGTCGGAACGGTTGGATGCGATTCTTGCAATGGTATACCACCTGGCGAGGGGGAAAGCACAGGAGCTGATTGAACGGGAGCTGGTGCAGGTGGATGGGAAGGTGGCCTTCAGCGGCGGGTATGATGTGAAGCCGGGCAGCCGCGTCTGTGTGCGAGGATATGGCAAGTTCCAGTACCTGGGGGTTGGTAATCCAACGAAAAAGGGACGGTTCTATGCTCGTGTGAAGGTTTGGAAGTAGATCAAGAAGTCTAATTGACAGAATTTTTGGAAATTTCTATTTTTCGAAAAAACTACTTGCGCGCCAAGAAACAGAGTGGTAGTATACAACCTGTCGCCGATGAGGAAACGAAAAAGCGGCTCACAAAATCAGAAAGAACTTGATTCAAAAAAGAAATTCAAAATTCTTGTTGACAAGCTTCTGAAAAAGTGATAATCTAAACGAGTTGCGGCTCACGAGAGCAGCAAACAAAACCTGCCTCGCAGGTGAGCATCGAAAGATGCATGAGAACATTCTCAATCACATAGTGACAATCAAATAGAAATGCAACCCTGAATCAATTCTTAAACACTTCCGAAAGGAAGAAAAGAAATGATCAGAACATTCCTAAAGAATGTTTGATTCCATCGGATCGCCGGTTCCTTTTGGAACGGAAATGAGATGGAAGCGAACAAACCAAGTAAACAAGGTTAACTTACGAGAAAACGCAACGTTGAATCGTGAGACAAGTTTGAACGAGTTTGTTAACAAAACTGTGACATCGCCTGAGGGTGATGAAACAATACTTAACATGAGAGTTCGATCCTGGCTCAGGATGAACGCTGGCGGCGTGCCTAACACATGCAAGTCGAACGGAGTTAACAGAGAAGAGGTTTCGGCCAAATCACTGTTAACTTAGTGGCGGACGGGTGAGTAACACGTGGAGAACCTGCCTCTTACTGGGGGACAGCAGTTGGAAACGACTGATAATACCGCATAAGCGCACGGCATCGCATGATGCAGTGTGAAAAGATTTATTGGTAAGAGATGGCTCCGCGTCTGATTAGCTAGTTGGTGAGGTAACGGCTCACCAAGGCGACGATCAGTAGCCGGCCTGAGAGGGTGAACGGCCACATTGGGACTGAGACACGGCCCAGACTCCTACGGGAGGCAGCAGTGGGGGATATTGCACAATGGAGGAAACTCTGATGCAGCGACGCCGCGTGAGTGAAGAAGTATTTCGGTATGTAAAGCTCTATCAGCAGGGAAGAAAGGCTCCGCAAGGAGAGATGACGGTACCTGACTAAGAAGCCCCGGCTAACTACGTGCCAGCAGCCGCGGTAA
>CAVKRN010000026.1:0-1331 GCA_963658695.1 bacterium
TGCGCTTGATGAACGGCGAGGCGCCGGAGAACGATTACTGCCGAGAAGTGCAGGCGAGTGTGGAGAGAGTCAAGACGAATCCGGAAATGAGGCGAGGCTTTATGGATTGGGAAATGCAAAGGAAAATGGATCAGGCGGTGTACTACGATTTCGGTGTTGAGAAAGGCCGAGAAGAAGGTCACGAAAAAGGTCTGGAAGAAGGATTGGAAAAGGGCCGTGAAGAAGGCATGAGTAAGATGCTCATTAGCTTGGTACACGATCAGCTTCTTTCTATTTCGGAGGGAGCCAAGCGCATGCATATGACAGAGGAAGAATTCAGGGCGTTGCTGTAGTTGTTGAAGAACAGAGTTTCTGGCATCAGGTGAAAAACGCAAGCAGCACATATTATCCCAAATATGATGGATATGGTGTATCTGGTATGCCCAAATATTCACATTCTACTTCCTAACCGAAAGGCTACTCGGTCAGCATCTGAAACTCCAGAACAACCTCGTCGTATTTGTAGGTGTTGGGGGACATACAGGAGATGATGACGTCGGCCGTGTCCTGCCCGGTCAGCGTTTGCGGGAAGATGCGCAAAGGGTCTGAGTGCATTTCCCGCGGCTCCTGGTAGCACAGATAGGTTCCGGATGCCAGCTGCCGTACCGTGGGGACATCGGTTGGAAGAACCTCCAGGAACATGACAGACTCTTGATATACGCCATCCGCATAGCCGGCAATGATTCCGTGAGGGAACGAAGCCTGCAGGTTCTGCTCTCTTGCCAAGGCAAACAGCTGGCTTAGATGATCCTCATAGGTCTTTGCATCCATTCGCGACTCGCAGGGAATGGTAATCAGATACCGTGTAAAAATCTGGCGGGAGTAATATCCTTTTTTGCCGAGGTAATCCCGCTGGGCGGTGATATGCTGAAGCGTTCGATTGATGGAATCCAGACTGGATTCCATTTTTTTTATCTTTTCCGCAGCAAGCTTCTTCCCGTCATTGAGCAAATGCTCAAATTCAAGCTCGTCGTTGGCATTCACATAGCGTTTCAAATCCTTCAGCGGAATACCAAGGTCCACACACAGAATAATGGTGTCCAGAATCATGATCTGTTCCAGGGAATAGTAGCGGTAACCGCTGTCGGGACTGACATAGGCGGGGATCAGAATTCCGAGCTTTTCATAGTAGCGAAGGGACTGCACATTAACATTCCGAATCTTGGCAAGTTCTCCGATGGACAATAGATTTTCCATAGCTTTCTCACTTCTCATCTGTTCTCAGTAAATTTGCAAAAATGTGCTAGTACATCGTTTGCAAAATAACTAGCCTAATAACGCAGAACTTTTTT
>CAVKRN010000026.1:1341-30139 GCA_963658695.1 bacterium
TACTAGCTCTGAATAGTTACACCATATCAAGATACCATAAATCCAGTGGACAAAACGTGGGAAACAGTAATTAGTCAGCACCCATCTCGATTTTCCTTTGGAAAACCTTGATGTGGCAGGTGCTGAACAGATACAAAAATGGCATTGACTCTATGATTATCATAGGGTTTAAACTCCTCTCTGTACGGCAAGTAGGGTTGCCGGTGAAAGGAGGTAGGTGCTTATGACAAAAGCAAATGCGGAGCAGAATCCGCTGGCAGCAGCGCCGATTGGCGGTCTGCTGATGAAATATGCATTTCCGAGTGTGGTCGCATTGGTTGTGAACTCTCTATACAACATAGTAGACCAGATCTTTATCGGCTGGGGTGTCGGAACCCTTGGGAACAGCGCAACGAATGTGATTTTCCCGCTGAACATGGTGGTGATGGCGCTGGCACTTCTATTGGGAGATGGCGGAGCTGCGTATCTGAGTCTGGAGCTTGGTAAGGGAGATAAAAAGAAGGCAGAAAAGGCAGTCAATAATACGTTTTTCTGGCTGATTGTAGTCGGAATCGTTTGCTGCATTTTGTGTTTGATTTTCTTACCGCAGCTGGCGGCTTTGTTCGGAGCTACCACAGACAATCTGCCGTATGCGCTGGCGTATGGACGCATTGTCATTCTGGGCTTTCCGTTTGTAATCATCGGAAGCGGCATGTGCTCTGTGATCCGTGCGGACGGAACACCGCAGCTCACCATGATTGCGATGATTGTCGGATGTGTCTCGAATGTCATTCTGGACGCCTTGTTTGTGCTCGGCTTTGGCTGGGGAATGGAAGGCGCTGCGATTGCAACCGTGATCGGACAGATCTTGAATTTTGCCTTCAGCATGTGGTATGTGCCGCGGTTCAAGACGGTAACAATCTCACTGCGGCAGATGCGGCCGGAACGAGGCCTTTTGCGGAAAATTGCGGGATTCGGCGTTTCCAGCTTTGTGTCGCAGATCGCGGTGGCGATCGTGATGACGGTCATCAACTATTATCTGGTCCATTGCGGAATGAATTCCAAATACGGGGCGGATATTCCGCTGGCTGCCTTTGGAATCGTTATGAAGTTTAATACGATTCTGACGTCTATCGTCACCGGAATCGGAACGGGGGCGCAGCCGATTGTCGGATACAACTATGGCAGCGGTGATTATGGCCGTGTGAAGAAGACGTATTTTACGGCAGCGGGTGTGGCAAGCGGCTTTGCTGTGGCGTTCTTTCTGATCTTCCAGATTTTTCCGGTGCAGCTCACTGCGATGTTCGGAAATCAGGGGGATCTGTATGCGGAATTCTCCATTATGTCTTTCCGGATCTTTACGCTTCTGTGTCTTCTGAACGGATTCCAGGCGGTGACGGCGATTTTCTTCCAGTCGATTGGAAAGGCTGTTTTATCGGGAGCAATTTCCCTGAGTCGTCAGATTATCTTCCTGATCCCGGCAACCGTGATTCTGTGCGGACGGATCGGCGTGACCGGTGTCCTTTGGGCAGGACCGGTGGCAGACGGACTGGCATTTATTCTGGCGTTTGTTCTGGCACTGGCGCAGATGAAGGAGTTAAAGCGCCTGGAAGGGGAGAGAAGCAAGCAGGCTGTAACTGTGGGATAACGGTTACAACGCTTTATCAAGATCATCACAGGAACAAAGGAAACGCTGATTAAATCAGTGTTCCCGTAGCATACAAACAGGAGGTAGAAATCATGACAAAGGAAGAAAAGGGAGCATTGCTGAGAAGCCGGCTGAACAAGCTGGAGAGAAGCGAGAAGGAAAATCACGGCGTTTGCCGAAAAATCCGCAGGGAGCTCCGGAACCTGGAAAAAAAGGCGCAGTGATACTGTAACCTGTAATCGTTACTGACGGATGTACGAACCCTTCGTTGCTTTTATGCCGGATTTCGGATATATATAGTTGTAATGGCAAGAAGCCATTGTATTCTGTTCCTGTGGAACACGGACATCGGAAATTGGCGAGGACGTAACGGAGGATGTGTGAATGAAGCAGTGCATGGATGCGGAGAATCTGCATCGCCGCTTGAAAAAGATTATAGGGCAGGTACAGGCCATTGACCGGATGGTGGATGAGGATGTGCCGTGCGAGGATGTTCTTTCGCAGATCAATGCTGCCAAGTCGGCGCTCAACGGCTGCGGAAAGGTTGTGCTGGAGGGTCATATCCGGCACTGCGTCATGGACGGCATTGAGCACGGAGATGCGGACAAGACCATCGAAAATTTCACAAAGGCAGTCGAACGATTTGCAAATATGCAGTGAAACAATAATTCAGAGCCAAAGGAGAGGACGCGCAGCAACGGTTTTCCTTTGGCTCTTATTACTTGTTTAGGGAAACGCTGATTAAATCAGCATTTCCTTAGCACCTGACAATTTCAACATGAATTGACAGGTGCTTTTTTTTACATCATTGACAACATATACCCCTATATGTATCATCTTTCGTATACCCACCAGGGTATACGAAAGGAGCAGAATCTATGAAGCGAGTACTGGAAAAACTGGAGCAGCTTATGGAGCTGGGAGGTGTGAAAAAGGACATCGCACTGCTGGTGATCTCCGGGGCAGCTGTTGTCTGCAGTCTGCTGGAAATTCAGCCGCTGCCCTTTGACATGGCGTGGATTGCAATTATTTTATGCGGGGTTCCCATTCTGCTGGAGGCATTGACCGGACTGGTCACATCCTTTGATATCAAGGCGGACGTGCTGGTTTCCCTGGCACTGGTTGCATCGGTCTGTATTGGAGAAATCTTTGCGGCCGGGGAGGTTGCATTTATCATGCAGCTGGGAGGCTTACTGGAGGAGCTGACAGTTGCAAGAGCTAGAGCCGGCATTGAGAAGTTGGTGCATCTGACGCCGCAGACAGCGCGGTTACTGCGAAATGGTGCGGAGGAGATGATTCCTGCAGAAAAGGTGCTGGTCGGAGATCACATCCGTGTACTTCCTGGAGAGACGGTTCCTGTGGATGGCATCATTCTTTCCGGTCAGACCTCGATCAATCAGGCGGTTATGACGGGGGAATCTCTTCCTGTGGATAAAAGTGCAGGGGATGCGGTGTCGAGCGGCACGGTGAACCAGTTTGGCGCTTTTGAGATGGAAGCGACCAAGGTTGGAGAGGACAGTTCCATTCAGCGGATGATCCGGCTGGTTCAGTCGGCAGATGCCGGGAAGGCAAAGATTGTGGGCGTAGCCGATCGCTGGGCGACCTGGATCGTGGTCATTGCATTGTCGGCGTCTGCGCTGACATGGATATTTTCCGGGGAGATTATCCGCGCGGTGACGATTCTGGTGGTGTTCTGTCCCTGTGCGCTTGTTCTGGCAACACCGACGGCCATCATGGCGGCCATCGGCAATGCAACGAGGCATGGCTTTCTGGTTCGAGAAGGCGATGCGCTGGAGCGATTGGCAAAGGCAAAGGTGATTGCCTTTGATAAAACGGGTACATTAACCTATGGGGCGCCGGAGGTTGTGGCTGTAGAAAGCGCCGGGGGAGCATGGAATCGAGAAGAGGTGTATTTACTGTCGGCAGCCGCGGAGCAGCTGTCGGAACATCCCATTGGAAAGGCGATTGTGACTTGCTGCAAGAGGACAGGAGCTTTGTTGCCGGAGGCCAATGATTTCCGGATGCTTCCCGGCCGCGGCGTATCGGCAACGGTGGATGGGAAGACGGTCCTGGCCGGCAACTTAGAGCTTTTGCGGGAGAATGGTGTGCAGATGGAGGGGGCGGCAGGAGCGGATGCGTACATCCGGCAGGGATGCACGGTAGTGTATGTGGCGGTGGATGGCAGCTTCGCCGGGTTCCTTGCATTGTCCGATACCCTGCGGCGGGAAAGCTTTGCGACGATCCGTGATCTGTATGCCTTGCAGGTGGAACCGGTGCTGCTGACCGGCGACCATGAAAATGCAGCCAGAGCCATTGCCAACCGTCTCCATATCAGCAAGGTCCGGGCCAACTGCCTGCCGGAAAACAAGCTTCGCTGCATCAGAGAGTATCAAAGCGAGGGGCTGCCGGTTTGTATGATTGGCGACGGCATCAATGATGCTCCCGCACTGAAAAAGGCGGATGTCGGCATCGCCATGGGCGGCGTTGGCAGTGACATTGCGGTGGATGCGGCAGACATTGCGCTTGTAGACGATGAAGTGAAGGAGCTGCCGCACCTGGTGGCACTTTCCGGGCGCATGATGCGTACCATTCATCTGAATATGACCTTCTCCATGACACTGAATTTCGTTGCGATTGCGCTGGCCATCACAGGTGTGCTAAATCCGGTTGTGGGGGCGTTGGTGCACAACGCCGGATCGGTTCTCGTTATTACGAACTCGGCACTGCTGCTGGGGTGGAGGAAAAAATACTGAGGAATGGCCAATTTCAAGCGCGAATTTGCCCGCAAGCAGAAGGTTCACGTTTGAAATATGGCAGGTGCTAAACAGATAAAATATAATGTGTTGGGGATAAAGGAATTTTGTCCCCAGCATTTTTTGTTTGACAACGAGAGGAGAGGCCCATGAGAAGAGCAGACCGGAAAAGTGCAGGGCACTGGAAACCCTTATGAAAACGCAGACAGGCAAGGAACACAAGATCAGCGAGGCCATGGCGGAGCATGTAACGGTGATTCGCATTGATGCGATTACATGCACCGCAAAGGCGCGGGGGAAGTGAACGTCGGGGGTTCACCAATAGAGGATTGTTCCAACATGATTTATAACATGCAACGATCATTCCGGAACAAATGCACTTGTCAGAATAGGAGTTAGGTCGTGAAAAAGAGAGTACTGTTAGTTTTTGGAACCCGGCCGGAAGCCATAAAGATGTGTCCATTGGTGAATGAATTAAAGACCAGGGATACTATGGAAGTCACTGTATGTGTGACTGGTCAGCATCGTCAGATGCTGGATCAGGTTTTGAGTACGTTTGCGGTTGTTCCGGATTACGATCTGTCCATTATGAAACAGGGACAGACACTTTTTGATATAACATCCGGAATTCTGGAGAGAATAAAAGAAGTTCTTGAGAAGGTCAAGCCGGATATCGTCCTTGTTCACGGAGATACTTCTACAACATTTGTTACGGCATTGGCTTGCTTCTATCTTCAGATTCCAGTCGGTCATGTTGAAGCCGGGCTTCGTACCTATAACATATATTCTCCATATCCGGAGGAATTCAACCGTCAGGCGGTCGGAATCATTGCACAATATAACTTTGCACCAACGCAGATGGCGGCAGACAACCTGATTCGAGAGGGGAAGGATGCCGGAAAAATCTTTATTACGGGGAACACCGTCATTGATGCGATGCAGCACACCGTTCGGGAAGACTATACGCATCCGGAGCTCGACTGGGTTGGAGCGGATAAGCTTATTTTTATTACGGCGCACAGAAGAGAAAACCTTGGTGAGCCGATGCATCATATGTTCCGTGCAATTCGAAGAGTGCTTGATGAACATCCTGACTGCAAGGCGGTCTATCCGATTCATATGAATCCGGCGGTGCGAAATGCTGCCGGTGAAGAGCTGGGCGGCTGCAACCGGATTCATATCATCGAGCCGATTGATGTGGTCGATTGCCACAATTTTGAAGCAAGATGTCACCTTTGCCTGACGGATTCCGGCGGAATTCAGGAAGAGTGTCCTTCCTACGGACGCCCGGTACTGGTCATGCGGGACACAACAGAAAGACCCGAAGGGGTAAAAGCCGGAACACTGCGGCTGGTTGGCACCGAAGAAGAATCGATCTATAAAAACTTCAAGGAGTTGCTGGAAAACCGGCAAGCGTATGACGCAATGGCAAAGGCGTGCAATCCGTATGGAGATGGGCACGCCTGTAAGCGAATCGCGGATGTTCTGGAATATGGTTCCTGTGAGCCATGGGCATTGGGGTAGGGAAACGCTGGTTAAGGCGTTTCCCACGCCGGATTTGCGCTGCGATCCACCATCAGCATTTCCTTAATTTCTGACGGTCAGTTCATTTACCGTGAGCGTGGAATAGCGGAAGGGTTCCAGATCATATCCGCGCTCCGCACCAATCAAGAGCGTTCCATAGTAGGGCGTACAGGTATATTCGGCAGTGCCAAGCAGTTCGCTGCCAAGCGTGACGGTGTAGGTGCTACCGCTCTTTTGGATTTTGAGAAGGTTCTGTTGTCCTGGGTACACAAGAGTACTCAGATATATGCCACCGCCAATCTGGACGGAGAGTGTGTCCTGTGACTTGCGGACCAGAAGACCGCTGTAGGCGTCTGCTTCTTCATTGAAGCAGGATAAATAAGTGCCGTCCTGTTCATCAATGTTGATGTCTGCAGTGAGTGTCCAGGATGCATCCGGATCTGCATAGAGCTGCATGCCGGTGTCAATGCAGGATTCGCCGTCACCGGTGAACCGCTTTGGCAGAGTATATGTCATAATGCCGTTGTATTCCGCTGCCAAAGCTTCCAGCTGTTCGTCTCTGGGCGGAATATAGCGGTTTTCTTTTGTCCATTTCTTGGCTTCGGCATCTGATTTAGCAGTGTAGTAAAGCTCAAATTTACCAATGGTTACACCACTTAGACGCCCCAGTGTATTGTTGGCCATGCGTTCCGCACCCAGAAGCAGCGTCCCGTTGTAGGTATCGCAGCTGCTCTCGGCAAAGGCCACCTTTTCACCTTCCAGATAAATGGTATATTGACTGCCGTTTTTGACAATGGCAAGCGTAACCTCGTCCTTTTTCGGGAGCGTGGGGAGGTCTACCTTCAAAGGGTAGTTGTCACCGACAACGATAGCAAGCTGGTTCTCATCGGTAAGGCGAACGAGCAGACCGTGATAAGGCTCTGTCTCGCTGAAGCAGGAGAACACCACTTTTTCATCGGTATCGCAATGTGTGGAAAACCGGGTGTAAATCGTCCAGTTTTTATTACCGGAGTAGAGAGTCTGGTCGGTGTCAATAAAGTCCGTCTGTCCGTCTCCGGTGAATGTCTCCGTCAGCACGTAGGCAGCGTCGCTTGGCTGATTGGAGGAGAAAAGAGCTTCACCGCTGCGCACGGGAAGATCATAGTTTTTCTGCAGATATTCGCCGAGAATGGAACTGAACTTTGCACAGCCGGTACTGTTAAGATGTCCTGCGGTATCACCGAAATCCGACGCGAAATCAATACCGTATTCCTCGTAATTGGTCAGGCAGTCCAACTGGGCAATACCGTTCTCCGTGAGGTAGTCGTTTGCCGTGTTCAGCCGTGCACGCTCTTCGTCGGGCGTAGTATAAGGTGCCGTTAAAACAAGGAGTGGAATATCATTTTTGTTGCACAGATAAATGATTTTCTTAAGATATTTGAGCTGCTTGTCGCCCAGAGGAAGCCGCTCCGTTGTATCGGACGGGGGATCCATGACGCAGCTGGCATCCCAGTTCTGCGTATTATGACCGCTGATGCTGCTATTCCAGAAATAATGGGAGAAATCACTGTCATCCAATTCGCCATAGCGGCTGTGGTACTGGGAGAGCGGGAAAAAGGCGTTCAGGAGCTGATCCGGTTCGTAGGATGCAAGAATGGCATCGACCTTATTTCGAGACCAATGCAGGCCCATTGTGTTTTTGACGGCATTGGCATAGTCATAGTATTCCGTGGTATGAGCAAGACCTAAGGCTTCCAGAACAACTACCTTTGGGTGCTGCGTTTTCAGTGCCTCTGCAAGATTGTAATAGGAATTCCAGATTGGCTGGGTAGCGCCCCAGAGCTTGTAGCTGGCAATACCATAGTCATTATATAGAATGGTGGTATCGATATTGACTCCTATATGGGAGCTGCCCAGAAGGAGTACATCAATGCTGTTTGACGGATAGGCATAGAAATCTTCCATTGGCGTGATGCCGTCGTCATATTTGAATTGGAGTGTTTGATCTGCCAGATAAAAAATGCCGCTGAATAAGATCAGGAACAATCCGATTCGCAGGACAATTGTGAAAAATCGTTTCATATCTCCCATACCTCTTAGAACTGCATGCAGATAAAGCTGGATGCGTCATAGGACGGACCGTAGATTCCAAGAATCAGAAGCGCAAAGAGCGCTGTCAGGATAACGATATCCTGTACAAGGAATCCTTGGCTGCACAGGACATCCCGTACGCAGATCCCTTTATAGGTGCAGACACTGACAACAAGCTGTACTAAAAGAGCCGCAATCAGAAGATTCATTTCCAACGAAGACAGCCCCAGATCAAATAACGCGCTTCCGAACAGGTTTTGCGGGCCGAGTGTTGTGAGCATGCGTCCGATGAAGCTAAAGGCAGTTCTGCTGTCGGCTGCGTGGAAAAAGATCCAGGCAAAGTCGATGAGACAGAAGGTGAGAAGGACCTGCAGGAGCTTATGCCCCAGAGATTCCTTACGAATGTGGAAATGGTTGCACAGCCATTCCCTTTGCGGAGCAAATTGCTGCTCCAGAACCTGGAACAGTCCGTTGAGTCCACCCCAGATGATGAAATTCCAGCCCGCACCGTGCCAGAGGCCGCTGACAAGGAACACGATCATAATGTTCAGATACTTGCGCCGATTACTGCATCGACTGCCTCCAAGCGGAAAATACAGATAATCACGAAACCATCCGGACAAAGACATATGCCATCTGCGCCAGAATTCACCAACAGAGCGCGAAAAGTAGGGCGTGTTGAAATTGGTGCAAATATCAAATCCCATGACCTCGGCAGCGCCGATGGCAAGATTGGAATATCCGGCAAAGTCACCGTAGATCTGCATACCAAAGAGCACGGCAGCAGTGACCAGCTGGAAACCGGCATAGCTTTCATAGTTGCCAAACACCTCATTGACGAGGATGGCTGCACGATCGGCAATGATCAGCTTCTGAAAATATCCCCACAGCATCAGAAGAAGACCACGCTTGATTTTGTGGAGGCAGAAGGGATGCGGCTGCCGAAGCTGCGGCAGCAGATGCGGAGCTCGTTCAATAGGTCCTGCACAAAGGAGTGGGAAAAAGGATACAAAGGCGGCGTAGTGCAGCAAATTGCGCTCCGCCGGAAGCTTTCCCTTATATACATCGAATACATAGCCAAGCGATTGGAATGTGTAGAAGGAAATGCCGGCAGGGAGTGCGACGGCAAGTGCTGGGCTTGTCCGGATCAGCTCCGGGAATACTGCAGCAGCCGCGCGTAAGACATCTCCGACGAGAAAATCGAAGTATTTAAAATACAACAATAATCCAAGGCTGATCATAAGTGCTGCAATCAGCCAAAAGAGACCTCGGGGAGGATTGGCAGCAGCTCGCTTCCGCGTGTGTGAAATTCCAAGAGCGGCCAGATAGGTCACCAGCGTGTCCGTCAGAAGAAGCACGAGATAGAACGGAGAAAAGCACGCATAAAAGAAATAGCTGATAATTACCAGCCAGATGTAACGCCAGCGAGCCGGAACAAGATAATACAGTAAGGCTGCAGCTGGGAAAAATAGGATGAATTGAACGGAATTAAACAGCATAGTCAGGATGTCCTTTTTATTGATATTGGCGAATGCGGCCGTATAAAACGAGTGCAGTGCATTGATCAAAGGAGGATACATTCTCCATAGAATTTGCGAACGCCCCATTGAGCGCACTGGAGGTATCAAAGCATCGGAATTCCTCCATTCGACGTATTGCCTGTGTCAGGAGAGCGTCATCCTCACATTCCAGTGCAATCATACCGGCAATGGCGTAAATTGCTGAGGACTGATACTTATAGCCAGGGACTACATCTCCCTTTGTATCATAGCGCGCCCAGATTCCGTCTCCTTCCATTTGTGTTCGAAGCCACTGCAAAGAAGCATCCGGAAGAGAATCTGTCTCTGCCTGATGCAGAAGTGTCAGCATTGCTTCGGCCATGTTGAGGGAGCCGGTATCATAGCGCCCGGTCTCATAGTCGTAGTTGTTAGCATAGAATGGGAAAGTATCACCAAGATAAGCACCATCTACGATGTCTCTCGCAGCATCAATTGCCGATGCAGTGTAGGGCTCAAGCTGTTCAAGAACTGTAAGCGCCGTCCAGTCAGCATAGCACATGGTGAGCTGATGCGCCCTCGTGCCGTCGGCAAAGGTATAGAAATCCACCAGATTACCACTTTCATCGATGTTATAAAGGGCAATGGCGGCGGCGTGTCTGGCGAGGTCACCGGAATCATTGCCGGAAAACTGCTGATAGGTATTCATGGCCCGCAGAACGCGCAAATCATCTAAAAGGGCATTCACCTTAGCCTCAGTACCGCTTTTTGTTCCGTACCAGCGCAGGAGCCCGTTGGTCTCTAAATTTGTCTCTGTGTAGTTAAGGGCTGATGCAAAGAGCGCATCGTTTTGTGTGAGCGCAGCGTACTCCATGATGAGTCCCTGACTTTCTGCCAGTACATCCTGACCGCTTGGGGAGACAGAAGAATCCGCCTGAACATGGAGCTGTATCCCGCCGTCCCGGGTGGACAGCTGATTCTGCACAAAGGAGAGCGTTTGCACATCCGGACCATCCTCAGCATAATCCAGAATGGCTGACAGTTCATCAGCGTTTGTGATGGATCCGGCGTGACAATACAGAACCTGTCCCGAGGCATCAACAAGAAGTGTGGTCGGAATGATATGTAACCCAAGCTCATTGTAAACGGCAAGATCCTGATCGATCATCCAGTCAAAAGTAATGTTCTGCTCCTGCATTTTCGTCTCCGCAGCAGAAAGACTTTCCTTATCCGGATCCATTTTGTCAATCAGAATGACCGTTATTCCGCGGTTTGCGAGTTGGTCTTTCATGGAAATAAGGAGATCTGTTTGCTGGCTGCAATAGCTGCACCAGCTGCCCCAGAACATGACAAGAGAAAGGGAGTCCCCAAGGTGATTTGCAAGTGTAGTCTCCTTGCCGTCCGGCAGGACAAAGGATAGATTTGCGATGTTCTGTCCCAGCTGCAGGTGATCCGGATAGGTGCGGGGTGCCTCCGCAAGCGCTGTGTTATCTGCGTCATCCGCAGCAGGTGATGCGGTCTCAGAATCGGAAGAGTTATACTGGTCGGTCTGACCTGTCGTTTTTTGCAGCAGTAAATAGATTGCTCCGGCCATGACCAGTGCAAGGAACAGGATGAGAACGATAATTGCTTTTTGCAGGCGTTCCAGACGCGACATCACAACTCCTTTGTTTCAATAACTGTTACTTTGATGCAAACGATGTATTAGGTACCGGTGAATGATTACAGCTCCTGATTTACCACAGAATTTAGTTCCTCTTCTGTGTATAGAAATGAAACGGTGCATTCCGGTTCGTCGACAACGCTTTGTGGCTGGCTGTCACGAACGGCCTCCGAAACGGATACGCGAACATGTCCGTCCCGAATGGCGGATGCGATGTCGAAACGGACATTCATTTCCTTTTCCTGCTGCTGTGCTGCATAGGCTTCTGCGTTTTGAATGCGGATGTAGGCGCGTTCTTCCTTCGCTGCTTGTTCCAGCTTGGCTGTCCGATCTTTTTGCCCGCGGACGATGTAATCCTCACAGAATTCATAGAGCAGGTGAAGCGCATAGGCTGCAAGCAGGACGAACAGATACAGCGCGTGGAAGTGGTAGCGGTTTTGATTCTCTACCAGAAGGTGCATGGCGACCGTTCCGAGAAAGACGGTCATGGGCACATAGATCCAGCTGCCGGAGCGCCGGATCAAAAGTGCAGCTGCCAGAGCAGAAAAAGCAACGACAATCAGGTAATAATAATTATTGAAGTCCCGCATCTGATAGAGAAAGCTGCTGCGGGTCTGTGTCAGTGTCCCTTGCTGGTCCATGAACAGAAGATTCCAGGTAGAACCGTAATCGTCATTGGCCCAGAGTACGGAGTATTTGTGGAAGAACAGGTTCAGAAGACTGGCAGCGGGGACCTTCAGCCGCTGCATTGCGAGATCACGGCAGGTAGCCTGTGCCAGCTGGGCACTGCCGGTTTCATCCAAAGCCTGATACAGATAGTCGGCATCATCTTGATTCCAGCCTCCGTAGGAGTCTTGATTAAGACCGACCAGCAGATTGTATCCAAAGGATGTGCTTCCGCCTGTGATCTCCCGATCAATTGCGTACGATACGCATTTGCTGGTAATGCTGCTGGTGATAAGAAACCCGGTTAGAATGAGCACGGCTCGAATCCAGCCGTAGCGCATGGCCCGGGTGGAAACAGGAAGATCATTTCGGGGAAGAATGGGCAATTGCGCTTTGCAAGGGAACAGATAGAGTACGATCGAGATCAGAAGGAGCATTGCCATCGGTCGAACGGCGGAGGTAAGGCCAATCAGAATTCCCAGAAAAGGGTGCCCGATAAGAAGCCCAACCTGCGGTTTTCCGCTGCTAAGATCGACGCGAACAAGATGCAGAAAGAGCCAGAGGCAGGTAAAGAGCAGGAGAGAAAACACATATTCGGCTGCCAGGAAGTTGTTATACAGGATCTGCGAAGGCCAGAAGGCAGTGACTGCCAAGGCGACCAGACCGGATGCCCTGCCCGCAAGCAATACAGCGCATCGCCAGACCACAAAGCAGGTCAGAACGGCGCAGATAATGTTGAACATTTGTCCAACCCATATGGAATCACCAAAGATGGTTAAGACAAGAGAGAGCACATAGCTGTATCCGTATACGTGCGGGAACATGGAAATATATTGGCAGTACCCCTCACCGTCTTCTAAAAGAGTTCCGCGACTAAGGAGCTGTGCAATTTCATAGTATGTTTTATAGTCGGAATTAGGCTCCATCGGAAAGCTCCGGACGTAGAGGACGCGAATCACAAAGCTTGTTAAGAGGATTACAGCAGCAGCCCCCCATTCCAGGGCGGTCATAGCAATGGGATGATGTGCAGCATGTGAAGCAAGCTGCAGTCTGGCGCAGAGGCTTGCAATAATAATTACGGCGAATAAAGCTCCGCTGATGACCAGGATCAACAGTGCAGGGTAAAGATAGGGATATTCACTGCCAACTCCAAGTGCGGAGAGACCGCTAAGAAGCGTATACATGCTGCCGCACAGATATAGAAAAATGCACAGTCCTGCAAACCATGTTTTGCGTGCCTGCATTATCGACTCCTTTCTGTCTGGTCAAGGGATTTGCGGTGCCGGGAAAAACGAGCAGCAATGCCGGGAATCAGTCGGAAGGCAATCCATACAATGATAACCAGAAGAACCATATCGTAGATTTCACGGAATAAATACAACTGTTTAATGGGATCCGAAAATCCGTTTCCAACCATGGGAAGCGGATACTCGATTGCTCCCAGAGCAATCAGCAGCATCAGAAGCAGTGCATAGAGACGGTGCACTGCCTGCATGGGTGCTCCGGAAAAAAAGGTCATATGCTTTGCCTCTGCCGTAGCTGACTGGTGGTTGGACGCTGTTTTGCCAGGGCACAGAAGAATTCTAATGCAGGCAATATATACAAGACCAAATAACAACAGATACTGTGAAAAGGTATGCGGGACCACAAGCGATCGCACCTGTGGCCACAGGTTACATTTGTTGACAGTGCGGTGCGGCAGGGTGTTATTTTCTCCGACATAGAGCACGTAATCCGGCATGTCAGCGGCTGAAAAGGCAGCGGTGTCATTTAGAAGCTTCCAAAATGCCTTTGGATGATGCAGATACCACATCAGATAGTCTACAGTGCTGACTTTGCTGTAGATCAGCTCCTCTGCCATCTCCGTGCGGGGAGCGCAATAGTACTCATTCTTGTCAAGATAGGGGTGTTTTCCCTTATCAGCAATGAGTCCGGGGTCAAGGTTTAGTTCCTCCAGTGCTTTGGCAGGATCATCTGCATACAGCAGAATACCGTTTAAAAGGGCGGAATAGAGCGTGTCCTGGGAGGAGATGGAATCATTGTTTCGATACACTCCGAGTGCGGAACCGGCGGCAAAAGTGATCAAAAGGATCGCCGGCATCAGCATCAATAGACGTCGTTTCCGGGTGGGAGAGGTTACAAGTGCCAAAATCACCCACCACAGGCACAGAAGCGGCGCCAGAAGGACGTACTGCGCCTTTGCACAGGACAGATAGATGCTGGAAAGTGCCAAAAAGAAGAGGGCGGTGCGTCGTCTGCCGTCTGCCGCCTGTTCAATTGCGTGAACACTGGATGCCAGCATCATCATCAGTCCGACAAAGGCGATACCCTCGCCGAACAGGGAGTTGAGCCATCCAAGGTTGTAGCTGCCACAGAACATGACAATGTATAAGGTACTCGTTACAACAGCGGGACGCTGTCCCAACCGCAGATGTATCGCATAGAGAATCCGATAGAGGCACAGCGTTAGAACAAGAAGATGAATGGCGGCGAGTATGGCAGTGGAAAAGGAAACACCGGCCATTTCATACAGAACCCGCATGCCGGCCGAAATCCAGCTCTGGGTCAGTTCAACCTTATCGGGGCGGATTATGCTCCAGTCATAAGGTTCAAGGTAATCATAGTGCTCAATCACCTTCTGGCACTGTACCGACGAGTTGAAATAATCCTCCGGCGTATAAACCAGTCCCATGGCTTCCATCATTCGTCCGAAGTCGCCGTTATTGTATGCGCCAATGCGGGGAACAAAGAGAACATAGGCCATAACCAGAAAGGTTACGACGGAGGCTGTCAATGCAAAGCGGTGCGAATCCCGAAGAAGACCATGGAGGGCGCGTCTGCATGTATCAACTCGCCCACATCTTGCCAGAACAGGCAGAGCATAGGGCTCTGCGGGAAAAAGTGTCTCCGGCGTATTGCGACTGCTGAGAGAGGAAAAGACAACAAAACGGTATAGCTTGTGCAGCCCTGTGCACAGCAAGGACAGCAGGGCACACAGCTGTAGATCCAAAAAAGTCTGAAAATAGAGCAAATTGGCTGCAAGCTCAGCCGTTCCACAGGCAAACAACGCCGTAGACAGAACCAACCAGCTGCACAATGCGGAACCGATCAGTGCAGCACCAAGAAAACGACGACGCAGCAGGAATACGATGCCGAGAACAAGACAGCAAAGAGATACCAGAAAAAAGTCTGCCGGACGGTTCAGAACAAGTCTGCGGAGAAGATCCCAATAATCTGCGCGGCAGGTAGCTTCTGCGGATGCCATGCCGGAAGAAAGGGTGACACAACGGGAGGTATCAACATGTCCGGCCTGTGATAGCGACGAGATAACCAGGTGCGTAAGATCAGATGGGTGCCCCAGATAATAGCGAACAATTCTTCCGTAGCTGATATGATCGAAAATCGCATCCGAGTCCTCTCCGTTGGGAGAGATGTAGTAGTCATCTGCAGAAAGGTAGGCGGATTTGCCAACATCCTGCAGGAATTCGGAATCCATCTGAAAGTCAGCCAGTGTTTGCTCGGGATCTGCAGAGGAGACCAGTACGCCTTCAAAGAAACTGTGGTACAGATTTGTCTGATTGAAGATTTCATTGTTGCTTTTGGTATATCGAACGGAGCACAGAACAAGAAAGGCAACGGCCAGGGCAGCGCCCAGGAAGCTGCGCCTCTGGTGGAAGTGCTCTGTCTGCTGCGCCGGTTCTGCCGGTGCTTGCTGAAAAGAATTGCTCTTTGCGGCTCGCCAGCCAAGGTACAGGACAATAGCAGCGACTGGTATAACAAGCAATAGTGAAAGCTCGGAGGCTGTTGTCAGAAGAAAACCTGCTGCTGCGGCCGGGAGCCAGATACGAACAGGTCGGATGTTGGAAGGCCGGAGTGTTGTTTCCTCTGTATCCTCGGAATTGTTCAGCAATGCCCTTCCTCGCCAAACGGCCGCCAGGAATGCAGTCAGAGAAGTCACAAACATAGCGGCAGAGTAGAGGGAATTAAAAAAGAGCAGGTAATTTCCGCAGAGAATGAATATGCTCCAGAGGACTCCTGCAAAAACGCCATATCCGCCATGGCAGGAGCAGAGCGCTTTTACCAGTACGAAAAGCGAAGCTGTCAGAAACAGGTCGAGCACAATGGCCAGCACAACCGTGGAGAATGGTCTTCCCGCGAGACTGCAAAGAAAGCTAACCAGTGACGCAGGATAGACCAGACTGGATACGGGAGTCAGCTGAAAAATTCCGGACCAGGGAAGGTGGCTAACCAGGAACTGTTCGTTGGGACGGGTATAGAGTTCCTCTGCTGCATAGTAAGAGCCTCGTTCAAGGCCGTATTTAGGCAAAAGAAGATCATAGATGCCGTTGTCCAGCATGCCGGGGTGCGGTTCCTGCAGAAGAATGATAAAACTCGCCAGCAGAAACACAAGGGCAACAGCAGCGGCTGCAATATTCTGTTGTGACTGAATAAAATTACGTTTAGGCTGCATGGATTTCCTTTATGTACAGACCCGTCGTAGATCTTTGTATTACCGATCCTTCTTTCGGACAATACGGATACGTACCAGAACCAAAAGAACACCCAACAGGAGGATGAGCATTGCAGAAACAGCTACGACAGTGAATAATATTTCAGCTTTATTGTTCTCAACAAAAGTCTTCAGGTCCGGCGTTTGTGATGCAGTGGTTGTGAGGAACTGATAGGTGCTGATTGTTCCGTCGGTATCAAAGATAATCGCATCACCTGTCAGCGAGGATTGATTCTTGCCCTGACTCAGATAACTGCGAATCTGGTCCATAGCGGCATCACCCGTGGTGCAGATGGCAAGGATTGCCCGATTCTCTCCATATGGGGATGAGAGAAGCTGTGCAACACCGATACGGGAGGCATAACTGTCGGAGAGAATCTGGGCACTGTTACTTGCAAACTGTGATCCATCTTCCGTGTAGCGGAAGGAAAGTGAATCGTTTAGACTGCGCAACAGGGAATTATCCTGATAAGTGCCAAGAACAATCAGATTTCGATCCAGCGTGTCTCCATCAAACTGACTGCTGCGCAGTACGGAAATGCTGCCGTAGGAGCTAATATTCGCACCGTAGCATGCGATTACCTGTCCCAGTGTATCCATCTCTGCAGCGGTCATATCATCCGGAATGACAACGGTCAGATCGTTGAAGCGGCTGCTGAGCTCAAAAGGAGTCGGCATGTTGTTAAAGGAGAGTGTACCGGTTTTGCCGACCGGCAGATAAAAAGTGGATGTCTCTGTAACATAGGCCCATGGCATCTCGTCCATGCGCGGTGTGCAGAAAAGATCCGGAAGCTCCAGGTCGAAGGCAATTTTGAGACTGCCGACATATTTTCCAATGACATCCTCCGGAAGTGTGAAACTGAGCGTATCGCCGCCGGCATCTTCCTTCGAAAGTTTTTTGCTGGCAACAGGAGTTTCACCCCAGTAAACCGTGATGAGGGAGCGATCAAAATCCAGATTTTCGCTGTAGCGGAAGGAGAGATCAATTTTGCCGGAACCGGACAGAACATACCCGCCGGAGAACGGAAGATAGATATTCTGTTCCTGATGGAAGGGGCCGACATAGCTGAGGCCTCCGCCGGCCAGGCTTGTCAAGGTATAGGTTGTATTGCTGTCACTGTAGGAAAGAGCTTCCTGCATGACAGCGGAGGCTCCCTTATTGACATAAGCTGCGGAAGTGTTTTCCTGAGATACACGGGTTTCGTCAACAAGGAGCATAGCTGCCTCCATCAGACAGTCACGGTCTGATGATGTAACAAGAAGCGTGTGATCATCTTCGGAACCGGTGCACAGAATTAAAGCACGGTCCGTCAATGTTCCGGCATCCTCCGGAAGCAAGGACCGGTACTGCGTTGGGAGATTTTCCAGGAGACTGACGATGACCTTTTCGGAACGATCGGCTGCACCACTGATCGTAGTAAGCAGCAGCTGATCTTCGCCTGCTGTCTCATTCGCAAGATCTGCACGCAAAAGAAGAGCAGCAGCCAGTTCGCCTTCATCCACAAAATCCGATGTCGCGACTGCCGTCTGGCTGCCGGATGCATCAGAGGTGGAAAGGTAAGGGTAGGGGTACCAGGAAATCAGGTTTTCGGATGCAGCAAGGTCATAACCGACAGCGATAAAGGAGGAATCCTCCAGGCGGACCCAATTGGCATTGGAAAGGTCATCAATGCAACCCTCACTGTCATAAATCCGTACGTAACCGGTTACACCAAAGCTGTTATAGCCTTTATTCAGCCTGCTGATCGGAATGGGGATATAGGCAATTTGTTCTTTCCCGTTTTCGTATGCAACCTTGCAGGAGTAGATTGGCTCGTTATTTAACGAAAAAGTCAGAGAAGCCGGCCCGTCACCAATGAGCTGGCTCGCTGTAAACTGAATACACGCATAAGCGTATTGCGTATTCCAGTAATCCGGAATATTGATGTAAAACTGGTTGGTTTCAAATACACCACTGAATACGACCGAGCTTGTGTAGTCAAATTCGGTGACATAAGGCGCTTCATCGTATTCCGGACGTTCTGTGATGGGAGCGGAAGCGTCCTCAGGATTGGTTTCCATAACCGCATCGGTAAGGTCCTTGCTGGTTGCATTTGTGTCTGAGATGGTTTCCTGCGTAGCACCCTCATCCTCAGAAATTTCATTTGTGGCTGCATTCTCCGATGCAGGCGTCGAAGCGGCTTTTGTCGCCGAGACGGGCATAGAAACTGTGTTCAGCAACAGCAGGCACAGGGAAGCAGCTGCCAGTTTGTGGAAGCGAAGCATAATAAATGAACTCCTTTCAAGATGCGCGAAGTGCCTCTGGACAGCCGCATTGAGTATCAAAATCGAGATGGGTGCCCAATAATTACAATTATTTCCTATGATTTACGGTATGAATCAGCTCTTCCAGCGCTTCGTCATCAGCTTCGTCGGAAGCCTTTTCCTCATAGCGCACGGTTTTGTCCCATACAACCTTCTGCCCATTGACAGCATCCGAAATGCTCATCCAGAGAGCCTTCAAAACGACAAAGACCCAAAGCTTGGAATAGGTGAAGAGCATCAGTAATACCAGAATCGCAGACTCCAACGAAAATTCATTTTTTTCAGTGGCAAGAGTCAGCATTACGTTGACAACGAACACCAGAATTGCCATCACCCACAAAAGCGTTGAAAAGCCGCTGAGAGTAATGTGCGTAAATCCCAGAATCCCGGTAAAGAATATAATGTCTGAAATAACCAGAGCAGAGAGCATCAGGAGGTAGACGATAAGGTAGTAGATAACGTCAAGCCTCATTTTGCCCGCATGAGGGTCAAAGGCGTATTTAAAATTCTTAACCAGAACATACAAATTCCCTTTGGCCCATCGTGTCCTCTGCCGAAACCAGACGGGGAGAAGGTGCGGCTCTTGCTCCCATGTGACAGCAAGAGGCATGTGCTGAATGTAGTATCCCATTCGATAAAGCCGAAAGCTGATTTCCGTGTCTTCAGAGAGCGCCTTGGGATCCCACCCACCGATTTCCTCAATAATACTGCGCCGGATTACATAGTTTGTCCCCGGAATGGTACACAGCTTAAAGAAAAAATAACGTCCGGCCTGATTCATGCACTGGTAGGCCAGCGTTTCAATGTTAACAAAGCGGCTCAGGATTGTAGCGTTTCGGTTGCGTGTACGGAATTTACCGATCACGGCGCCTCGTTTGGGATCTGCCATCAGATTTTCAACGAGAATGCGAAGAGCGGAAGGCTCCGGTGTGTTGTCCGCATCATAAATGGCAATTACACTTCCGCAGGAAAGCGTGAAACCGATATTCAGCGCATTGGATTTGCCGCTGCCGCCGACCACATTATCTGTAGAAACCACCATGAAACGGCGGGATGGAAATTCACGCTGGATCTCCTGAAGCTTTTCTTCTGTATCATCGCTTGAATTGTCATTGATGACAATAATCTCATAGCGATCTTGGGGATAATCAAAATTCAACAAAGCGCGGACTGTACGAGAGATGACGATGCTCTCATTATGGGCCGGGACCAGAATGCTTACCATAGGGTAGTCATCCAATGGAACATGCCCATCCGTGTGTTCTACGCGCATATAGTGAATGAAGCCGCCAATAGAGAGAATCACATTGATAATCATCAATGTCCAGATGGCACAGATGGCATACAAAGAAAGACCGTCAATAAATGTCATTTGCGGTCCCTCCCCTTTGAATTTTTGGTCTCCTCACAATGTTGACTTATCTGGTCAGTGATGAGGCCATCACTGATGTTTTTTTCAGGAGTCGTATTGCGAGGAATAAAGTGTCTTCGCTGCATATGTCTTGCGTATACAATCATCAGCAAAAACACAATTGTGACAACGGATACCAGAATAATGAGAAAGTGACTTTCATTCTGAATGCTGACCGTAAAGCGTTGAAGTGCATTACGGTTGTATTCATAGTCTTCCTCGGCGCTCTGCGGCGTATAGGTCAGGCTGCAGATGCTGTCATTCAGTGTCAAAGCCTTTCCGTCCCAATTCAGGTGAAAGCTGTTTGCCCAGACAGATTGGCTGTTGTCCCAAAGGCTATAATAGGAACTTGCATCTGCCTGCATGGCGGATACGGCATCTTGCAGGCTCGCAAGTGATGAGCCGGCCGGGATTCTGTGCGAAGAGGAGAATATCGGAAGAAAATTTTCTGTGCTATTGTCCAACTTCAATTCCGGCAAAACCAGCGCATTATAGTTGTAAAAGAGAAGGTTTTGATGCATATCCAAAGAGAAATCGTTCTGCGCAGAATCATTGTAAATAAAGATGGTGCGTGAGCGCTGCATCCATTGCAATGCTTCTTCGTTCCAAGTCCAGCTATAGGGAATATCAAATCCGAGAGGGTAAACATTCTGCGACGTATAACTATTAAGAATCTCTGTAATTGTCGCATTGTATGCGTCCCAATCGGTGATGGCAGTGCGCGCTACAGGAGCATGCAGAATAATCGAACCGCCGTTTGCCTGCGCATAGCGAAGAACTTCACAGAATTGCTGCATGGCCGGATAGTCTGTGTTTATATAGACTGGCATCACAGAAATCACAAAAGGCAGACCGGACTGTACAAGTATGTCAACACGGTCCAGGAGCTCTGTTGCAGGCATATAAGCGTATACGTCATTGAGCACAATGTACTGCCCCTTCTGCGGAGGAAACCCGGAATACTCCCACAGCCAGGTAGAAATCTCGTTGGCTATGGCTGCATGAGAGAGCGTCTGCGTATAGTCTGTCAGCGGAATATAACGAATGTTATCAAAACCCATGCAGAAGGGAGTGGATTGTCCATTGATATCCAGTACACCGCTTTCATATTCTGCGTTAGTGGCTGAGGTGTAAACGAGTTCTGCCAGAGAAGTAATCACCTGATAACTCTTTTGGTTTGTGAACTCATAGGTCAGGACAGCGCTTGTGGAAGGATGCTGCGATTGTAATGCAGCTGTTGAGCGATAGGAAATACCAGCTTCTTCCAGGCAGTCGGGCAGAATGGTTCCCCCTAAAATCATCAGTCTGACGCCGCTTGCGGTAAGCTGCTGCGCAAGTGCTGCATCGGTATCCATATCGTAAACAAGGATCAGCTTGTAATGGTCATACAAGCCATCCGCCTGTGCCGACGTTCCAAGCTCCATGCTCATGCCAAGAGCTGTCGCATCATCAGCCAGAATCCGCAGAGAATCCAGCTGATCCTCTGTGACCGGCTCCTGGTACAGAAGAAGAATATCCGCCTCTCCGGGAAGTGCATCCTGTGCTGCAGCAAATGTTTGCAGAGTATATCGGGACATAAAGAATGCACAGACAACGAGAAACGCAGCTGCTGGAAGAAGCCGGATAAACCAGTGCTTGTATTGCGGCTTATACGTCATATTGGAGTTCACTGTCCACCTTGTGTTTGAACTCGATGGCATTTGCGATGCCCTCCTCATATTCCACGCAGGCAATGCGCAGATCTACACGAATGGAATTGTCGATAATGCCGGAGAATGCATCCTTTTGGGAACATGCAGCCTCGATCCGCTTGCGGACAAATTCGGAATCTGCCTTTCCACAGGTTAGAATGACAGCAAATTCGCCGGTTTGCGCATCAACACAGTAACAACGGTCTTCGATGCGGACCGCTTCGGATAAAATCTCACCTACGCGCTGCACAAGCTGCCCGAATTGATTGGTACGCAGCAAACTGTGCAGTTCATCGGCGTAGCGAAGCCGTACAATCATCAAGCTGATCGGATTCAGATTGCGGTAGCTGAATGCCATTTGACGCTGCAGATCAATATATAGAGCGCGCTGGTTATATAACCCAGTCAAGGAATCCAGAAGGACAACGGATTCCATCTGTTTCTTCAGAAGGGCATCGGTTTGCTCTATTCTACGCATTTCATGGGCAAACAGCAGCATGCCAAACAGCGACAAAAGAGGCAGGGGGATCCATGCGTAATCCAATAAAACGATGGCAGCGCTCTGTGTCAAAGTTTGGAACAGCGTATAAATGGTGAAGGAAAGCAGCAGCAGACCGGTTAGGCCGACCGCCAGATACCAGAAGCGGTAGGCAGCCAGTAAAGAGGAAGCTGCCATCACGGCGAAAAGAATCACATATTCGGCCCGTCGTGATTCCGGACAAAAGGCAATGGTAAGGGCAGATCCCATAATGGACAGCAGATACAGAAAAAGACCAAGGTCTTGAATCAGACTGCTGCGCTGCCGCACAGTCACATTATTTTGGAGTTCCTGAACGGGAACGGATTTAATATCAGACATTCCTTCCTCTTTGCCGCACAGATTGCGGTGCTTATGTTTTCATAGGAACCCTGGGAAAGAGGGCTCCGGTCATCAGGGCACTTTTGTGGTTACAATTTGTAGACATCAATAGCTATCGGCGTTCTTCCAGAATATTCAACCAGTGCAGAAGCTCGGACAGAGTAAACAGCACCAAGCAGTCCAGACAGAAACCGGCAATTAAATTATACTGTATTAACTGGGCGTCGCCGCTACAGCAGATTATCACGAGAAGATTCAGAATCATAACAGTGGCAATCATCATTGTAGTATAAAAAAAGGCATAGTAGAAGCGATCCGGCTTTTTTTGTGCCACTCCTTTTTTGCGCGAAAGCAGAACGCATGCGACAACGAGCAGCAGGGGGAAGGCGATTGTTTTGGGGAACGACCGCAGTTTGAAAATGCTCCAGACGGAAAAGACAATTGTTTTGCTCATGGGAGATCTGCCGGTGCTGCGCTCAAAACTGCCGCAGGATTCCCGCCGCAGATTTACAGCAGATTGGGCGCCAAGATCGAGCATGGAGAGCAGAGATCCGGGATGCTGCAAATAGTGCAATACAATGCGCTGTGTGGTGCAGCGGTCCAGGAAACCGTTCTGCAGATAGTATTCGCTTTCCTCGGTCAGAGGATACTCATCGTACAATGACACATCGGCAAGAAGAGCATAGGAGCCGTCAATGCCGAATTCCTGCAATGTTTTCTCCGGATCCGAGGACTGCAGCAAAACCCCACGTGTCATGGCATGGACGCGGCTTGTATCATCAAAGTCGGATTCGGTTAAGAAGGATCCGCAAAAGCCGGTAGTCAGGACAATGGCAGCGGCACAGACAATGCCGACTCTCTCGGAAAAACTGTCGGCGATGCGGAGCTGAGTGATACAGAAAACAGCGGCAATAAAGCCAACAACCGATGCATGCTGTCTTGTGCTGCAGAGTATCAGAACGCCAAGAATGATGGAAAGCCAGTGCAGAGGCGTATATTTGGTTTGCCGTTGCAGCATCATGCATCCGCCGAAAAGGTAGGATAAGCCGATGATGTAAAGGGCTTCCGGATAGAGTGAATTGAAATAAGTAATGTAGGATGCGTCTGCAAAGATCAGAACGCACAGCCCTGAGAGAATGCACTTCTCGGTAAAAGCGGCAGCCCTTGACACAATGGAATAAAAAAGGAGTGCCCATGCCGGGAGAGCAAGTATCATATAGAGAAGAGACAGAAAGCGAATATCGAAAAGCTGATCGTGTGTAAACAGATGGTCCAACGCCTTGGCGGCGCGGATCATTATCAGCTGAAAGGAACGGTCCTTTGTATCGGAATAGCTGGTCTGATAAATTCTGGTAAAGTAATCGTTTGCATTGTTCTCATCGGCGGGGAGGTAGGAGAGGCCGGCATTCTGCATGGTGCGGGTTACCGATCCGTCATTTCCGACTCCGAGATACGAAGAAACCCACAGCATAAGCGCAGAAAGGAAAAAGACAATACAAATAGAAAGAACAACAAAGCGGGCATTGCTCCATTGGCCGTTGAACCGCTGATTACAACGCCGGCGAAGAGAGACAATACCCTGCCAGATATACTGAATCCCATTCCATAGCTTTCGCGCATGCAGGGGCGAATGAGAATTCCCCTGCGGAGTCTGGGAAGAGGTGGATGTATTTGTTTTTTTTCTTGAACTCATGGATGTATTTGTGCTCATAGCGATGCATTCCTGCTGCAAATGGTATCGATGTTTTCCAAAGGGAAACAACATGGTTGCCTGATAATCACCATAATATACCAGAATATACCAGATGCAGGGAGGTACATCTCATTGTGCCACGAGAGAAATGGGGTGTCTTAAGAAAAGCTCTCGGTCATTACCCCCTCGGAGCGAACGATTTCTTCAAGACGGGCCATCTCATCCTTTGACGGGCGGTAGAAGTCCTCCCTTGTATAGGGCTTGCCGATGGCTTCGTACTTCACCGTTCCGAAGGTGTGGTAGGGGAGAAGCTCCATTTTGGCTTTCGGCAGATTTTTGTGCACATAGGCAGCGCTGGACCGGATGTTCTCATCGTCGTTGTTGACGCCGCCAATGACAGGAATGCGGATGACAACCTCGGCCGAAACATCGGCGAGGCTTCGGATATTCTCCAGTGTCTGCGTGTTGGAGACGCCGGTATACAGCCGGTGCCTGGCATCGTCCATGAGCTTTAGATCCATGAAAATAAGATCCATGCGCTCCAGTACCGGCCGCAGGGCGGGGAAGGAGAAGTGCCCGCAGCTTTCCAGCGTCATGGACAGTCCCATGTCGTAAATGCGTGTACTCAGCTCGTCCAAAAGCTCTGGCTGCGAGGTGGCTTCGCCGCCGGAAAAGGTGATGCCGCCGCCGCTGAAGCGATAGAAAATCTCATCCCTTCGTATCTGCTCCAGTATTTCGTCCGAGTCACAGACGCGCACCATTCTGGTGCGGGCGCCGGTCGGACAGACCTCGGTGCAGGCACCGCAGGCTGTGCACTTTTCGCGTTCAAGATTCAGATTGATGCCGATGTCGACCGGACAGGTCCCGGCACAGGCGCCGCATCCGGTACATTTTCTCTGATACCAGCCAACAAGCGGCTTTGCAGAAAATCCCTCCGGGTTGGAGCACCAGCGGCAGCGCAGCGGGCAGCCGGCAAGGAAAATGGTGGTCCGAATGCCGTTTCCGTCATTGACGGAAAACGGCTGAACCTGCATGACGTAGCCTTTCACAGAGAAATTCCTCCTAAATCCCAGACGAATCGTTACTGTATACATACCAGCCGGCGGCGGGTTCTGGACATTCTCTGTACCCGTCGCTTGGCCGGCGTGTGAACGGTTGCGACGAATCTACTCAGAATGCCTCGTGGGCGTTTCTGGCCATGATGGAGTCCTGCATCTCCTTCGAAAGGTTTGTAAACTGCGCACTGTAGCCGGCTACCCGGACCAGAAGGCTTCGGTATTTCTCGGGGTGCTCCTGGGCGTCCTTTAGAACCTCGTTGGAGATGGTGTTGAACTGGACGTGGAAGCCGCCCAATGCAAAATAGCTTTGAAGCATGGCACCAAGATTGGCGCGTCCGCGCTTGGTTGCCACCAGGTCATGTCCCAGACGCAGGTTCAGAAGCGTTCCGCCGCTGTGCATGTCGTGCTTGATCTTGGCGGCACTTTTTAATGCGGCAAGGCAGGTGGAGGTGTCGGTTCCTGTGAGGGGAGAGACGCCCTCGTTGATGGGCTCCTTGGCGCGGCGTCCATCCGGCGTTGCACCAAGAACGCGTCCGGTAGGCAGATAATTGGAAATACCCATGAATGCGGTGACAAAATGCGCACCATAGATGTCCTTGTACTGCACCACCTCCTGACGGTAGAAGTCTGCAAGGTCTCTTGCGATGCTGTCCACGTAATCGTCATCGTTGCCGTATTTGGGGCAGGCGAGAGCCTTTTGGCGCAGCTCCTCATAGCCGTTCCAGTCGGCATTAAGTGCATCAATGAGTGTGGCAAGCGTTGTGACCTTTTCCTCATAGACGAGACGCTTGATGACAGCAAAAGAGTTTGCGGTCACGGAAAGTCCTACGCCGGTGAAGACGGGACCGATGTTATATTTGGCACCGCCGTCAACGAGGTCGGCTCCTTTTTGCATGCAGCTCTCGTTGCAGGCAGACATGAAGGGACGGTGACCGATTTCCTTGTGAATTTCCTGGGCTGTAACCAGACTGATAACGCCGTGCTTTACGAGATTCCGGAACTGGGCTTTCCACGCCTCCATAAGCTCCTCGTAGGAAACAAAGGTTTTCGGATCCTTCTCCGGAATGGAAACCTGCTTGCCGGTGAGGCGACTCTTTCCCTCGTTTAGAGCGAATTCAAGCGCAGCAGCAAAGCTGATGGTGCAGGCGGAGGTCCACTGGAAGGTTTTGCGGGAGTGAGGGACAACGCAGCCGCAGTTGTTCCAGTCTCTGGCGTCAATCGGATCATAACCAAGGTTGGAGAGCATCTGATAGCCGGTCCGGTCGCTGTGAATGGCGGGGAAGCCGCAGCCCGTGGCGACCAGCTCCGTCACCGCCTCCATGAATTCCGGCGGGCAGTCCGGCTGAATGCGGCAGCTAAGGGTCGGCTGGTGGGTCATGATTTCCTTGGTGGCCTGAATGGCCAGGTAGGAGATTTCGTTGACGGCATTGGAGCCGTCGACCTTGGTGCCGCCAATGGTAAGATTTTCAAAATTCGTGTAGCCGGCAAAAAAGCCGGCGGTGTTCTTGGAAATGGTCCAGGCCCATTCGCTGTATTTGAGCCAGAGAAGCTGGATCAGCTCTAACGCATCGTCCCTTGTGATGCGTCCGTCCTCGAGATCTTTTTCATAGTAAGGGAACATATACTGATCAAAGCGTCCGGGGTTCCAGGCAAGGGGATTTTCAGAGAGAATTCCGCCGAGCTGGACAAACCATACAAACTGAATGGCCTCACGGAAGGTTTGCGGCGCCTTTTCGGGGATGATGTCACAGATGTCTGCTATGGATAAAAGCTCTGTTTTCCGTTGCGGATCGGATTCCTGATCGGCCATTTCCCGTGCCTTTTGCGCGTACCGCTGACCGAGGCGAATCATGCCGTCGCAGATAAGAACAATGGCGCGGTAGAATTCCGCTCTTTTGCGATCGGAAGGAATAGCGGGACTTAAAGCGTCTATGTGCGCCAGTGCCTCCGCTCGAATGCCGCCGAACCCCTTGGGCAGGAGCTCATCGATATAGTCGGCAGAGATTTCACCAACGCCGTTTCGCCACTTGGAGTCGGTGTCAAGAAAGCCGGTGTCGACACCGAGAATTTTCGTATCCTCCGGAATTCTTGAAAGAAAGGCTTCCTCGACGGATTTTCCTTCCCAGTAGGGGAAGATTTTCTCTTTGACAAAACGGATCTGTTCGGGGGTTACATCGTAGGGATCCTGGCTGCGCTGGGGGAAGGTATCGATTTCCTCCTGAATCCATTTCCAACCGAATTCCGGCGTCAGGATTGCGCATTTGCGGTATTCACCACTGGTACCTACGATCAGTTCGCCCTCCCATATGTTCACGGACAGCTCACAGCAGGTGTCGTAAAAAGCCTGTGCCGTGCGCAGAAGGTGCGGCTGGCCCTCGGTTCTCTGGAAGGATTTGGTCCAGCTCCACGCCCGCTCGCAGGAGATGTGGGGACGGGTATTTACATAGTTTTCACGAATTTTCTCGACTCTTGGTGTAACAGCCATGATGACCTCCGTAAGACGTGATATGTTTGCAGCGCAGCCCGCTACGCCTGTGTTTTTTGACCCGTGCCCTCGGAAAAAGTCCTGCGTTATTAGGCCGGCTATTTTGCAAACGATGTACCGATGTACCGGGCGCTGAATGGTTGCGGGCAACAAAAGGGCAACGGCACTTATGAGCAGAGATTCCTCTCCCCAAAAGCGCCGTTGCCTTGGATTACCAACGAAAGTAGCGCGATATTGCGATTCTGTCAATGATGGATGTTCAAAAACACCGGTGTTGCTGTACGGATGCCCGCCACCCTGTCGCGTGGCGGGCGGGTGAACGGTTACTCATCGGTTCCTCGGAATGGGTTTTACAAACCACAGACGCCGGCGAAGAAAATGCCAGCGGTAGCCGGACTCTCTGTCCTTCTGTTTCATTTTCCGCGTGATCGCGAAGGTAATGGCGAGGCAAACGGGGAAGAAGGGAGTAAACGGTCCTGCCCAGAACAGGGTGTATGCGGAGGCGATGACGGAGCCGGTCTTCCATCCAAACAGTGCATGCAGCAGGAATCCGCCCCATGTGGGGAGGTACATAACGAAAACGACAGCGATGAAAACGGCAAGAGTTCTGGCATCCCGGCACTCCGCCCATACACGACTCAGAAACTGGCGGAGCTTATCAATGATTTTCGTAAAGAGATTCTTCATAGAGGAGTTCCTTTCTGTAGTGTCTTCACTGGAGTTACTTTCTAATTGTCTGATCATTATATACGATTATGAAATGTATTGTAGATAACTCGAAAGATTTCATTCTTTTTTCACAAAGTTAGGGAAACGCTGATGAAAGCGTTTCCCACGCCGGATTTGCACTGCGAAGCAGCAAATTTTTTTGCAAATCCGTGCGATCCACCCATCGTTTGCCGGCTAGTACATCGATTTTTAAATAACTAGCCAAACTAACTGGCCCTTTTTCCTGATTGCACGTGTCAAAAATCCTCAGCGTAGCCCG
>CAVKRN010000027.1:0-28741 GCA_963658695.1 bacterium
ATATTGCTGACTGTTTCTTCAGAAGCTGTCTGCAAGAACTAAAAAAGCACTTCCGGATTTCTCCAAGAAGTGCTCTCTCAGCATTGCTCAAACCTTGAGCTGATTGACCTGATATTCGTCACGCTTCATAATCATGCGTGATTCTTCAAAATTTTGATGTCAAATTGAAGTCAATTTATTGATGTATGTCTCGTGCATCGCTATATATAATGCCGTTTTGCGTCGACACTGTCCTATATATTGCGTTTTATTTTTCCAAAGACTTCATCGTCGGGAACAATAACACGTCGCGGATTGCAGCCGAATTCGTCAGCAGCATCACCAGACGATCAATACCATATCCAATGCCTCCGGTAGGCGGCATACCAATCTCCATGGCATGCAGGAAATCCTCATCGGTATGGTTGGCTTCCTCATCGCCTGCATCTGCCAGCGCATCCTGCGCTGCAAAGCGTTCTCTCTGATCGATCGGATCGTTCAGCTCGGAATATGCGTTGCACATCTCCCAACCGTTGATGTACAGCTCAAAGCGCTCCACCTTGGACGGATCGGAGGGTTTCTTCTTGGTCAGCGGACTGATCTCAATCGGATGATCCATGATGAATGTCGGCTGAATCATCTTATCCTCGCAGAACTCATCGAAGAAGAGATTGACGATATCTCCCTTCTTATGCCGATCCTCGTATTCAACGTGATGCTCATCGGCAATCTTCTTGGCCTCTTCATCGGTTGTCACCTGATCAAAATCGATGCCGGTTTCTTCCTTGATGGCATCAACCATAGTCAGTCTCCGGAACGGCTTTCCAAGATCAATTTCCTTATCGCCGTAAATGATGGTGGTCGAACCGCACACCTTCTCCGCCAGATCACGGAACATGGACTCCGTCAGCTCCATCATTCCGTTGTAGTCCGTATAAGCCTGATACAGCTCCATCAGCGTGAATTCCGGATTGTGTCTGGTATCCACGCCCTCGTTGCGGAATACCCGTCCGATCTCAAAAACACGCTCCAAGCCGCCAACAATCAGTCTCTTCAGATACAGCTCCAGAGAAATCCGCAGCTTCACATCCTCATCCAATGCATTGTAATGCGTTTCGAACGGTCTTGCCGCTGCCCCGCCGGCATTGGAAACCAGCATCGGCGTCTCCACCTCCATGAAATCACGCTCCGCAAGGAAACGACGAATTTCACGAATGATTGCACTGCGCTTTTTAAATGTCTCCCGAACCTCTTCATTCATAATCAGGTCTACGTAGCGCTGACGATAGCGCATATCCGTATCCTGCAGTCCATGAAACTTCTCCGGAAGCGGCTCTAACGATTTCGACAACAGCACCAGCTCCTTCGCATGCACCGAGATCTCCCCGGTACGCGTGCGGAAGGGAAAGCCCTTTACACCGATAATGTCACCGATGTCCATATGCTTAAAATCCGCATATGCCTCATCCCCAAGGTCATTTCGCGAAACGTAGATCTGAATCCGGCCTTCCCTGTCCTGAAGATTCGCAAAAGAAGCCTTTCCCATCACACGCTTAAACAGCATGCGTCCGGCAATCGAAACCGTCACCGGCTCCTTTGTGTAATTTCCTTCCTCATCGAGCTCCCCGGACAATTCGTCAAACCGTTCCAGAATCTCTTTGGTGTGATGTGTCTGGTCGTATTTGGTTATCTGAAAGGGATCCCTTCCTGCTGCCTGCAGTTCGGCAAGCTTATCTCTTCTGACCTTTTCCAGCTGGCTGATGTCCTGCTGTGGTGCCTGCTGATTGTTCTGATTTTCCGCCATTGCGATCCCCTTTCCTCTCTGCTCCTCTGCTGCAGACCGCAGCAATTCAGGAATGCAGCATGATCAGTCATTCACTCTCTCAATGGAAACAACCTTGTAGGACATTGCGCCTGCCATTGTCTCCACCTTCACAACATCTCCTACCTTCGCTCCCATCAGTGCCTTACCGACCGGAGACTCATTGGAAATCTTATTCTCCAGACTGTTGGCCTCTGTCGAACCGACAATGATGTAAGGGATGTCTTCATCAAACTCTTCGTCATGTACCGTAACCTTGCAGCCCACGCTGATTCGATCCAGTACAACATCCTCGTCCGTCACAACCTCGACATTCTTGAGAATCTTCTCGAGCTCTTCGATTCTGGCCTCAATGTCGCGCTGTTCATCCTTGGCTGCATCGTACTCCGCATTCTCCGAAAGATCACCCTGCTCCATGGCTTCCTTGATCTTCTGAGCCACTTCCTTTCTGCGAACCACCTTCAGATTGTGAAGCTCATCCTCATATTTCTTCAAACCGGCATACGTTAAAATATTTTTCTTCTCTTCCATCGTTATTTCGACCTTTCTCCCTTTGGAGCAACGCAGATAAAAGCCGTCAGATTCTTCCTCCGGCTCCCCTGTCATACTTCTGCAAAAAAGCCTCATCAACCGACTCTGCAGACGATAACGGTGTGCATTATACTAGAGTTTCCGAATCTCTGTCAAACGTACGGAAATTCCTTATGCAGCATGTCCTCGAGCTCCTCGAAGCTGCTCATGGTATTGATTCGCACGCGGAGCCTGGCTGCCCCGGGAAATCCCTGAAGATACCACGCCGCATGATGCCGCATTTCCTGAATTCCAATCCGGTCCCCCTTTACGCTGCGCATCAGCTGCGCATGCCGCAGCAGCATCTGAATCACCTCGCGGTGTCCCGGGCGCTCCATCGGCTCCCCGGTCTCCAGATAATGATTCACCTCACGGAAAATCCAGGGATTTCCCTGGCTTGCTCTTCCAATCATCACCGCCGTGCAGCCAGTCTCCTCCAACATACGCTTTGCCGAAGGTCCGTCTGTCACATCACCGTTTCCCACCACCGGGACAGAAACCGCACGTACAGTCTCCGCGATTTTGGACCAGTCCGCCTCGCCGGCGTACATTTGAGATCTCGTTCGTCCGTGCACGGCGATCATGGACGCACCGCCGGCCTCTGCAGCCTTTGCACACTCCACAACATTCTGATGTGCATGATCATAACCAATGCGGAGCTTCACCGTCACCGGTCGCTTTGTATTCGCTGCGCAGGCAGCCACAATTTTCTCAATCAGTGCCGGATCCTTCATCAATGCTGAACCTTCCTGGTTGTTCACGATCTTGGCAACCGGGCAGCCCATATTGATATCCAGAATGTCATAGGGCTGCTCCTCAATCATCTTCACCGCTTCGGCCATCACCTCCGGTTCATGGCCGAACAGCTGCAGCGAAACCGGTGCCTCTGCCGGATCGGTTTTCATCAGCTCTGCCGTCTTGTAATTGCGGAACGTGATCGCCTTGGCGCTGATCATTTCCATCACCGTCAATCCGGCTCCCTGCTCCTTGCACAAAAGTCGAAACGGCAGGTCCGTCACACCAGCCATTGGCCCCAACACTGTTTGATTCGGTATCACCACATCCCGGATCTTCCACTCCATATTACTTTCCTTCCTCAGTGCGAATCTTCTGCCCGCTGTCAATCCTTGGTCTCTTCGTAGTCCTCCAGCAGATCGCCCGGATTCTGATGCAGAAACGTCACCTTAAAATAAATTTCCAGTGACTCGAACAGCTCCTTCTTTGTGCCTTGTATCTTCTTGATCAGAAGTGCGCTTCCGATTTCATCGTACAGCAGATCACCTTCCTCTGCCTGTGTATCCATCACCGCTTCTCCCAGTGGTGTAAAGCCGATGGTGAAAATCCCCCCGACCTCCTCCGTGAAGAGAACACTGATGATCCGCAGCTCTTCCTGTACATTTTCCGGAAGCTTCGCAAATTTAGGATTAAAATAGTATTTTTTATCGTATGCATTGGATCCGCACAATACGATGCGGAATTTCTCTTCCTGTCCCACGTTGTTCCTCTCTATATTTTTTCTTGGCGCTAGTACATCGTTTGCAAAATATATAGCATTGGTTGCAGGATTTCAGCCCTCAGACGTATCCCATGACTCCGCGGACCGAAATCTCTCCGGTTCCCACGAGCCGGTCCTCCGCCGTATCGTCCGCCGTTACCACCAGCTCGCCGCCGGCCGTCACCCGCTTTGCTGTTCCTGTATATTCCCCTCTCGGATCCAGAACGCGCACCTTCCGTCCGATATTCACCAGTACGCTGCTGTACCGTTCGATCAAGGGTTCCAGAGAACCTGCTGCCAGATACTTCTCGTACGCCGGTTCAAAATGATTCCAGCAGGCCGCCGTAACCTCCGCACGGTTCACCTTTCTCCCAAGCGCGTTGCGCAGCGTCGTTGCGGTTTCACAGATTGCCGGATCTACGGATTCCTGATTCAGATTTAACCCGATTCCGATGGTGACATCGCGGATTTCCCGCTCCTCCAGACGCATTTCGGTGAGGATACCCACAAATTTCTTGAACGGTCCTTCCTCCACAGAAACCACCAGATCATTGGGCCATTTGATACCGAATTGCACCTTTTTGTCCATGCCCTTTTCGGGATACAGCTCCTGCAGGGCTTCACAGCAGGCAAGTGCCATGATCAGGGTCATCATCGGCGCTTCCTGCACCGGAATCTGCGGACGCAGCAAAATACTCATATAGACATTCCCTTCGTCCGGAGAGATCCACGTCCTGCCGCGCCTTCCCTTCCCTGCTGTCTGGCAGGATGCAACGGCCAGTGTTCCCTGCGTAGCTCCCTCATCCGCCAGCCGCATGATGTCATCGTTGGTAGAGCCGGTTTGTTTTTCATAAATCAAGGGATGCCCGGCCCAAGCCGTTGAGAGCCTTCTTGCGATCTCCGCCTGATTGAGCACATCAACGTCCTGCGCGTTGATGAGGCGGTAGCCTCTGTTGGTCACCGCCTCAATCTCATAGCCTTCGCTTTTCAGTTTTCCGATTGTCTTCCAGACGGCCGTTCTCGACACCCCCAGAAGGTCACTTAGCTGCTGGCCGGACAGAAATCCGTCTGTCTCTGCCAGCGCCTGTAAAATCCGATCCTTCATCTCTTACTTCATCTCATATCCAAGGGTTGCTGCCATCACTGCCTTAATGGTGTGCATCCGGTTTTCGGCCTCCTGGAAGACTACCGAGCGCTCTGATTCAAATACCTCGTCGGTTACCTCCATCTCATCCAACCCGAAGGTATCATGAATCTTGGCTCCTGTCCCCGTCTTCAGATCATGGAAGGCCGGCAAGCAGTGCATGAACACACACTCCTTGCTGCCAAGCTCGAGAAGCTCCGTTGTAATCCGGTAAGGAAGAAGATCATGGATGCGCTCCTCCCAGATTTCATCCGGCTCGCCCATCGAAACCCACACATCTGTATAGAAGACATCTGCTCCCTTGGCTGCCGCCTTGGGATCATCTGTAAGCGTGATGCTGCCGCCGCTCTCCTTTGCCAGCTCCGTGCAGGTCTTTACCAGCTCCGGATCCGGATAATACTTGGGATTGGTGCACAGCGTAACATGCATGCCAACCTTCGCGCCCAGAACCATCAGGGAATTGCCGGTGTTGTATCTGGCATCGCCGTAATAAGAAAGCCGAATTCCCTGCACTCTGCCGAACCGCTCACGGATGGTCAGAAGGTCCGCCAGCATCTGGGTCGGATGAAACTCGTTGGTCAGTCCGTTCCACACCGGCACCGCTGCGTAATGCGCCAGTTCCTCTACGATCTCCTGCCCAAAGCCGCGGTATTCAATACCATCGAACATCCCGGAAAGGACCCGGGCCGTATCCGCAATGGACTCCTTCTTGCCGATCTGGGATCCGGACGGATCCAGATAGGTCGTCCCCATGCCAAGATCGTGTGCCGCTACCTCAAAGGCACAGCGGGTTCTGGTACTGGTCTTCTCGAAAATCAGAGCCACATTTTTGCCGCGCAGCTGATCCACCGGCTCGCCCTTCTTTTTCTTGTCCTTAAAATATGCAGCCATATCAACCAGTCTTGCAATCTCCAGACCGGAATAATCCAGCAGTTTCAGAAAATCTCTTCCTTTAAAATTCTCGTTCATGCAATGCTCCATTTCTATTGTTGTATGTCACTGTTCAGCAACTGTCCGGTTTCAGCGCGATAACTGTTCAGTCTCCATCTCGATTCTCCTTCGGAAAATCGAGGTGGAGCTAGCCGGATGCGCTTAGCGATTTGCCTGCTCCTCCAGCTCCGCACTCACCGCCTGTGTATAGGCAGCCGCAGCCTTTCCTTCGTCGCTCGTCTCCGGCTTGATGCAAGGATCCACTTCCGGCTTTTTTACCGGCTTTTTGCTGGTGTCAATCTTGGTGGCATCTCCGATTCCAAGTGACTCACCGGCCAGTCCCAGTGTACTCACAAACCCGGCAATGTCCGACGGCATGTAGATTTTCGTTGCACGCCCGTCCGAAACATCCTTCAGCGCTTCAATGCCCTTCAGCCGCAGAACCGTCTCGGATACGTTGGCATTCTTCAGTGCTTCCAGTCCCTGTGCCTCCGCCTCATACACCAGCTCGATCGATTTAGCCTTACCTTCTGCCAGCGCAATCTGTGCATCTCTTTCTGCCTCGGCAGCCAGAATTTTGGCCTTCTTATCACCCTCTGCGCGGGAAACCACAGCCTCCTGATGCGCCTGTGCCTCCAGAACCGTCTGACGCCGCTCGCGTTCTGCGCGCATCTGCTTGGTCATAACCTCTTCGATTTCCTTCGGCGGCTGTATGTTCTTGATTTCCACGCGGGTTACCTTGATGCCCCACTGATCGGTGGCTTCATCCAGGATCACCTGCATCTTGCCGTTGATGGTTTCACGGCTCGTCAACGTCTGATCCAGTTCCATCTCACCGATGATATTGCGCAGCGTCGTCGCGGACAGATTCTGAAGACCGGCAATGGGATTCTCCACGCCGTAGGTATACAGTCCTGGATCAAACACCTTCATAAACACCACCGAATCAATCTGCATGGTGACATTGTCCTTGGTAATCACCGGCTGCGGCGGAAAATCCAGCACCTGCTCCTTCAGGCTGATGGTCTTCACAACCCGCTCAATAAACGGTATTTTAACGTGAAGTCCCGCCTGCCAGGAAGTCTTATATTTACCCAGATGTTCAATCACAAAAACATAGCCCTGCGGAACAATTCGGATGTTCACGCAGATCAGTACGAGTACCACAATCAGTAACACAATCAACAGCACTACCATTTTGTCCTCCCTCTTTTTTCTTAGTTACAGCTTTTTGGATTTTTCGATGCAGGCATCGATGGCATCCATTACTGTGCCGCGGAATCCGCCCTTTTCCAAGGCCTCCAGGCCTTCAATGGTGGTTCCTCCCGGTGAGCACACCATATCCTTCAGCTCGCCGGGGTGCTTGCCGGTCTCCAGCATCAGCTTTGCACTGCCAAGAACCGTCTGTGCCGCAAAGCGATACGCCTGTCTTCTGGGCATGCCGCCCTTGACTCCGGCGTCGGCCAGTGCCTCCAGGAACATGAACACATATGCCGGAGCCGCCCCGCTGACGGCACCAACTGTGTCCATCAGGCTTTCATTGACCACCTCCGCAATGCCGAAACTAGAGACAATCTTCATTACCGCTTCCAACTCATCGTCGGTAACACAGCTGCTCCTGCAAATGGCAGAGCATCCTTCTCTTACCAGCGCCGGTGTATTCGGCATGCAGCGAACAATTTTCACCGGATGTTCAAACTGGTCGGTGAGCCATTTTGTTGTTTTGCCTGCTGCCACAGAGAGAATCACCGTATCCTCCCCGACCACATCCCGGATCTCCTCAATCACAACCGGCAGCACGACCGGCTTCACTGCGAGCACCAGAAGATCTGCTTTTTTGGTCACTTCCTTGTTGGACGCCTCTGTGAGAATTCCAAACTGCTCTGCTGCCGCGTCCATGCTCTGCTGCGTCGCAGCACTCCCCAGAATCTGCTGCGGCTCCACCAGGTGATTTTGCAGAATCCCGCCGATGATGGCCTTTGCCATATTGCCAAGCCCGATAAACCCGATTGTCTGAATACGCATGCTGTCCTCCTTAATGTGTTATCTGTCCTGTGCTGCCGCAAATCCTCTTTGCCTAGCTGCCTCGTACATGAGAATACCGGCACTGATTGCCGCATTTAACGACTCAATCCGTCCTGCCATCGGAATCCGTATTCTTCCGTCGGCAAGCGCCTGCACCGGTGCTGTCAGCCCGTTTCCTTCATTGCCGATCAGAATTCCCGCTGCCTGCCGCAAGTCCGCTTCCGTATAGGGAACGCTCCCCTCCAGGCTTGCTGCATACAACGCGATTCCGCATTTCTGAAGCTCCTTCATTGCCTCCGTCAGATCCGGCACATAGACAAACGGCATCCGGAAAAGCGCGCTCATGGTAGAACGCACCACCTTCGGATTGAATACGTCCGCCGTTCCCTTGCTCATAATAATTCCATTGACGCCCGCTGCCTCTGCACTGCGGAACATGGTTCCCAGATTGCCGGGATCCTGAATGTCCTCCAGCAGCAAAAACAGCGGCGGCTTAGCCCCACGGCTCTGCACAATTTCTTCCATGGTGTACTGCGGCTGCCTCGCCACGGCCAGGACTCCCTGCGGCGCTTTTGTGTCCGCCGCCTTTTCCATGGCTTCCTCCGAAAAAAGGACCGTCCGGCCTTCCAGTCTCCGGCTGCGCAGCGTTTCTCCGATGCGCTCCCAGGCTTTTCTCGTCAGATAGATCTTCTCTATATATTCTTCAGGCGTATCCAGCACCAGTCGTTCGCCTTCGATAAGAAAAGACTGGGACTGTCTGCGCTTACTAGCCTTTTGGCGCAGCAGTACCAGTCCTTTTACTGTGCTGCCGGATGCGGAAGTAATTTCTTCCATGTATCTTCAGTTTCCTTCCTGCTTCTACGATGTCAGGGAAAATCGATCTTTTGTCCCACCAGGCACCGTCTTTCCGCATGCGATGAACGTCCCAGACATTCCTCTTTGTTACCGAGAAAGCGCCTGACTGATCTCGTACTGGTATTCCGAAATGCTCTTCTTCATCGCCAGTGCTTCCTCGATATCCACATCCACGAATTCGCCATGCTGGTAGGCAACAATTCTGTTTTTCTTGCCGGCCGCTGCGATATCCGCCGCATACGCACCCATAATGGACGCATAGTACCGGTCCTTGCAGGTGGGAGATCCGCCGCGCTGCATGTAACCCAGGATGGTCGCTCTTGTCTCGATGCCGGTAGCCGCCTCGATGCGTCTTGCCATCGACGTGGAATGTCCGATTCCCTCGGCATTGATGATGATATGGTGCTTCTTGCCATGCTTGCGGTTGTTGATAATATTGTCAACTATCCGCTGCTCGTTGTAGTCGTATTTCTCCGGAAGAAGAATGTCCTCTGCGCCATTGGCGATCCCGCACCAAAGTGCAATATAGCCTGCATTTCTTCCCATAACCTCAATGATGCTGCAGCGCTCATGGGAGGAAGATGTATCGCGGACCTTGTCAATGGCCTGCATGGCAGTATTGATTGCCGTATCAAAGCCGATCGTATATTCCGTGCAGGCAATATCCAGGTCAATCGTCCCCGGAAGTCCGATGGCGTTGATTCCCTGCCGTGACAGTGCCAACGCACCGCGGTAGGACCCGTCACCGCCGATGACAACCAGACCGTCAATGCCGTGCTTGCGGCAAATGTCAGCCGCTTCCTTCTGTCCTTCCTCGGTCCGCATCTCCTCGCACCGCGCCGTTCCGAGCACCGTGCCCCCTCGCTGGATGATGTCCGACACGCTATGCTTATCCATGTCGATGATCTCCTCCTGGAGGAGTCCGGAGTAGCCTCGCTCAATTCCCTTTACGGTAAGACCATTCTGAATGGCTCTTCGCACGCAGGCACGAATTGCCGCGTTCATGCCGGGTGCATCGCCGCCGCTGGTAAGTATTCCGATTGTTTTCGTCTTGTTATCTGCCATAATTATTCTCCCGCTGCACCGCAGCTTCCCTTTTGCTCATTGTAATTATGTTTTTCCCCGAATGCAACGAAATCCATCTTATCGCGGCTCACCGCATCGTGACATTCTCTCGTCCAAAGCAGTCCTTCAACTCCTCCAGCGCCTTCTCATCGCCGCGAATTCCCTGCCCGGGCGGGAGCTTTTTCATGGCACGCGGATTCTCCACGTAAATGACCACCTGATCCCGTCCCCCGTGCGCATCCACGATCCGGAACAGCCGGGAGCTTCCTGCTGCGTAGGCCTCCTGATCCCGAAACCGGATCCAGATCTGCCGCGGCACAGCATCAAAGGAAACCACGGACCTGGCGATCAGCTTGGAGTCTCTTTCCTCTTCCTGTGAGCATCTCCCCTGAATAAAGACCTTTCCATCCTCCTTCAGTAGATTCGAATAGGATTCATATGCCTTGGGGAACACAATGACCTCCAGGCTTCCGGTTAAGTCTTCCAGTGTCACAAAGGCCATCACCTGATTGTTCTTGGTGTATTTAAGCTTGACCTCCGTGATGATGCCGCCGGCAGTGACATCCTGGTTGTCCTGCACGACAGAGGTCCCTGTCTCTTCATCCAGAACAAAGTCCGCTGCCTTTGCCGTAATATGCCCCTTCCATAAGGGCTCATAATCCTCCAGCGGGTGTCCGCTGACGTAAATGCCGAGGACTTCCTTTTCAAAGGCAAGCTTCATTTCCTTTTCATACTCTCCGACCTCCGGATACCGAACGCGGAAATCACTTTGGGCTTCCTCCGGTGCAATGTCAAAAAGGCTCATCTGGCCTGCCATATTGTTTTTGGCCGCTTCTGCCTGTTCCTCGATCATGCGGGTGTATACCGTCATCATCTGCTTGCGTGTGACACCAAAGCAGTCAAAGGCACCGGCCTTGATGAGATTTTCCACCACGCGGCGATTGACCTGAAGCGGGAGCGTTCTGGCAATGAAGTCCTGCAAATCGCGGTACTTGCCGTTCTGTTCTCTCTCTCTTACCACCGCACGGATTACCGATTCCCCCACGCCCTTAATCGCCGTCAGGGAATAGCGAATCGCTCCGCCGGAAACCGAAAAGCCGGCAACTCCTTCATTGATGTCCGGCGGCAAAAGTCGTATATGCATCTCGCGGCAGGCAAGGATATACGCTGCCACCTTGGACGGAAAATCAATGACCGATGTCAGGAGTGCCGCCATGAATTCGGTCGGATAATAGTATTTGAGCCAGGCCGTCTGGTATGTCACGATGGCATAGCAGGCGGCGTGTGATTTATTAAACGCGTATTTGGCAAAATCAATCATCGTATCGTAGATGTGATTGGCCACCTCTTCGGGGATGCCGCGGCTGACACACCCGGGCACATGCTCCTCCGGATTGCCCGAGACAAAATTGCGGCGCTCCTCCTCCATAACATGTGTTTTTTTCTTGCTCATGGCGCGGCGCACAAGATCCGCTCGTCCAAGCGAATATCCGCCCAGCTCCTGCACGATCTGCATCACCTGCTCCTGGTATACGATGCAGCCGTACGTAGTCTCCAGAATCGGCACCAGTTCACTCGTATCATACGTAACGCTGTCCGCATTCTGCTTGCCCGCGATGTATTTGGGGATGAAATCCATCGGTCCCGGCCGGTACAACGCAATACCGGCAATGACATCCTCCAGGCTCTTTGGCTGCAGTCGTTTCATGAAGCTCTGCATGCCCGCCGATTCCAGCTGGAACACGCCATCGGTCTTGCCCGTAGAGAGATAGGCAAAAACATTGGCATCGTTGTAATCAATGCGATTGATATCAATGACCGGCCCGGCCGGGTTTTCCGTTATTTTGCCTTTCCCAAAAGAAGGCTCATAGGACGGATAGGCGCCCCCCGCCTCCTGAATGGAACGGTTAGCGTTGTCCACCGCATTCTGAATCACGGTCAGCGTGCGAAGACCCAGAAAATCCATCTTCAAAAGGCCGAGCTGCTCCACCCTTGTCATCGTGAACTGTGTGGTAATGGAGCCGTCCGCCGCCCTTGAGAGAGGGATCAGATCCTCCGCCGGTTCTGCACAGATCACAACTCCGGCCGCATGAACCGAGGTATGACGTGGCAAGCCCTCCAACTTTCTGGACATATCAATCAGGCGATGTACCCGTTCATCACTGTCATAGGACTTTTTCAGATCCGGATTTTCCTTCAGCGCCTTGTCAAGCGTAATGCCAAGCTCATTCGGCACCATCTTGGACACGGCGTCGCAAAAGCTGTACGGCAGATCCATCGCGCGTCCCACGTCACGGATTACGCCCTTCGCCGCCATGGTGCCGAAGGTAATGATCTGCACCACCTGCTCCTTGCCGTATTTGCGCGTGACGTAGTCGATCACCTCCTGGCGCCGCTCAAAGCCAAAGTCCACGTCAATATCCGGCATTGACACGCGTTCCGGATTGAGGAATCGTTCAAAAAGGAGATTGTAGCGGATGGGATCCAGCTGTGTAATACCGGTGCAATAGGACACAACAGAGCCAGCCGCCGATCCGCGGCCCGGCCCTACCGGGATGTCATTTTCACGCGCCCAGTTAATGTAATCCCACACGATGAGAAAGTAATCCACATATCCCATCTTCTGAATGACCGACAGCTCATAGTCCAGGCGCTTTCGCACGGTGCCGTCATCCTCCGGATAATTTCTCGCAAAGCCATCATCGCAGAGCTTGTTCAGATAGGTCCAGGAATCATACCCCTCCGGTACTTCAAAGTGTGGCAGCTTTGTGTTGCCGAATTCTATGACAACGTTGCAGCGATCCGCTATTTGCTGCGTGTTTTCCAGCGCCTCCTGTGCGTAGGGAAAGAGCTGGCGCATTTCCTCTTCGCTCTTGATGAAAAACTGGCCGCCGGGATAGCGCATGCGATTTTCATCTGAGACCTTCTTGTTCGTCTGAATACACAGGAGCACATCGTGCGCTTCTGCATCTGCCGCATACGTATAATGACAGTCATTGGTCGCAATCATCGGAATGTCCAGCTCTCTGGACAGTTCCAGTACGCCGGCGATCACCGTCTGCTGATCCGGATACCCATGATCCTGCAGCTCCAGAAAGAAATTCCCCTTTCCGAAAATCTCCTGGTACTCCAGCGCCGCGTTTTTGGCCACCTCCTTATCCCCGCGCACAAGATCCCGGGCCACTTCCCCTGCAAGGCAGGCCGAAGAGCATATGATTCCCTCATGAAATTCCCGCAGAAGCTCCTTATCCACACGAGGCTTATAATAGTATCCTTCTGTAAAGGAACGGCTGACGATTTTGGAAAGATTTCGATAGCCCTCATTGTTCTCTGCCAGCAGGATCAGGTGATAATAGCGATCGGAATTGTCGCCAATTTCCCGGTCAAACCTGGATCCGGGAGCCACATACACCTCGCAGCCGATGATCGGCTTAATTCCCACATCCTGGCATGCCAGATAAAACTCAATGACGCCATACATATTGCCATGGTCCGTGATGGCAGCCGCATTCATTCCCAGCTCCTTCACGCGCTCGGCATAGGCGCGCACCTTATTGGACCCATCCAGCAGCGAATATTCCGTATGTGAATGCAAATGGACGAAGGACATCTCGTACTCCTGCTCTACCGGCCGGTCAGAAAGGCGTTTGCCACTGCAACATCTTCCGGTGTTGTGATTTTGATATTGCGGTAGGATGCCTCCACCAGTCGGATTCTGGCCTGCAGCATTTCCTCTGCAACCATGGCATCATCGGTCAGGTGAATTCCCTGTGCTTCTAAGTCCGGCAGCTGTTCCAGTGCCTTGTGATACGCTCTGGTGATCATTTCTTTCTCAAACACCTGCGGCGTCTGAATGATCCAGACATGACTGCGATCCGGCGTCTTGGCAACAAGTCCATTGGCATCGGACATTTTCACTGTGTCCTTGCTCGGCATGCCGGCCACAGCCGCTCCGGTCTCTTCCACTGCCTTTGCAAGACGCAGGATGCTCTCGTTATCAATAAAGGGCCGCGCGCCGTCGTGAATATAAACGTATTCACAGGGCCAATCGATGGCATCCAGCCCGGCTGCCACGGAGTGATAGCGTTCTGCGCCTCCCGGTACGAGCGTGCGAACCTTCTTTGCCGCCTCCGGTACTCTTTGCAGGATGTGCTCCTGAATATAGCCTTCGTCTCCTGCCGGAATGACCATCACGATATCGGTAATGACCGGACTTGCTGCCAGCGCTGCAAGTGTTCTTGCCGCCAAGGGGAGCCCCGCAATATCGATATACTGCTTCGGCAGCGCCGCGCCAAGGCGCCTTCCCTTCCCGGCCGCCAGAAGAATGGCTGTATTTCTTTTGAGAGACTCATTCATGTGGATTGCACTCCTATCGTTTGCCCTGTCCCATCTCATTTGTTACCGTTTACGCGCCAGACAAGCGACCGCGTGGCAGATGGATGTCCGGAATTGGGGCCTTCCGAGTGAGCTTCGGTGCTTACAGGCGTTTACACCCTAACTCTCAATCACCGTTTCCCCAGCGCCAGATTCGGGACCGCATTCAGATCAAATCCGCTGCGAATACCTCTGCAATAATCATAGTACCCGGCACAGCCGATCATTGCCGCATTGTCTGTGCACAAAACCGGCGGCGGGCAATAAAAGGAAATCCCCCTCTGCCGGCACGCCTCCATGGTAGCCTCGCGAAGCGCACTGTTGGAGGCAACGCCCCCCGCCAGTGCAAATCGTTTGCAGTGGTACTGCTCCGCCGCTTCCATGGCGTGTCCTACGAGCACCTCCACCACTGACTTCTGAAAGGAGGCTGCCACATCCGGCACACAGATCTCCCGTCCAGCCATCTGTTCGGTGTTCAGATAATTCAGTACCGCCGATTTGAGCCCGCTGAAGCTGAAATCATACGCCGAATCCGACACCTTTCCGCGCGGGAAGTGAATAGCCTCCGGATTGCCGTCTCTTGCCGCCTTATCAATCTTCGGTCCGCCGGGGTATCCCAGCCCGACGGCCCGGGCTACCTTATCAAAGGCTTCACCGGCTGCATCGTCCATGGTGCGTCCGAGAATCTCATATTCCCCGTAATCCTTTACCATCACAAGGTGCGTATGTCCGCCGGATACCACCAGGCACAAAAACGGCGGTTCCAGCTCCGGAGCAGCAATGTAGTTGGCACTGATGTGGCCTTCAATATGATGAACCCCGACCAGCGGAATTCCGGATGCAAAACAGATTCCCTTTGCTGCCGATACGCCCACCAGAAGCGCTCCCACCAGCCCCGGTCCATAGGTTACTGCCACCGCATCCAAATCGCCCAGACTCTTGTCAGCCTCAGATAGCGCCTTGCGAATCACCTGCGTGATGCGTTCCACATGCTTGCGGGAGGCGATCTCCGGCACCACTCCGCCGTATAACGTATGAATATCAATCTGCGATGAAATCACATTGGACAAAACGGTTCTGCCGTTTACGACCACTGCCGCTGCCGTTTCATCACAGCTGGATTCGATTCCCAGAATGGTTATGTCTTTTTTACTCATGCCTCGCCTCTGTCCCCTGTACTCTTTTCATCCTCAAAGAGCAAGGTTTTGCTCCGACCGTCCTTCGCACACACCAGTGCGGGATATATTTTGCGGAGACTTTCCTGAAATCCCTGCGGATGCATCTCCGATGGGCTGTAATGCGTCAACCACATTTCCCGTGGATGGGCCGCCGCGCCGATGCGTGCTGCCTCCGGCATCGTCATATGCTTCTTTTCCTTGGCCTTCTGGAGCTTGTCATCCTCTCCGTACATTCCCTCGCAGATAAACAGATCCGCATCCTCTGCCGCTGCGGTTATACTGGGGCACGGCCTGGAATCCGTAGCATAGGTAATCTTCAATCCCTTTCTGGCCGGTCCCATCACCATTTCCGGAAGATAGGTCTTGCCGTCTGCCTCCAGAACCTCGCCCTTCTGAAGCCTTGACCAGAAGTTCAGCGGGATCTGAAGGTCCCTGGCCTTCTGCACATCAAATTTGCCGGCTCTGTCCAGCGTGAAGCTGTATCCGTAGCAGGTGATGCGATGATTCACCCGGAACGCTGTAATGTGAAACTCCGGCTCTCCCGGCAAATCAATGACCTCTGTGTCCTCTGTCAGTTCCTTGCAGCGGATTTCAAACGGAAGCTCCGGTGCGATGACGCGAAGGCTCTCAATTACCCGGTTTAGTCCCTTTGGCCCCACAATGGTCACAGGATCCCTTCGGTCGCTGTTTCCCATGGAGAGGAGCATACCCGGAAGTCCCGCAATATGATCTGCATGAAAATGTGTGACCAAGATCAGCGAAATCGGATTGGGGCTCCACCCCTTTTTCTTCAGTGCAATCTGGGTTCCCTCTCCGCAATCCAGAAGAATGCTCTTCCCGTTATACCGTACGAGCAGTGATGTCAGCCACCGATACGGCAGTGGCATCATGCCTCCGGTTCCTAATAAACAAACGTCAATCATTGGATCCTTTCTGTCGCCGCCACAGAATGCGCGCATCCTCTGTCGGCTTTTTATAAAATCCCGGCCGAATGCCCTCTGTTTGAAAGCCCTCCGACTCGTACAGGTGAATAGCCCCCCGGTTGCCGTCCCGCACCTCCAGCGTAAACGCCTCCATGTGAAGCTCCTGTTCTCCGTATTCCAACACTGTCTGCAAAAGGTGCCTTGCGACCCCGCGGCGGCGCTTGTCCGGGTGCACCGCCACATTTCCAATCTCTCCGTCCTCGCCCATACGGGTAAGACTGATGATGCCGATTACCTCCCCTGCTTCTTCCGCAAGCCAGAAAAAATAATCGACTCCATTCCGGCGAAACGCGCTCCGATAGGCGTGCTCCGTCCAGGGCTCCGAAAAGCACCGTGCCTCCAGCGCTGCAGCTGCCGGTATATCCTCCGGAATCATTCGTCGAATCATATGCTCCATTCACTTCCTGCCAAGGTCCCGCAAAAGTCGACCGGCTGCCAGCGAGTCCATATGACCACTCGCCATTGCCTCATCCTTCTGCCGCTCCGCCTGTGACTTGCGAAGGTACTCAGGGCGGAAATCATCCGCAGAAATCAGACACCCCTCTTTTTCCTTTTCGAACAAAAGACTTGCCAGAACCGCGGTAGTTCCTGCTCTCTGCGTCAGCAAATGAGCGGGAGCAAAGGAAACCGGCACCGCCGCCTTTTGGACGATCTGTTCCCGATATACCGGCACGCCATCCCCAACAAAAAGGACCGCCTCTCCCCATTCATTCAAATCCTCCAACAGCTCATCGATGCTAACGGCACATGGCTGGCGAAGGCACTCGGGCCAACCGTTTTCCCTGTAGATACCGGTATAAACCTGCTGCCGTCTCGCATCCATGATAGGGCAAACAAGCTTCTGCGTCCCGTATGCATTGAATGCAAGGCTGTCCAGTGTAGACACCGGCAGAATCGGCTTATCCAGCGCAAGGGCAATGCCCTTGGCCGTTGCCGCTCCGATGCGAAGTCCCGTAAAGCTTCCCGGTCCCTTGGTGATGGCAATTGCATCGATGGTTGTCAGATCCAGCTCCAATGCGCGTTTCAGTTCCTCCAGCATCGGAATCAGCGTCTGGGAATGCGTTTTCTGGTACTGCAGATTGTATTCTCCGATCAGCTTCTCATCCTCTGCAACGGCACAGCCCGCGGTAAGTCCCGAGGCCTCAATGGCCAATATCTTCATTTTGTCCTGATCCCTTCTCTATTACATTATCTCAGCATCAATTGCAATTGAGCGGTAATCCACGCCCTTGGAAAGATCCTTCCGGATGCGTATCACTCTGGTGCTGTCCGGCAGGCATTCCGCAATCTGTTCCGGCCACTCAATCAGGCTGACTCCCCGGCCGTACAGGTACTCATCCAGGCCGACTTCTTCCATCTCCTCAGGCTCATCGATGCGGTAAACATCAAAATGATACAAAGGAAGCCTGCCTCCTTCATAAATCTGCAGAATTGTAAAGGTCGGACTGTTCACCGGCTCCGTAATGCCAAGTCCCTCTGCAAATCCCTTGGTAAAAACCGTTTTGCCTACACCAAGATCGCCGGAGAGCGCATAGATGTCGCCCGGAACAGCCGCTTGTGCCAGCTTTTTCCCGATGGCATAGGTTTCCTCGGCAGAGTGCGATTCAAATAGCTGCATGCATTCTCTCCCCTATATACAAACGTGCCGCCTGCCTGCGGCCTCCTCTCTACAACAAAACCGTCAGAGCATACGCCCTGACGGTAGTTATCATACACTGTTCGACCTTGCTTTTCCACCTGCTCCGGCATCCTCACCTGCCGGATACAGTTCACTCGCCCGCCAGCGACGGGTCAAATTACTGCTGCCCTTTCAGGATGGGCGAGATCTTCTTGTACACCAGGAAGGTAATGATCACATCCAGCATCCCCTTTACAAAGGTAAACGGAACATTGAACACCAGGAGACTCTGGGCAATGCTCTTCATCCCCGGAAGGATCGCCTGATAGGCAGCCAGAATGGTCTCTTCGGGCATGAACTGATAATAAACCGGATACACGATAAACAAATTGGACGGGAAGGAAATCAGTGCCATCACCACCGCACCGACAATCGATGCAATCAACGCCCCCTTCTTGGAGCGGTTGAACCGGTACACCATCCCTGCGGTTCCGACAAAGAAAGCACCAAGGACAAAATTTGAAAGCTCCCCCACACCAAAGGATCCGCTGGCAAGCCCTGCATGCAGCAGATTTTTAATCAGTTCAATGAGTATGCCGCACACCGGCCCCATGGCAAAGCTTCCGATCAGTGCCGGAAGATCCGAAAAGTCAAATTTGATAAAGGATGGCATCAGCATCGGTATCGGAATCTCGATTAGCTGCAGGAGAAAGGCGCAGGCCGCCAATACCCCGGTCACGGTGATATACCGCACATTTCCCGAATGTTTGCCATTTGAATAATCAGACATGAAATCCACCTTTCTGTCGCATATGCGACGAACCTTGAGCATTTTCAAAGAGTTCAGAAAGGTGAGGCTTCTGATCATTTTTCTTCCATCCAGACTATACTGTTGGTTCCGGAGTTTCACCGAATCAGCCTGCCTTACCCGAAAGCGACATCATTTCTGTCGGCTCTCGAATACTGCAGGGTCGCGGACTGTACCGCCAGTAGGGAATTGCACCCTGCCCTGAAAAATACTCAGATATTAAGTTGCTGCCTGTAGTCTGTTCGATACATCATTTACAAACCGCAGGCTATATTTCCACTGTCAGTTCTAGTACATCGATTTTTAAATAACTAGCTGACAACACGGAAATTGAATTCATTGACCGCACGGCGTTCTTCGTCGGCGGAATCCACCTTGGCAATGCATGCACCGAGCGCCCGAAGCTTTTCCGGAAAGCGCTCATATCCCCGCTCGATGTACTTGATGTCATAGATTTCCGAATAGCCATTGGCAGCCAGCGCCGCAGCTACCAGTGCCGCTCCCGCTCGCAGATCCGGTGCATTCAGATTCGCGCCGTTGTAGCTCTCCACACCGTCAATAATGGCCGTATTTCCTTCCACGCGGATGGAAGCACCCATCTTTGTCAATTCATCCACATATTTAAACCGGTTCTCAAAAATACTCTCCGTCACAATACTGGTCCCCTTGGAAAGCCCCAGAAGGACACTGATCTGCGGCTGCATATCTGTAGGATATCCCGGATACGGAAGCGTCTTCACGTTCGTATGTTCCAGACGGCGCTTGGCAACCACCCGAACCGAATCGTCGGATTCCGTCACCTCGCAGCCCACCTCAATCAGCTTCGCCGTCAAAGACTCCAGATGCTTAGGAATGACATTGGTGATGGTGACATCGCCGCGAGTTGCTGCCGCAGCGTACATATAGGTTCCTGCCTCAATCTGATCCGGAATAATGGAGTACGTCGTCTTGTGCAGACGCTCCACGCCCTTAATACGGATAACATCGGTTCCTGCGCCCTTAATGCGCGCCCCCATGCTGTTGAGGAAATTGGCAAGGTCAACAACGTGCGGCTCCTTCGCCGCATTCTCTATGATGGTACTTCCCTGGGCCATCGCCGCTGCCATGATGACATTGATGGTCGCACCTACCGACACGACATCCATGTAGATATGGCTTCCCACCAGCTCGTCGGCTTTAGCCACAATCATGCCCGGAGATGCTACCCGCACACTGGCTCCCAGTGCGCGAAAGCCCTTGATGTGCTGATCAATCGGACGAAGACCAATGTTGCAGCCTCCCGGGAGCGCCACCTCTGCCTTCTTATATTTACCAAGAAGTGCACCGATCAGATAGTACGAGCCGCGGATCTTACGGACAGCTTCCGTATCCACCGGTGCATCCTTAATGGTCGCACCATTGATCACATACGTATGCAACTGCGGGTGCTCCACAACCGCACCAATCTCCGCAATTGCGCCAATGATGGCGCGAATATCCGAAACATCCGGAATATTCTCTATAGTTACCGGCTCATCAGCCATGATAGAGGCAGCAACAATGGCCAGTGCCGCATTCTTCGCACCGCCAATCTCAACCTCTCCGGAAAGAGGATTTCCGCCTTTCACAACATAATGCACCATGCATGAAACTCCTAATCATCAAATCCTGCGGATTTCTCTCCGAAGGACAAATCTCCCCTTGTAACAAGTCCGTAATAGAATACTGCCGTCTTCTGCTCTCGTCAAGCAATGCCACGGTCACTGTACAAACGCACATCACGACATTACAGTTCACTCGCCAGCCAAGCGCCAGGCCCCGTCGCTGGTTGGCGTCTGTACAGTAACATTACGACAGATAGTTATACGGATTGACCGCCGTCCCATTGACCCGAATCTCAAAGTGCAGGTGCGGCCCGGTACTGTTACCGGTGTTACCGGAACGTGCAATAACATCTCCCTGGGAAACCGTCTGTCCCACCTTCACCAGGATCTTTGACAAATGTCCGTACCGCGAGGTGACGCCGTTTCCATGATCAATGTACACAACATATCCATAGCCGGACTGCCATCCTGCGGACGTAACCTTTCCTCCGCTGGTAGCCATGACCGACGTTCCCACTGCGACCGCGATATCCAGTCCCTTGTGGTAGGTGCTGGCGCCGGCCTTGGGAGCTTTTCTTCCGCCAAATCCAGAGGAAACCCGTCCGTATACCGGCCATATATAGGTCGGCGGATTCTTGGTTCCGACTTCAACGATCCTCGGCACCGCATCCACGGTATTCTCCTGCTTGACAATTTCACGGCTCTGCACCGTATCGTCACGATAATTCACCAGTGCAATGACACGCCGGTGTCCGGAGCTTCCTTCCTGAATCACTTCCGACTTGGTGGTATACCAGTCGTCGTTCTTCTTATAGATAGTCTCTGCCGTATAGTCCTCTTCGTAGTACTCCTGATTGGTATAAAGTACCGTCAGCTTTGCCTCCGCAACGGTAACGCTCAGAACGTCTCCCGGCCGGATGATTGCATCGGTTCCGGAAAGGGAATTGATGGATACGAGCTGCTGGGTGGTAAGGCCATATTTTTCCGCGATACCGGAGAGTGTATCCCCGCTGGCCACTTCATAGGTTGCGCTGCGCGCCACATCTCCGGTAACATCCGCCTCGGCCTCCTCCAGCGTTGCCACCAGATTGGACGGAAGGTATGTCTCGGAAATCTCGATCTTTTCTCCAAAATCAATGCTCTGCAGACCCAGAACATAATCCTCAAAATCCATGCCGACAGCCGGCTTCACATCATCAAACAGCTTGGAAAAGGCCTGCTCGATACCGGCGGTGGGAAGCTGGTTTTGCTGTTCCTCTTTTTTCTCCTGCTCGCCGGTTGTCAGGACCTGATACGTCAGTGCATTCACCTCGCGGCTGGTATCGGACAGAATGTTTACGATATAGTCCCTTTCGGGGTCATACTGCTCGAGCACATCGTTCAAGAGCTGCTTGATGTCATCCACGGAGGCCATATTGAACACATACTCACCGACCTTTACCGTGTAGCAATGCTGCAGCGTAAAGAGCTCGTAGGTGGACAGCACCGACTTCATCCGCGCAACGACGTCCTCCTGCGTGTCTGTGGTCCCCCAGGAAACCCGTTGCCCTTCTACCTGAAGATCAGCATCAATGAAAATCATGTCGTCGCTGGTCTTGGCAATCTCGCGCCGGGCAATCAGATAATACTCTCTGGCCTCTTCCTCCGTACCAACAACACCAACCTCTTCCCCATTCAGATAAATGGTAAAGAGGTTGTCATTTTCCTGATCACGTCCCGTATAGTTCGGCCAAAAAAACAGGCTGCCCACCAGTACCACCAGACAGGTCGTCAGGAACAGAAATTCAGTTTTTTTCTCATTGTGAAATATACGGAAAATCATGTATACAAATCAGTGCAAAAACAGACTTAAAATCCCAAAAGCATCCAGCGCTTCCAGTACCGCACACACGGCAGCAATCACCAGTGTCGCAATCTGTACTCCGTTGGGCTTTGTCTGCGCGGATGCGTTCTTGTCCGGAAGAAGCTCCTTTATCGCTTCGGTCTGCTTATTCAGAAGAAGCTCTGTTGCTGCCTGTACATTGCGGTACACGCGCACGTTTTCCTTATGTGCAAAATCATCCGACTGCTGCAGCATATCCGAAATCTTGGCCTGACTTTCTGTCAGAGATGCATTCAGCTTTTCATTCAGAGCATTGATCTTCTCCTCCAGGACAGCCTTGTTCTCTTCCTGCAGCCCGGAAAAATCCACATTCTGAAATGCCTTTCCGTTGTCCGCAAGTGCCTGCGCGGACGCCTTCATCACATCCTGCACGCCCTTGGTCGTTTCGAGGCTCATCTTGCGCATATCATCTACAAGTGCACTGTTTTTCGCATAGAGCTCTCTAAGTTCATCGATCTGCCGCTGATATGCCGCAACTGCGTCCTTCAACGCATCCACCTCCAGGGCCTGTGCCTCTTCATTGGCGCGAATCATGTCATCAGCAACCGCCTCCCCTACACCGGTGGATTGCTGCATTCTCTTTTCCAGCTCCTCTATGGAGTTCTCTTCTTCCTGTACTTCCTGCATAAATGTATCGCTCATGGACTGATTTCCTCCGGTCTATTGTCAGACTGTGTCCTGTATCCGCCAAATCAGCGTTTATGATAACATTATCCCACTACTTTTACAATGAAAGCGGGAGGCAGCACCTTTGTCATTTTTGACACATAGCCACCTTCTCTTTACTTTGATTTTGTATAATGTTCACATATATTCATGCTTCGTTCATATTTTGTTCATACTCAACTGCTATATTATAACCATCAAAGCAAACGACAGTTTGATGATTTTTTCATAATAAGCCCGGGAGCTGAAAGGCCCCCGGGCACTCCTCTTTTATACGATATTCTTTCTGCCTTGTTCAGCGATTCTTCCTTGCAGCTTCTTCTGCGCTCATCTCCTGGATCTCATTGTTCAGCGACAGCATTTTTTCATCCAGGTTGGACACCATGTGCGCACACTCCAGCAGCTCTTCTGCAATGGAGGACGGCACGTCCCCCGTGAATTTATACTGGATCTTGTGCTCCAGACTGGCCCAAAAGTCCATTGCTATGGTGCGGATCTGGATTTCCACCTTCGTATCGACGATGCGGTCAGACAGATATACCGGCACTGTCACAATCATATGATAACTTTTGTAGCCGCTTGGCTTTGGACTGACCAGATAGTCCTTAATAGCCAGCACGCGGATGTCACTCTGGTTGCTGATCATATCCGCAATCTTATAAATATCCGAAGTAAAATCACAGATAACACGGACGCCGGCAATATCATTGCAATACTTCACCATGTTCTCCAGCGTCGACGGATAACCGTGGCGCCGTAGCTTCTTCACGATGCTTTCCGGCGTTTTTAATCTGGCTTTGATGTGCTCGATCGGGTTGTAATTGTGCACATGCTGAAACTCTTCATTCAATATGTTCAGCTTGGTCTGCATCTGGCGCAGCGCCCCGTTGTAGATCAGCATGACCTCCTCGTAGCTGTCTGCGCCTTCCCCTTCTACTCTCAGTTCCATATCAAATCCTATGCCTGTTCCTTTTATCCGATACCCTTATTCCACTGTCACCGATTTCGCAAGATTGCGCGGCTTATCCACATCAAGACCTTTGGAAACGCTGACATAGTATGCCAAAAGCTGCAGCGGCACAATGGCAACACTGGTGGCAAAATGCGGGTCTGTTTTCGGGATATAAACGGTGAAGTCAGCGGTATCCTCAATACCATAATTCCCATAAGTGGTCAGCCCCATCAGATATCCTCCGCGGCTCTTGACCTCCACCATATTGCTGACGGTTTTCTCGAACAGCTCCGGCTGTGTCAGCACGCCGACCGTCAATGTTCCGTTCTCAATGAGTGAAATGGTTCCGTGCTTCAGCTCTCCGGCCGCATACGCCTCCGAATGAATGTAGCTGATCTCCTTCAGCTTCAGCGAGCCTTCCAGAGAAATGGCATAGTCAATGCCTCTTCCGATAAAGAAAATATCACGGGCGTTGCTGCGCTTTGCAGCGAACCACTGAATTCTCTCCTTATCCTCCAGAACCTTTTCGATCTTATCCGGAAGCTCCTGGATTTCTCTGGTCAGTGCTGCCTTCCGATCTGTGTCAATCATTCCCTTTGCCGCGGCAAGCTCCAGTGCAAATGCATAGCCTGCGATCAACTGCGTGCTGTATGCCTTGGTCGTTGCCACCGCAATCTCCGGTCCCGCCAGCGTATAGAAGACATAATCCGCCTCTCTTGCTATGGAGGAACCCACCACGTTTACGATGGCCATGGTCTTCATGCCGTTTTCCTTTGCAAGACGCAGCGCCGCCAGTGAATCAGCCGTCTCTCCCGACTGGCTGATAATGATTGCAAGGCTGTTCGGCGAAATCAGCGGATTCCGATACCGGAATTCCGACGCCAGTTCAATACGCACCGGTACCCTTGCAAGATCCTCGATCACATACTGAATGGCAACGCCCACGTGATATGCGGAGCCGCATCCGATGATGCATACATGCTCCAGGTCCCTGAGCTGTTCCTGTGTCAGTCCGGTTTTGGAAAGATCCAACTCCCCCTGCTCGTCAATCACCGAGGCGATGGTATCCCGAACGGCCTTTGGTTGCTCGTGGATCTCCTTCAGCATAAAGTGCGGATATCCGCCTCGTTCTGCTGCCTCCGCATCCATTTCCACATGCACCAGTTCCTTGGAAATCTCCTCCTGATCGATGTTGTAGAACGAAATCTGATCCGCCTCGAGAACGCCAACCTCCAAATTGTCGATATAATACACATCTCTTGTGTACTTCAGAATCGCCGGCACATCCGATGCCAGGAAGGTTTCACCCTTTCCGACACCGATGATCATCGGTGCGTCCTTCCTTGCGACATAAATCTGCCCCGGATAATCCTGGAACATGATGGCAAGGGCATAGGTTCCGCGAACACGCATCATCATATGTGTAATGGCATGAATAGGGCCCAAATTATACTTCTTCATGTAGAACTCGATCAGATTGATTACGATTTCCGTATCGGTTCCGGAATAAAACTGATAGCCGTTTCTTTCCAGCTTTGCCTTTACATCCTGATAATTCTCAATGATGCCGTTGTGTACACCCACCACCGATTTGTCGTTGCTCACGTGCGGATGCGCGTTGTTTTCACTAGGTTCTCCATGGGTTGCCCATCTGGTGTGCCCGATGCCGCACCCTCCCTGTACCGAAAGTCCGTTATTGGTTTTCTCCGCAAGCCCCTTCAAGCGCCCCTTCGCCTTTACAATCTCAAACGGATGGTTGCCGTCACGGACTGCAAGTCCGGCTGAGTCATAGCCTCTGTATTCCAGTTTGGACAGTCCGTCCAAGAGAATCGGTGCTGCCTGCTTTTTACCCACATATCCAACAATTCCACACATAGTTGTCTCCATTTGCCCGTCCGACGGGCACCTTATCTCTGCGTTACCGTTCCATGCTCATTCCCGCTAATGCGCCAGCGATTTCCCAGCGAAGCCGCCAGGCAGTCTTCCCTTACGGTTTCTTCCAGTACTGCCGGTTGGATGAGCACCATATAACAACTTTCTCCGGAAGCTTCTGATACCTGCGTCCCATCCGATACCCCAGAAGCCTTGCTGCGCATCGGAATCCAAATGCCGGAATCTGCCACGACCGTCCCTCCTGAAGAAGCTGGCGCGAAACAGCTCTTACGTACTGCATTCCCTCGCCCTCGGAGGAAAGTCCGCCGAACACCTCCGGGTGCATCGTCTGTGATACCCCCAGATCAAAATTGCGATGAAACTGCTGCATCGCCGTATAAGTATGGGAATGGTATACCATTGCCTGTGCCGCATAACAGATCCGATATCCCGCCTGCAGCGCATGGCCTGCATAAACCATGTCTTCATTAAAAATAACAGGGTCCGCAAAACCACCCATTGTATCCCATATATCCCTGCGGTACATCGCACACACATCGGAGCAAAAATAGGCCTTGATCCCCAGTCGTTTTGTATCCTCCTGGGATTTGATGAGCGGCTCTTCCGGATAATTAAAGACTCTGGACAACCTCTCTTCCGCCTGCGCTCCGGGATTGGCCAGCTGTCTGGCGTAGGAAACTGCCACCATCGGATCTCGATCCAACGGGCGCATCAGCTCCTCTATCAGCACATCATCCGCAGGAAGTGCATCCTGCGTCATGGTCAGAATATAATCTGCCTGACTGCAGCAGTGAAACCCGGCATTCCTGGTTCCGCCATGGTCAAATTCCTCCGGTCTTATATTTGTCAGAACCACATTCGGCCAACGGGCAAGAAGCTCCTCCTGCGTCAGATTCCAGCTTGCCAGCGCAGCGGCCAGGATTTCCTCTCCCGTATTGATCAAATGAATGGTGTGTACCGGAACCGTCTGCCGCGACAAACGATCCAGTATCTGAAGCAGTCTCTGATCCGGCTTATAGACTGGGATCACAGCTTCGATTACGCTCTTCTCCATATCATCTCCGCTCTGTGCATCGGTCCTGAATCCATGATCCGGATTCACATGGAGTATATTATACCATGTGAATCTGTTCCGCACCCGCCCTATTTCAATGCCCCCCGCTCGCAGGTTGCTGTGCATGTGCCAGCCGGCAAATGTAGGACACTGTACCGACGCAAAAAGGGAGGACGAATCTCGTCCTCCCTTGGCACCCCGGCAGCAGTATCATTTGCCGATTTCTTATGCATGATCCGCATCCGTCATTTCTTCCGGAACGGCATCCTTCGTCATTTCAGCAATCTTTTCGCTGTAGCTCTTCACAGTCTCCGACGGATCGTAATTCGCATCGTCGAACAGGAACTGATGCAGCCACTTCACGTTATCCGTCAGGTCTCTGGGAATGACGCAGTCTCCCAGCGCCCCGCCCAGGTTCGCCTGGATACGCTGATCCTCCTGAGGGAATCCATTCTGCATAGAATCAATTCCGTCCTCGGCGATCACATTGTAGCCGGCAATCGCCTGTACATCCTTAATCAGATCACTCACAGCATAGGAAGTATAAATCTCACCGGAAACAGAGTTTACGATATCCGTCAGCTGCGCGACGTTCGCCGTTTTGGCTTTATCCATAACCGCATACAAAACCGCTCGCTGTCTTGCCGCGCGCTTATAATCCCAGCCTCTGGTATATCGAATACGGCAATACGCCGTCGCCTGCAGACCATTCAGCGTCTGCGTTCCGGACGATGTCACCTCTGTGTAGCCGTCTTTGCCCAGCTCCTTCGCCATCGTGGACTGGTAATTGTTCAGATGGGAAATCTCGTCATCCTCGACCGTAATCGTTACACCGCCAAGTGCATCCACTACATCCGTAAGGCCGCCGAAGCCAACGGTCACAAAGTCCGTAATATTCATATCCAGATTCTGATTGAGCATGTTGATTGCCTGCTCCGCACCTCCCTGTGAATATGCGGCATTGCACTTTGTGTAGGTGTCGTTTCCTATGTTCAGAAGCGTATCACGATATACCGAAATCAGCTTCACATCACCGGTATCCTCATTGATGGAGCAGATCATGATGGAATCGCTTCGTGTATTCTGGTCCAGTGCTCCTTCGGTGGAATCCACGCCGAAAAAGGCAATGTTACGGTACCCTTTCATCTGTCCGGTTTTGGTATCCTCGATAACCTCATCCGACATGTTGTTCACAATCTCCTCTGTGGGAAGATTTACCTTCTCTACCTTGCCGATGCTGTTGACAAAGTACAGTACCAGAAGAACCGCAACCAGAACCACTGCTTCTACAATCAGAATGGCCGGATTGAATCTCTTTTTCTTGCCTGCAGCGCGAGTCCCTGCGCCGCGCCTGCCTGAGGAACGCGTGGAACGCGTTTTATATCTCGCATCCCCGTACTCATCACCATAATCGTCGTAGCGGTCCTCATAACGATCATCCGAATAGTCGTCATAACGCTCGTCATACTCATCATAACGATCGCCGTACTCATTATAGTCTTCCTGATATTCGTCTTCGTAAGTTCCGCGTTCATCGCTACCGCGATAACTGTCTTCATAGCCGTCATCGTAGCCATCATCATAACGATCATCGTAGCGATCGCCGTATTCATCATCATAACGATCGTCGTAATCGTCATAGTCACGTCTGGACATACGGTACTCCCCCAAAAAGAAACGGCGTCACGGCAGTGCCGCCCACGCCTTTGCATTGGTTGTATTGAACTGTACTACACAGAATACTACACTTCCGCATGTAGAACAACTGTCAATCCATACAGTTTGCTAATACGTAATAGTTCAGCCGCCTGCCAAGCGATGGGTGGCAGAGAATGTCCAGATCAGGGGCCTTGCGAGGCCTCGGT
>CAVKRN010000028.1:0-27917 GCA_963658695.1 bacterium
CCGGCGTGCATACCTGCTGATCTCCTGCCGGCGTGCATACCTGCTGATCTCCTGCCGGCGTGCATACCTGCTGATCTCCTGCCGGCGTGCATACCTGCTGATCTCCTGCCGGCGTGCATACCTGCTGATCTCCTGCCGGCGTGCATACCTGCTGATCTCCTGCCGGCGTGCATACCTGCTGATCTCCTGCCGGCGTGCATACCTGCTGATCTCCTGCCGGCGTGCATACCTGCTGATCTCCTGCCGGCGTGCATACCTGCTGATCTCCTGCTGTGCCAAACGGAATGCTGCCCATCTTCTTTTCCGCTGCCTCAGCCTCTTCTACACTTGAAAATCCCATTTCCTTTGCTGCGATATCCTTCGTAAGCATTGCCTCCGGAATATACACTGGCTCCGTCTCAACAAGTTTTTCAGCAATTTCTCCGATAGAAGATGCCGCGAAGATATCTGCAAGGTCAAGCTTTACCCCCTTCTGGATCAGCCATGCAGATAGCTGAACTGCCATGATTGAGTCTCCTCCAGCCTCAAAAAAATCCGTATCATCCGGCACATCCTCCACCTGAAAGACCTCTTTCCAGGCCTCTTTGAGCATTTCTTTCATTTCTTCCTGAGTCATTCTACTATACCTCCTGTCAACAATATGTCTTATCCGCGTTTATAAATCTATCTACATATTCTATTCACTTTTGTAACCTCATTCACATATTATGTCAAGGCATTTTTCGTGTGAATTTGTATGAAGGACACAGTTTACTTGCTAGTACATCGATTTTTAAATAACTAGCCAAATAAAAAATCCCGATCAAGCTGACCGGGATATCTTTTTCTGCGGGAGATGGGACTTGAACCCACACGGCCTTACAGTCACAAGAACCTTAATCTTGCTCGTCTACCAATTCCGACACTCCCGCGCATTCCCTATAAAACAGATCAGAGCCTGCAGACACCACTCTGCCGGGCTCTGAATCGTGCAGAAGAAGGGACTTGAACCCTCACGACATTGCTGCCACAGGCACCTGAAGCCTGCGCGTCTACCAATTCCGCCACTTCTGCAAGCAAGATGTATACTACCTCACATCCCACTTGATGTCAAACATAAAAGCGCATTTTGCTGTTCTGAAATTTAATGCAATTTTCAGATGAATCAGTCAATTGCTTCAGGAACCCTCTGCTGATAATAGCCAATACTATGCTATCTCATCAACTCGTTCCTTCACCCGTCTCAATTCATTTTCAAGACGGTTTATTCGTAGCATCAACATTTCCTTTTCGCTGTCCACTTTTAAAACCTCGTCAAGTTTTCGGCTCAAATCGAGGTGTCCTTCTGCAATGATCTGAATATTTTTGTTTGTCTCGTTCTCAAGCGTCAACTGAATATCTGTAATTTTATTCTCCAGCTTACCTAACTTATCAAGAATCATTCTGGTTTCTTCCGTCATGCCGTTAGCCCTCCTCGTTGATTTTTGCGATCTACTCATGATTCGATGATCGCTCGCGGTGCCTCATATCTTTCGAGACGTTTTCAGGATAACATTTTTGTATCCGCTTAGCACCTGTATTCTCACCGCATCACTGCTGTGCCTGCGGCTTCTGATTAACCCAGTCCACGGTATCAGGATCCACGCCCTCACCGATGTCGTATCCCATCACGCGAAGAGCCACGCGGCTTACCAGGTTGGCGTACTTCACGCGTCCTGCCTCCGTCATATGAAGTCCATCCAGCAAATCCTCCGACGCAGAATACATGTCAATTCCTGCGTTCTCATACGCATTGACCGTTGTCGTATTCTTGTGACCACCCGCCGGATGGGTTGCCGTCTCCACGTAGTTGAACAACGTGCCATAGCCATTGCTGATAATATTGGAATCACCAAGGAATGCCCCCGTACCCCCCTGCCAGAACTGTGCATAGGTCGGCGTGCAGACCAGAATCTGCGCATTCGGGAAATGACTTCGAACATCCAGAATCATCGATTCGAGAGCCCCGTAATATGTATAGACGCTATTCGGCTCCTCATCAATATACAGCGGTTTCTTCGAAAGGTAGTCATTGGCGCCATACTCCAGAATGAACAAATCCGTCTTAGAGAAATCGCAGCTGTTGAACACATTCATCTGGTAATCCCACCCGTTGAGACAGGAATTGTCCACCTCTCCGCAAATGGCCTTCATCAGGTTGACGCCACAGGTCGTTCCCCACTGCGAAATATCCTTTCCGACGTCATCCTGCTCCGCCGCTGCACACTTACCGCCCAGCGCCAGATTATAAACATTTGCATGAAGCTTTTGCGATAGCAGGTAAGCAAGCCCGTCTTCCCCAAGGAAATTACCGAACTGTGAATCCCCCAGCACAACCACCTGGAACAGTGCCGTCCCACGCTTTCCGTACAATGTAGAAGCGACGCCTTCCGGGAGCTGTGCCTCCGCCAACGTCGGATTCTCAATCTCTGTGGGATCCACCACAACCTCGTCCTGGGACTCCACCACCTGCGCTTCATGGGTGATCTGTGAGGAGGCAGTGCCGGCATCCGTCGATGCAGACGAAGAATAGCTCTGATCTGCCGCATCCACCAGGTCCGAATTCAAATCCTTCTCGTGCTGTTCATAGTCTGTCATGCCGGAGGAATCCTCCTGCGAAGCATCCTCCGTCTGCGTAGACGCCTCCGTAGAAACCTCTGTGGAAGCTTCTGTCACGGTAGCCGTCTCGCCAGATATTTCCGCTGTTTCTGTGCGATTGCCGGAGCCAGCCGTAAACCGTCCCAGTGCAAATCCAACCAGCAGCGCTGCCGCTGCAATGGCTGCTGTCACCACCTGTCCCATTGTTCTTCGTCTCATAGATTCCTTTCCGTTATCTGTTCAGCACCTGCCATATTTCAACGTGAATTTGCCGCTTCGCAGCGCAAATCCGGCGTGGGAAACGCTTTAATCCGCGTTCCCCTAACAAATCGATCCTTATTACCTCGTATATCGCTTTCCCGACCAGTTCACGCCGGAGTTAACTCCCACCAGACCGTCCAGAAACTCATCAGTCACATCATCTTCATATTGCACATGTCCCGGCGTATCGCAGGTAAACGAGAGCCTGTGAGTTTCCTCATCCACCGTAATGGTCACATGACCGCCTGCGCGGCAAAAGTCATCGGACGTAAGATCGTCCTGCAACGTAAACGCAAACCGTTCCTTGCAGATCTGCCGCACCAACTCTTCGTAGTCAATGTCCTTTTCCGAAGCCCCCAGCGCCTCCACCTCGTGAATGGCACAATGATACCAGATCGTGATCCAGGACATTGCCTCATAGCAGGTGCCCTTCTCATCCTCCGCGATAAATGCATCGTATCTAGGCTTTAACAGCACAAACGCCAGCAAAATAACCAGGAGCCCTGCCAAAATCCCACAGTAAACTCTTCGTCCCGGCATCTTTCGTTGCATTGGTTCCATAACCATTCCTTTTCCGCCGCCAAGGCTTTAGAATCCCGCATACAAAAACGCAGAGGACGCATTCGAAAAATCCACTGCCAACTGGACCAACACCATCCCGGCATAGAATACGCTCCAGCGAACCACGCGCGGGTACGCAGCCAAGATATCGTATAATGTATACTTCCTCTCGTGCAGAACATCCACGACTGCCATAACCAAAATCCCTGCTGCCGCAAGTAAAATCCCCTTCCCAGAGATCACGTTCGTATCCATCAGCACCGCCTGTAGCGTGCGTCCAAGATCCGAAAAGCGTATCAGTTCCGGAACTACCGATGCATATAACGCATGCAGGCAATCACCAAACCGTTCAATCCGGTCAAAGTACCAGCCAATATTCACGATGATAAATGTCCGCACAATGCACAGCACTCTCCCGCCCTTCGTATCCGTCCGAACGTGCAGTACCGTTCCCAGCTTTTGAAAGGCCGGCGCGCAAATATCCGAAAGCGCAATCACCAGTCCATTATACACGCCCCACACAATATAGTGCAGCTGGGCACCGTGCCAGAGCCCCACCAGAAAAAAGACCAGAAGATTGGCAATGGAAGCCGGCAACACCACACCGAGGTGCTTGCCAAAGCGCTTGGAAATCCGCTTCCCAAGCCGCTGTACCGGCTTTAGTAAGGCAAATGGGTAAAAAACATAATCCCGCATCCAGGCTCCCAGCGAGATATGCCATCTTCTCCAGAAATCCCCCAACGATACCGACAGATAGGGCTGACGGAAATTCGGTGCCAGTTCGATGCCAAATAGTCCGGCATATCCGGTAACCATATCGATGCCACCCGAAAAGTCCGCATATTGCTGGAAGGAGTACATCAGAATCCCCGCCATGACAGCAGAGCCCGGAATCGTACCGATGTGATCATCCAAAAGCGCCGCTATGCACGGTGCCAATACATTCGCTACCGCATATTTTTTCACTAAGCCAAGACCAATGATCAAGAGCGAGCGTTTGCAACCCTCGAAAGAAAACCGGTGCTGCGCCTGCAGCTGTGGTGAAAGCGCCTCATACCGTGCAATCGGTCCTTGGATCAGCTGTGGGAAAAAGGAAATAAATAAAAAGTAGCGAAGAAAATTCCTCTCCGGTTGTATTTTGCCATTGTAGCAGTCCAGAAGGTAACCAACCGACTGAAAGGTGTAAAAAGAAATGCCAAGCGGCAAAAGCCATCCTCTGTAGGCCACGCCCCAGTACTTAACCAGCGCCAAAATCCCGAAATTGATGGCAAGAACGATCCAAAGTACCCACCGCTTGCGTAGCAGAACCTGCCGCTTTAGCGCCTTTCTCTCCTCTCTTCCGGCACCCGATGACGAAAGCGCCTTGATGCGTTCCGTTCCATTCGTCTCCAACCCGTGAAGGTGCCAGCCACCCAGCCAGCAGGTCAGTGCCGTCAGCATCAGATACACCAGATTCTTCGGACCTGCAAAAAGATAAAAAGAAACGCTGGCCACCAGCAGACAGATCCACTGTCGCCTCCCAGCCAGTACCGTATAATACGCCAGTAATACAATTGCCAGAAAGAGCGCAAAGCTCCAGCTCGTAATGCTCATTTCTTCCGAACGTTCATCCCTTCTGTGTATACTCCATTCCCGTAGTTGCCGTGACAGACTCATCCTGCAGGATGAATAACGCCTCATACCCGTCCATGCTCTCGATCAGTGCCTTCCCCTTCTCCGATCCCAGCATCAGGCATGTCGTCGATAAGGCATCGCAGTCCGCGGATGTCCCAAAGTTCCCCTTGATAGTGACTCCCAGTACATCCGTATCCACCGGATATCCAGTCTTCACATCCAAAATATGGTGATATCGCTTCCCATCTACGGTGATATACCGCTCATACACCCCCGATGTTACCATTGTTCCGTTTTGAAGACCAGAAGCCCCCACGATCTGCGTGCGGTCCGAGTACGGCATCTCAATACCAATGGTAAAATCGGTATACGCTGCATTCTCGCCGGTACTGTCCGCACTCGCACCTGCAGATTCCATATTCTCTCCGGTAAATCCTATATTCTCCGGCTTTCCGCCAATGCATTCGATGTTGCCCCCAAGGCTGACGATCGCCGATGTGACGCCGTTTTCCTGCAATTGACGGCAGACGGCGTCTGCAATGTATCCCTTGGCAATGCCGCCCAGATCCAGCTCCGCCTCCGGGTCCGTCAACTGCAGCGTCTGATTCTTTTCATCGATGCGGATACCCGTATAGTCCACGTGGGATACGGCCTCCGCCAGGTCCCCGGCGTCCGGCAGTGCCGCAGCCCTTGCTACCCCTTCCCCAGTATCCGCAGCATCTTCAGCCGCCTCGATTCCTTCTCCGTCAGCAGCATCGCTGCCGGACACTCCCTCTTCATCCGCGTGAAAATCCCACAAAGCCTCGGCCTTTCCGATGGTAATATCAAAGGCACCACCGGAGAGATCTCCGTAGTAAATTCCCTTCTGCACCAGCTCCAGTGTTCTGCTGTCGCAGGCAACCGGCTCCCCCTCTGCGTGGTTGACGTTCCATATATCAGACCCTTCCACGGTCTTACTCAGGAGTCTTTCGTATTTACTGCACAAGGAAAAGGCATCCGTAATCGCCGCCTCTGCTGCCGACGAAAAGGACGCTTCCTCGCTTTCCTTCATCCCGTAAACAGTAATCTGACAGATCGTGTCAAAATAAAAGCTTTCCTTTGTTACCGGCTGGTACTCTCCATCTGCAGCCGTTCCGCCCAAGCCGGCCAATCCGGATCCAGCGCCCCGCGAAACGTTGCCGCACCCGGTCTGTGCTATAATCAACATCGCCGCCAATGCACAGGAAAGGTACCGCCCGGCAGCGCGGCATTTCGAAGAAACGTAGTTATTATACTTTGAGGCTTTGTTATTTTGCATAATCCATGTTCATCTTCACATATACTGCAGGACATTCGAAAGGGAGACGTAGCACTCTTTGTGTGCTTTCTGGTTCTGGCAGCCGGCATCGCTTTTTTCCCTCTTTGGGGAGAGGCATCCGCCCGCGGCTCCGATGTCGTCCAAGCGGACGTCACCATCCGTGTTGCAGGTGATCTCTACGGAAAATATTCTCTCTCCCGTGATCAGGAGCTTGCCATCCAGACCTCCTACGGCTCCAACACTGTTGTAATTAAAGACGGCGCCGTTTCCGTTACGCGCTCCGACTGTAACAACCAGATCTGCGTCCAGCATCGTCCCATTTCAGAAACCGGAGAAATGATTGTCTGCCTGCCGCACCGCCTCAGTGTAGAAATCACTTCGAAAGCAGAAACGGATGCTCCGGCCTATGATGCCATCGCCCGCTGACGCCGCTACGATCACTGTTCTTGCGTCCGCCAAGCAACCTCCGGTGGACCGCACAGCAGGACACAGGCTGACGCTCAAAACGCCACCACTGGGATACCATGAAAATGCACGCTACCGATCCACAAAACCACAGAACACTTTCTACCAAGAGCCTGACAACCATCGCCTTGCTTTCCTCCCTTGCGCTTGCGCTTTCCTGGCTGGAATCCATGATTCCCTTTCAGCCGGGACTCCCCGGCGTCAAGCTGGGCCTGGCCAATCTGGTCATTGTCTTTGCGCTTTGCCGCATGGATGCATGGTCTTCGCTGCTGATCAATGTTGTCCGGATTCTGCTGGCGGGACTCCTCTTTTCCGGGCCCTTTGGCACTCTCTATTCCATGGCAGGCGGTGCCGCAAGCCTTGCCGTCATGGCCGGACTGCAGGTGTGGAACCGGCGGCGCCGCAGGATGGGACAGTGCGAGTTTTTTTCCATCTTCGGCATCAGCATGGCAGGCGGCGTATTCCACAACCTGGGGCAACTGATCATTGCTATTTTGTTCATTTCCAACCTGAACCTAGTCTACTACTTTCCCGTCATGATCCTCTCCGGCATCGTGACAGGCCTTGTCAACGGCGCCATCGCCCGGCTCCTTTTGCAGAAGCTGCCTTAGGACATTGTATATTTTTGCAGTTTACACGCCACACTCCCCCTGCGTATAGTTGTGCTCTGCCATGTAGACAATATAATTCTCCGTCTCAAGTCCCTCTATGATATCCGCATGGCGCTCCGGGTTCAACGAAAAGCTCTCTTCCAGACTTTTGGGCACAATATATGCCGTCTTCATATCTGCCGGGAGGCTCGGAACGTACCATTCGCTGTCCGTCAGCCACTTGCAGATTTCCAAGGTTTCCAGGTCCGCCACTGCAGACACCTGCACCGCACCGTTGCAGGAGCCGGTGATGGCATTGGCCGAATCGTAGGTGCTGTAACCATACCGGCAGTCCTGCTCCTGCATCCACTGCACAATTTGCTCATATTCCGCATTTCCGGACGACCGACATGCCGACGGCAATAGCTCTTCCTTCCATACAAGAATGGCAAAAACAGCGATGCACACCGCCAATACGACTTCCGTAAGCCTCCCCCATTTCCTGCGATACCCTTCCTTCTTGACTCCCTTCCTATCCCATTCGATAACACCCTGCAGAAGGCACGCCGTGCCAAAGGACAGAACGTAATAGCTCATAAAATAATACCGCCACACCGACTCTGTGGTGGTAAAGGCTCCCATTACCACGGACAAAAGTAAAGACATCCAGAAAAATCCGAGAACAAAGGCCCGGTCCTGTCTCGAAGCGTGCTCTTCTTCCGCGGCGATTCCCGAGGCCCCGCTTCCATCCGTGAAGGTCTTCCCAAAAGCATCTGCTGCCCTTACTACGCCGATCCCGCCAGCTACAGCCGTTGTCACAAATACCACCAGCAAAATCGCCCGCAGTCCGCTTTGATTCTCGCAGTACACGCTGCCCATAAGGTCCGGAAGTACCGTGTGTAGGAGCTTAGAGACTCCGCCCCTAAGATTTCGCGAGGTCGAAACTCCCACCGCTGTTGGCATCTTGGAGCCGGCAAAACTGGCCGCAAGGAGCCCCCCTGCATAGAGTACGCCCCGCAGGTGCCCGAATCTTTGTCTCTCCGATGTCTTACATTCCTTTGCCGCGTTCTCCCGGGCGTAGCCTACCGGACACGCAGAATCCTTCCGGGTTCTTCTTTTCCGCCTACTGCAAAAGTCATTTCCGATTGCCAGCCGCAAAAGCTCCGTCGCAAACAGCGGCGCATAACAAATGAGTGCCGCCCGAAGGCCGGAAAGACTGATCAAAAAGGCAAGGACAGCCGCCGCAGCAGCCTTCCCCGTCCAGTCTCTTGCCCCTCTTCGCACATCCAAAAGGATCCATATCGTCACCAACATGCAGATACAGTGAATGGCATAATACACCGCATACAGATACAAGAGCTGGCTGTGCCGCATGCTCCCCGGTATTGCCAGAAGGAGGGTTATCGCCGCCCAAAGCGGAACTCCAGAAAAGTCAAGGCGCTTTAGCAGCCGGCCGTACAATGCCAGCAAAATACCTCCCATCACGCAGCAGGCAATGCCCATAGACAGGTTCATGTTCCCGGTCAAGCCATACAAAAGCGCACCAATCAGATTCACATTCAGAATGCGCCGCTCGGTACTGGGATAAAAGGAAGCCGGAATAATGGACCGGTGCTCCCAGATTGCCCGAGCATTCAAAGCCTCTGCCGCAATGTCAGAATCCATCTGGACGGTAAACCGAGCCAGATTCAAAAACACATAGGTGCACGCCAGAAGCACACTGCAGCCCAGCAGAAGAATCCAAACAGCGGAAATGCCCTGTATCCGTCGCTGCTTTCGGATGCTTTGATCACTCACACTTTGCCTCATCTTCTGCCTCATTCATACTTTTGCATTCTCATTTCCGTCTCGTCCGTCATTACCTTTCTAATAACCGGCCTAATTAACCGGCATTTTTATGATTGCGCCTTGTTCTAGCGGAGTTGTCCGTCCCCCCTACAGTCCTTCCCGTGTCACCACGCCGGTACGACTGCAGTCACACAGATAATACGCACCATTTCGCTCGTAATACCCGATGTTCTCATGCTGCAGGTATTCCATCGCCGTATCCCACTCACTGGTCAGGATCAGACACGCGCCAATCTCTCCCGTTTCTTTGATATATGCCTCCTTCTCGGCAGCCAGCTGGCTGCAACGGTCATAGCTGCCGCTGTTGGCCGTCGAGAAATACAGCTTCATGTGGTGCTTCAGTGCCGGAACCGACAAAACTCTTGAACCATCGTAGTACGCATCCAGGAGAAACTCATCCGTATTCGCCATGATGTCATTGAGCTCCGGCTCCTGCAGCGTGGACGAATAGCTTGCATTCGCCTCCATCTGCGCATGCTTCTGGGCGATGCAGCCGTGAAGATCAAATAGCTGCAGCGCAAGAACTGCAAAGAGTACCGCACAGACGCCGCGCCTGCCAAGCCTCTCCCGCAGCTGCCAGATCCCATAGATCGCAAAGAGCATCAAACAGTAGTACACCGGGTAGAACAGTCTGGAGCTTGCCCGAAAGATCCCGCACAGCTCTAAAAGCTTTTCCGGCAGCGGAATTGTAACCAAAACGGTATCATTCCAGGTCACCACGTTGCTGACGGCGAACATGGCATACAACACCATCAAAAAGACCGCCAATACCTTCTCCGCAGTCTGCGGTGCCGGCACCGCTTCTGCAGTCCTTTGCACCGCCCGGTTCTTGGCGCCGCGTTGGCCAAAGCCTGCTGGGTGCATTCCATTTTGAGGTTGGGCCATAGCAGCGCTGCCCGTGCCCGCTTTCCGTCGCCGCGCCAATACTCCCAAGCCGGCAATAAGAAGCCCCGCCATCAGTCCAAGGCCCAGATAATTAAACCCGTCATAATTCCCCAGCGTCTGCGGCAGCACCTTCAAAAGCGCTGACCACGTATACCCGCCAAGGCTCGAGGGATTCCACAGCGCATTCAGATTCATGGAATAGTAGCCATATCCGTCTCTGAACGAGCTCACGCCGCTCCCGATCGCTCCCAGAAGGACACCCACCGCCGCAGTGCCGGCAAGCTCCCCTGCCAGAACGACAACCGCCTTGACTGCACCTTTCCCGCCTCGTAAAACGTCCCCGAGAATCGACAGGAACAAAAATCCGCCAATCATTGGGAGAAAATACGGATGAATCCCCACCGCCAGCACCAGCAGCGCCAGGTATCCCAGATAATGTCGCCACAAAGGACGATCCCTGTGCAGCAGCCACAGATACACTGCAAACAAAAGCAGCCACTGCGACCCTAGCGCCGTATGCCGAAGAGAACGTTCTAAGAAGATCGGAGCAAACACGAACAGCCCCGCTCCCAACATCGAATACAGAACATTCCGGCTCTTCCGAAAGCTCAGAAGATACCCCGCCACCGCCTGCAGCACGTAGCAAAGAAGCGCATACAATCCGAAATACTGGAAGGTCTCCGGTAATATTTGGCGGAACACCTTGCAGACAATAGCCACCCACGGAATGCTGTCAGTGAAAGAGATATAGGTCCCCTCGCCATAGGCCATATCCGATGCCAGTCCCAACGGAAACGCCCAGTCTGAATTTCGGAAGGCAACCCACCCGGAATAATGCTGAATAATGTCCGTCTCGTCGTAGCCCGCCATGATCCATGCGTCATTGGTCACATGAAGCGGCGTCTGCCCGTAAACAATCAAAAAGGCAGCTGCACCCAAAAGAGCAGCCAAAAGGACGCCGCCTCGTTTTAAATTCTTGGTTTCCGGCATTACAAGCCCGCTCCTTCCTATCGCAAGATGTACACCAGTTTGTTCGAGATGTGTGTTCACTAATTGCAACGTCACTGTATTTATTACGGGGCGTATGCCCCTCTTGCATTGGCAAAGAGAATTCGCAGCAGCTCGGCGTTTCCCTTGAAAAAGCTGATCTTCGTCGGCGTTTTCCCTGCGGCAGGGTACGCCCTCGTCACCGGAATCTCACAGGCGCGAAGGCCGATCTGCGTCGCCCGGACCGAGAGGTATGCAAGAAGTTCATAGGTCATGAAGATATCTCGCAGAGGCTGCACCCGCTCGTCCGTAAGATAGCGTCTGGAGTAGGCGCGGTAGGCATTGGTGGTATCCGTAAAGTGCTGCCTGGCCGTCAGCGAAATCACCGGTGCGTGCAAAAGCCGCACGGAAACCGTGCGGATCCACGGCGTATTGATCGCCGTCCCGCCCTTCACAAAGCGCGACCCCTGCACCAGATCATAGCCGCTTTTAAGCTTGTCAATAAAGCGCGGAACGTCCTCGATGCTGTCCTTGTCGTTGCCGTCAATAGTGATGATGCCCCGGTATCCCCGCTGCAGGGCCCAGAAGATCCCCATGCGAAGCTGCGCTCCCTGCTTGCCAACATCGCACTTGACAAGCAGCGTATTCACCCCCAACAAGCGAAGGCGCTCCTCTTCCATGGAACCGTCTGTGGATCCTCCGTCGCAGATCACAATGTCCGCATAGGCATCGATCTGACTGTCTCTTGCCCGCTCAAGCTCATGCAGAATCCGCTCCCCCTCATTGATGACTGGGATCAGTACCGCGTAAGATCTTCGTTTCTCCCGAAACTCACTGCATGTAAACCGTGGAACGCCGGGACGCTTTTCGTATTCAACCATTTTCTTCTCCTATGTGTGCACATGCGGCTATCATTCACGCGACATCCAGCAACAAGGCGGCGGATGAATCGCACGGATTTGCAAAGGAATTTGCTGCTTCGCAGCACAAATCCGGCGTGGGAAACGCTTTAATCAGCGTTTTTCCTAAACAGTAACATCAAACGTACCCGCCACATACTCCATGCACGTAAACAGCGCCGAAAGATCCTCCTGCTTCCCCATCTCAATGGACACAAAGCCCGTGTACCCTTCCGCCTGCAGGAGCGTTGCAAGCTCCCGGTGGATACCGCGCCGCCTCACCGGAGCCAGTCCCGGCTCACTGATGTGTACATGGTTCACCAGATGTACATTTCCCTCCAGCAAAGAAAGGGACTCTCCATTCTGCAGCATGGTTCCAAGATCCAGATTGAGCCGGAAGCCCTCCGAATCCACTGCCGCAATTAAATCCAGTGCCGACCGGGTATCATTGACAAAATTCGTGTGATACATGGCAGGATTGGCTTCCATTCCGATGACCGTTCCCTGCCGGCAAGCCTCTTCGCCAATGGCACGAAAAAAGGAAATGGCCTCTTCCTCCAGCTGAGTCCGCGGCACCTCCCGCAGCCGCTCCTCCGGAATATTCCGGTTCCGCGGACAGCCAAATACCAGATTCCCGCAGCCAATGGCTGCTGCAAAGGAAATGGCGCTTTTCGTATAATCCAGAAGGATCTCCCGTTCTGCCGGATCACCGAACAGCCTCTCGCTTCGTCCATACCAGATGGACTGCATAGACGGAACGGTAAAGCCCACTTCTCCCTGCAGCGTCCCAGCCCACGCGGCCGCCTCCGGCAGCTTCTCATACGGCGTCTCCGGGAAAATTCTGGTCGGTGCAATTTCCAGTCCTTCAAAACCAAGAGCATTCATCCTCTCGAACACGTCCCGGTCCTGCTCCTTGGTCCACGCTATATTTGAAACAGCAAGCTTCATCTCGTTCTCCTTCGCCTCCGCCGGCAGTCTCCCCCTCTGACGGAACTGTCTGCAGTTCTGGCACACCGTCCACGGTGGAATGTGTTGGTCACGTTCTATGTACCCAATCCCGCACATGCCGAACAACTACATACAGGCAGATCTGCACATATCCCATATACCACAGCACGAAATTCATATGCGTATGCACATAGGAATGAGACTTAGCAAGAAGGAACCAGCTGACCGGCACCAAAAAGCTTACGACATAGAGCGCGAGCTCCTCCGTTTTCAGTCTTTTCTTCTTATAATCCCAGGCCAGAAGCGCCAGCGGCACCAGGCACAAAAGCGGGAACAAATTCCCATCGATTCCGGTAATAACCTGTGTCTTAAAGTGAAAATACTTGCACAGCGTCGCCCAGGCGGAAGCGTTAAGTCCTGCCTGCTCGAAATCCGGCAGATTTTCAAAGGCGTTCAGGTCTGCGCCGTAGGTTCTGCGCAGCACGTCCTCCTGAATAATCATACGGATTCCCTCGGTAAGACTCCCGCCGGACTTGACCGGTGCATGCAGGCAGATGGCCGCTGCAAAGCCGGCAAGCGCCGAAATTCCCATGCAGAAAATCGTCCGCACAAGGAGAGCACACTGCTTGCGGTCCTGCCCTGCTGCCGCACCGGCCAAATCCACCAGAAGGAACAAAATAGCCCCCAGCATCACAGACGAAATGTATTCATAACCGCACAGGCACTTGATCATGATGGTGATAAAGACCAGCGCGTATCCCACAATCCGCCAGAAGCGCTTCTCCACCTTGATGCTGCACAAAAGTCCCGCCGCCATCGGCAAAAACCAGGTAAACTCCACCCAGTACAGATTGTTGGCAAAATTCACCACCCAAGGCGAAAGCAGAAATACCACATAAAAAATGCCGGCCATCAAGCGCCCGTATTTTCGAACAAGAAGCCCGCACACCAGCAGCAGTGCTCCCGCGGTTGCCAGCGCGCATACAAGTCGCAGCATATCCTCGCAATCCGAAAGTGCCTGCTCCATACCTGCCGTGTCGATCGCAGATGTGTCCTGTAAAAGGAGCGAGAGCTTCTGGAACACCTTTCCCTGAAGTCCATACTGACTCTCATAGGGAGAGGCCGCCTCCTCCGGTGCCGGTGTGCCGTCGGACAAAAGCACCGCGGCACCGGAAAGATCCCCCAGATGCCCCGCATCCATGGGGCTATCCACATCCAGAACCACCGTCAGCCATTCACTGTCCGCCTCCGTTGTGGCAAGAATCTCATACACCTCGCCGCCTGCAAACCGGATCGAATTACCGGGGACGACGTATTCCTTCGTGTATTCCGAAATCGGAAGGCGAATGGCAGGATCCGTCCTGTGATATCCCTGATTCCAGTCCGCATCGTCCGGAAATGTCGTCTCAGAGCCGCTGGTCCCGTCAATGCGGTCCAGCTTCATCAGCCCCGTACCGGCCGGATTGGCAACGCCCTTCCATAGCGCCTCAATGCCTGATGTAACCAGTGCCTCGCTGTCGGACTGGAAATTTTCAAAGGTGTCGTTGCTATCGTCCATGGAATTAAAGCTGTAATTCCACGCAAGCATCGTCAGCAAAATAAGACAAACGCCAAGCTTCTTACCGGCAGGAAAAGCCCCCAGCCAGCCGCCTCGCGCCAGGAGGCACAGCATACCGCCCAGTGCAAGCAAGGTGACCAGCACCTTCTCCTGCGGATTAAAATCCGCCTCTCCGTAGCCAAAGGCAATCAGCAAGGGATCATCCTTACTCTCCGTCATGCGAAAGCCCTCATCCACCAGAATAAGAGACGGCGCCGTCTCGCACCCCTTGACCCAAATCCGCAGCGTATATGCCGTGCCCTTTTTCACCCTGCCGCCAAAAGACGAACTCTCCAGCGAAAGCTTGTAAGCATGCTCGCTTGGAATATCCGCAAGCTGCGCCGTTGTCTGCGCAAGGAGTTTTCCCGATGCATCCCGCACTTCCAGTGCAAGCGTTCCCGCCTCATCCGGCTCCGGATTCTCCAGATACAAGGCAACACCTGCAAAATAATCCTTTGACGGCACAAAGGTCATCTCATAAGGCCCGTCCGCCAGTGAATAAGTCCCCAGAATGCTGCTCTGTCCCACGTTCTCATAGGGCCGTGCATCCGTATAATATCCGTGATGAAAGGAGTCAAAAACATCCAGCATCAGCAAAAAGACCAGCAAAACAACAATGCCAAGGCCAGCCAGAAGCTGCCGCATGCGACCGGCCGCGGCCCCTGATTGACCGATAAAGACCTTTCTGGTGTCTGATTTTGTTCTCTTTCCTGCCATGATGCCTTGTCTCCATCTCTCTTTCGTACACCGATTTTTATCCGTTAAGGAAACGCTTTAATCAGCGTTTTCCTAAATTCCCAGTTGCGCCGCCACGAACTCTCGAATGGCCGTCAGCACGCTTTCCTTGTCCATGATGTAGCCGTCTTTTCCTCCAAACTCTGCCGCATACCGGGTGCGATAATCATAGGAAGCCGGTGTCCCGGGAAGCTCATTGACAAAGAGCTTTCCGCACAGATACTCGTAAACCTCCCCTGCGGAAACCGGCTCCGTCGCCGGATGAAAGAGCCGCAGATTCATCTCCAGCGCCCGGTCAATATCACCTGCAAGACGTGAAAGATCGTAAAATTGATACCGGCTTCTGCTGTCCGTAAAGTTCAACGCCGAAAAACCAAGACGCCCAAAGCAGGCTTTCAAAGCTTCTTCCTTCTCCTTGCCGGCGCAAAGCCGGTAAAAACCATTGCCGGTTTGCTCATATGTCTCCAAGAGCAGCGGCTCCCTGGCTGAGAGCTCCTCAAATTTATCCTGCCGCAGCATAAACGGAATGACATGGATGTAGTCATAGATGAAATTCTTCTTAATATTGCGTCCGAACAGCCCCGGCAGACGAATGATCAGCGCATCCGGGTATTCCTGACGCACCCACTGCTCCAGCTGATACCGGTTGTAGCCGTAGGGATGCAGTCCCTCGGCTACGATGTCCGTATCCTCATCGGTACCGGCCGGCGACTTAAACACATCGATGGTAGAAATCAGAACCAGGCGCTCCGGGTGAATCCGGCGAATGTTCTCCTTGGCCTGCTCGATCAGTGCCATATCCTTCTCCGGCGCCGTATTGGCAAGATATTTCTCCGCCCGAAGTCCTGCGTAAATCAGCAGCTTTGGCTGTGTGCCATACGCCTCCTCTATGTTCTTTGTATTGTAAAGACCCTCGAACGCCGCCTTTGCGCAGATGTTGCTCCCAACAAAGCCTGTATAGCCAACCAGTGCTCTTTGCATTGCCTGCTCCTTTTATACTCTCTCTTCTAACTACTTTTCATCTGCCATATTGCAACATGCAGAGCCGACAGTTGCTGTTCAACGCCGGCAACGCGAAAGCTCCTCACGGAGTTATCCGTCTTTTGTCGCTTGACCAACGTATGTACTGCCCTGCAACATCACAGCTTCTCCACGCTCTCAAAGCTGTAGTGCTTTCGCTTGAACACAAGATCTATCAAAAGCTGCAGGTATTTGATGATGATGGTTAAGATGCCGAACAGTCCGAAGAACGCCACCGACAAAAACAGAATTGTCGTCGTCCACCCCTCCACGGGATGAATCACCACATACATCACCAGCGAATAGACAATCATGAACACTGAGATCAACATCATCAGAATAGTCATAGACATGGAAAAGCGGTAGCCCACCTGGGTAAACAAAAGAAGCGCATCCGCCGCCAGCTCCATGCGGTACCTCTTTTCCTGCCGACTTGCCTTCGTATTGTCCGCACCCTCACTTGCCTCTGCCACCTCCTGCACCCGGTAGCGAAGCGTATCCATCTTGAGCCCGCAGCTGGCATACACAGCCTTTCGATAGGGCGCTGTCTTATTCATCGAGCTGATGCGGTTGATCACCCGGCGGCTGAGCACCCGGAAGGACTCCGTGGTCATCGCATAGGGGATATCCGCGTAGTGCCGGAATACCCGGTAGAACAAACGAGAGGACAGCTTTTCTTTTTTATCCGGCGAGGCGCTGACGATATCAAAACCTTCCAGACAGCGGCGATATACCGCCATCACCATATCCGGTTCAAAGTCCATCACTGTCTGATCGAATTCGAAAACAAAATCTCCGATCGCCAGATCCATCCCTGCGTTCATAGCAAGCTCCAGGCCATGAAAATAGCTCATATTCACCACGGTAATGCTGATTCCCGGTACGTGCTCACGGACCCTTCGTATGGCATCGAGGCTTCCATCCCGCGAGCAGTCATTTACACAGATCAGCTCCGCATGCTCAAAATTCTGCTTCAGAATTTCGGCAACTGCCTCCAGAAAGCCGCCGATTCGGCCTTCTGCATTATGAACATAGATCACGGCAGAAGCAAAATTCTTCTCCATGCCATTCCTCCTAAACATTGCGGCTGGTACATCGATTTTTAAATAACCAGCCGAATTCCCTACAACACTTCATCCAGGTCATACACCGTATTGATTTTCCCGGACAGCACGCCCACAAAGGTCGGGTTCTCCGAATATACCCGCACCACGGTTGGCCTGGAATCGTCGATTTCCGAGCTCATAAGGATGGGCTTCATAGAAAAGAGCGAGCGTTTATAGGTGAACCGGTACTCATCCTTTAAATATTTCTCAGCCAGATTGGCCATATAGGGAAAGGCCGTTTGCGGCCGCTGCGAACACTCGTTGCAGTTGCCAAGGTGCGCGGCCGTGCAAAATTCCCCTGCCTTTTCCTGGCAGGCAAAGGTTGGCACCGCTTCATAGCTGGTCTTATGCGGCGTAAAAGTCACAGACGTTAGCGAGTGAAGCCCTGTTTTGCCAAAGGGCATAATAGAGAAAAACGGCCCGTCCATCACGGTAAACCCTTTCCCCCGCAGCGCTTCATTCACCTCACATAAAATGATCTCGCAGAGCTCGTACTTAATCCCAAACCCAGGGAAGCCGGCCAGCTGCGCGACCTGATTGGTGCCGGCGTAGGAAGCATTCAGCACGTAGGGCGCCGATGCACAGTCTTTACCATAATAAACCGTGTAGCGATCACTCTCCCTTTCGATGCGCTCAATGTGCACGCCGAAACGCATTGTGCAGGCCGCCGGATACGCCGACAGCTTCTCCAGGTAATAATCCCGCAGGATCTGTGCATCGTACGTATACTCTCTGGTTCGAAATGCACCATCCACCATACCGGAGCGAAAATAATTCTCCGGCACCAGCTCTTCGCAGGGGATCCCCGCCGCCTTGCAAAAGCGCTTAAACTGCCGCCCGTCCGACCACGAATACTGGCTCGAGGTCGCGTAAATCTGATCAAACTCCCGGTTGATGCAAAAGCCAAAGTCCCGGTTAAAGCGTTCAAAATAACCGGCGGATTTCATCGCCGTGGACAGGGACCTTGGATAATGATACCCCTGATGCACCCGTGCCTGGTTAATATAGGTGGCCCGCATAAACGGCGTGCGGTCGCACTCCAGCACCAGAACCCTCTGCCCCCTCTCGCAGCAAAATAAGGCTGCATACAAGCCATACAGCCCTGCGCCGATTATAATCTTGTCATAGGTCATTCCCATATTCTGTATCAGTTCATCCTATCTGACTAAATGGTAACTGTTTAGCGCCCGCAAGCGGCCAATTCATGTTGAAATCGCCAGATGCTAAGCAGATACTCAAAATGGCATAAATGCACATACTGTAACAGTATACTCACATTGGGCAGTCTCTGTACAGTAACAAAAACCCGCCCCCTGATACGGGAGCGGGTTTCTGAAATTTATTGTTCATGCGACGCCCGCGCGACAGGGTTCGGATGGATATCCAGGACCCGTCGCCGGCAGATGCTACGCGCTTGCCTTTGCCGTGCCGGCCTTCACGGCCAGATTCAGGATCGCGTGCTTGGGACACTTGGCTGCGCAGTCACCGCATCCGATGCATTTTGCAGGATCGATGACGGCGACGTTGTCCACCACATGCACGGCGTCGTGCTGACAGGTCCGCTCGCACATACGACATGCGATGCAGGAGGTCTTGCAGACCGCCATGGCTGCCTTGCCAAGGTCCTTGTTGGAGCACTGCACCAGTACTTTCTCCGATGCCGGCTTTAACGAGATCAGATGCTGCGGGCATGTCTTGATGCACTTGCCGCAGGCCGTGCACACGGCCGGATCTACTACCGCCACACCGTTTACCACGTGAATGGCATCGAACTCACAGACCTTGACGCAGTCGCCAAGCCCAAGACATCCGTATGCACACTCCTTGCTGCCGCCGAACAGATTCTTAGCCGCCTTGCAGCTCTCAATCCGGCCGTCATACGCGTACAGTGCCTTTGCATTGTCCTTTGTGCCATTGCAGGCAACAAAGGATACCTGACGCTCCACGTCTTCTGCAGAGGTGCCAAGGACCTCCGCCAGCTTCGCCGCAACAGCAGGACCGCCGACGGCACATTTGGTGCAGGGAACCGGCTCTGCGGCATCCTTTCCTGCTGCCAGTGCATGCGCATAGTCATCACAGCCGGCATACCCGCAGCCGCCGCAGTTGGCGCCGGGCAGCTGCTCACGAAGATCCAAAAAGATCTGATCCTCCTTCACTGCGAATACCTTCGAAGCATAGGACAGAAGAAGACCTGCGATCAGGCTCACCACAAGGATCAGAATGATTGCTATCATTATGACTCCCATAACTTATGTTTCCTTTCCACTCTATGTATCCGTTCAGCACCTGCCCTGTTTCAGCGTGAATCTTCTGCTTGCAGAAAAATTCACAGATGCTGAATAGTTAACACTTTCATCGATATCCAATCAGATCATCCCCGAAAAGCCCATGAAGGCCAGGGACAAAATGGCTGCCGTGGTCAGAATGATGGGCACACCCCGGAAGGCCTCCGGAACCGCGCTCTGATCCTGGAGCTTGGTGCGAACACCCGCCATGATCATCATGGCAAACCAAAAGCCAAGACCGCCGCCAAAGCCCTGAACGATCGCATAGACATAGGCTGCGCCAAAGGATCCCACCGCTGCCACCGTGTAATCCTCGGTGTTGGAAATGCACACGCCCAAAACCGCACAGTTGGTCGTGATCAAGGGAAGGTAAATTCCAAGCGACGTATAAAGAGACGGCATGTTTTTCTTCATGAACATCTCAATGAACTGCACGAGCGCCGCGATGACCAGAATGAACACCACGGTCTGCATATACTCAATGCCGCAGGACAGCAGAAGCTGCTGAATCGGGAAGGTCACGATCGAGGCAAGCCCCATAACGAGAGTTACTGCAATGCCCATGCCCTTTGCACTGTCCAGATCCTTGGAAACGCCCAGGAACGGACAGATTCCCAGGAACTGCGCCAGCGGATAGTTGTTAACCAGGACCATCGAGATGATGATCAGAATCAGTTTCGTAAAGCTCATGATCACTGCACCTCCTTACTTGCTGCTGCAGGTGCAGCAGCTGCAGCCTTTGAGACAGCTGCCGATGCTGCGGCACTCTTTTCCTGTGCAGCCTTCGCAATCTTCATGGCCTCTTTTGTCTTCTCATCCAGCTCGCCGCCGCAGGATGCGCTCTCTGCGGCCTTGCGCTCCGGTGAGCATGCACTCTCATTCGCGCAGGCACTGCATCCAAAGTCCTTACGGATCTTGGACTTGTCCCTTGTAAGGTAATGCACCAGCGCCATGACACAGGCGAACACAAAGAAGCCGCCCGGTACCATGGTCATAATCGACATGCCGGGGATGAAATTTGAGAGAATCGGAATCCCCTTAAAGCCGGGTGCCAGTCCGAACCAGTCGCCGGCAAGCCAGGTGCCGGAGCCCAAGATCTCACGGATCGAGCCCATCACGCACAGCGTCAGTGTAAAGCCAAGTCCCATGCCAAGGCCGTCCAGTGCCGAATCCCCCACGGTATTCTTGGAGGCGAACATCTCCGCACGCCCCAGAATGATACAGTTCACAACGATCAGAGGCAGGTACAGACCAAGCGCCGAATACAGAGACGGCACAAAAGCCTGCAGAAGCATCTGCACGATGGTTACAAAACCGGCAATCACAGTGATAAAGCAAGGAATGCGGACCTTGTCGGGAATCAGCTTGTGGAGCGCTGCAATAGCCATATTGGAGCACACCAAAACCGCGGTTGCGGCAAGTCCCATGCCAAGACCGGTCTCAACAGAGGTTGAGGTCGCCAGCGTCGGGCAGGTACCGATGACCAGCACCAGAACCGGATTCTCCTTGATCAGTCCGTTGGTCAGGATACTGAATTTAGATTTCTTCTGAACAGCTTCCATTAGTTGGCACCTCCTAACATCTTGTACTGCTCCAGTGCCACATAAACACCCTTATGGATAGCGGTACCGGATACCGAAGCTCCGGTAATGTACTCAAACGCAGAGCCATCCTGGGTGGTGACGGTTTCTTTTTTGACATCCTGCGCAGTCAGCGCCGTCAGACCATCGTACTGGGCAAGATAATCCGGCTGTGCGTCTTTGGAACCAACACCCGGTGTATCCGAGCTGTCGGTCACCTGTACGCCGGTGATCGCGCCGTCAGCATCTAGGCCCACCATCATGGTCAATGTACCGCCAAAGGACTTGGTCTGTGCAGTCATGACATATCCCGCGCCGTTGTCTGCCTGATACACCTCTGTCACCTTCGCGGACTGATCCTCCGACACGGCAAGCTCAGTATCCACTGCCGTAAAGGAATCGGCATCGGCCAGAAGCTCCTTGCGGGTCGCGGTTGCGGAGGCCTCCTGGTTCTTAGTAATGATCGGTGCCGATACGAAATTCGTAATGGCAAGGAGCGCGGTCGTGATCACACTGATCACCACCAGAATCACAACGGGATAGACGTATTCCTTCCCGAAATTCTCTTCTGCCGCCTGCGCTGCAGTCTGGGGATTCTTACTCATGCCTTCGCACCTCCCTTCTCTTCGGCAGCAGCCTGTTTCTGCGCCTTCTTCTCTTCTTTTTCCTTTTTGGCCACGCCGTAATACTGACGAATGACGAAGCGGTCAATCAGCGGTGTCATCACATTCATGAACAAAATGGCAAACGATGCGCCCTCCGGATAGGAAGCAAACAGACGGATAATCATGGTAAAGAGTCCGCAGCCGATGGCATAAATATATTTGCCCCGGTCCATGATCGGCGAAGTGACGTAATCCGTCGCGCAGAAGAACGCGCCAAAGCATACGCCGCCGGCCAGAACCTCGAACACCGCCATGCCCAAAGCGCCGTACTGTCCCGCGCCGCCGACACACGCATAATAGATTAACGAGAACACAAAGACCGTTCCGATGTAGGTCAAAGGAATGATGGGACTGATGATCTTCTTCCAGATCAGGAAAACGCCGCCAATAAGGATCGCAATGGTGCAGGTCTCACCCATCGCACCGCCGATGTTGCCGAGCAGCATATCCGTCAGAGAAGGAAGAACGGCAGCGCCATCCGAAAGCTGCCCAAGGGGCGTAGCGCCGGTCACTGCATCCACGCCGGCAGCCGCCTTCTGAAATGTCGTCAGCGGCCAACTCGTCATGTAGGACGTAAAGGAAAGAAGCAGCACAATACGGCCAACAATGGCGGGGTTTGCGATATTTTTGCCAAGACCGCCGTAGAGGCACTTCACGATGACGATCGCAACAACGCAGCCAATGGCTTCCATCCAGATGGGGAAGTTCGCCGGAAGATTCAGTGCCAGGATCACGCCCGTCACGGCAAACGAACAGTCGCCGGTCGTGTCCTTTTTCTTCATAACTTTATTGTAAAGGTACTCCGATGCCCAGCAAAATACCCCGCCCAGCACCACACGAAGGAGCGCGCCGATGCCAAAATAAACGGTCGCCATCACAATGGCCGGCACCAATGCCAGCACCACATACTGCATGGTCTTCTTGGTATCCAGCTTCGTCACCAGATGCGGCGATGAGGATACGCTCAGATTGGATTTAAATTCTGTCATTTCTTGCCAGCCTCCTTTACCATGTTCTTCGCCAGCTTATTAATGAAGGCAAGCGGCCGGTGCGCCGGACATACGTAGGAACAGGAGCCGCACTCCATGCACTGCATCACCTGCAGATCCTGAAGCTCCTTCACATCGCCGCGCTTGTAGGCATCGGCAAAGTGGGTCGGCAGCAGGTTGAACGGACAGGCTGTATGACAGCGGCCGCAGCTGATGCAAGGCGTCTCCTCCGGAATCTCTGCGATCTCCTTGGAGAACGCCAGGATGGCATTGTTGGCTTTCACAACAGGTACCGCATCGGTAAAGATCGCGCGTCCCATCATCGGTCCTCCAAGAAGGATCTTCCGAGGTTCCTTTTTGTAGCCGCCGCAGAATTCGATGATATCGTGAACCAGTGCGCCGTTGGGAACCAGAACGTTTGCCGGCTCCGCCACCGCATCGCCGTCCACCGTCAGGCGCTTTCTCACCAGCGGAATGCCGTCCTTTAAGTACTGTCCGACGAACGCCGTCGATGTAATATTGGAAACAATGACGCCAAGGGACGCCGGGAGCACGCCCGCGTCGCACTGCTTGCCCGTCACTTCATAAATGAGGACACGCTCTGCGCCCTTCGGATAGCGGGACTGCAGCGGGAACACATGGAAGCCCTCCAGGTGCTGATCCTTGATCATCTGGTTGAACTGATCGATGGCGTTTTGCTTGTTCACCTCGATGGCAATGTAAACATTCTCGGCAATCAGCCACTTCTTGAGTGCCAGCGCTCCGTCGATGACGTTCTGTGCGTCCTCCAGCATTGTCCGGTGATCGGATGTGATGAAGGGCTCGCACTCAGCGCCGTTAATGATCAGGGTATCGATGTCAATCAGGTTCTTGGGATTGAACTTCACCCAGGACGGGAAAGACGCTCCTCCCAGACCTACCAGTCCGGATGCACGCATCGCTTTGATGAAGGCCGACTGATCCTCAATCACCGGCGGCTTGATGTCCTCCGACATCGTCTGCAAGCCATCCGGCTCGATGCACACCAGTGTGTCCTGACCGCCCATTGCATTGCGGATTGTCTCAATTCCGGTGACGGTACCGGAAACCGAGGAATGCACGGGTACACTAAGGAACGCGTCGGTGTCACCAATCAACTGGCCCACCTTGACCGTATCTCCCTTTTTTACAAGCGGTTTGCAGGGCGCGCCAATGTTCTCCGACATGGAGAGCTTCACAATGGAAGGAAGCGGCATGACCTTTGTCGCGCTGTCGCACGTATGCTTGTAGTGCCCGGCATCAATACTCGTCAGAGTCTTCTTCTGAAACAGCATGTATGATACCTCCCTCTATGGATAAAATTAGCCGCAGCGGTCTTTGTAAGCGCTTTCAAGCGCAGACCACTACGGCTCTCATTATAGCCCTATCCTGCGACATAATGAACAGGAAAATTCTTAAAATCCTGTCATTTTTTGCATACAGATAGTCATAAAAAGTTAGTCTAGGCTACTTTTTGTTTAGAACGCAAAATTTCATAGGGCAATGTGTATAAAATTTAGCAGTGGATTCGGCAGATTGCTCATCTGTTTCGTATCCGCCCGATTTCGTAACTATCCGGATTCCCATCCGCCCACTACTTACGAATTTGCAATGCAATCGATGCACTAACACATTGTGTCACGCATAGATCTCCCGCACGAGTCGGTCGCAGTACTCTTCCAGCGTATCGAAATGAATACCGCCCTTCCCTTCCGCCGTCTTCCTGCAGTTCTCCCGGTACCGTTCCAGCCGCTTGCCATCCGCGTACAGCGTGCGAATCCGCTCTGCCAGTTGCCCCGCATTCCCTGCCTCAAAGAGCTCTCCTGTCTCCCCCTCGGCAATCATCTCCGGCGTACCGCCCAGATTCGAAGCCAGCACCGGTGTCCCGTTCATAATCGATTCAATGACGGCAAAAGGACCGTTTTCCAGCCACTCCGACGGGAAGACCACAAAGGCCGCCTTGCGAATCCACATCTGCAGCTCTTCTGAACCAAGAAACCCGGCATTGTGAACATTGGATGCCGCATTCACCGTTTCCTCCAGTTCGCCCTTTCCGGCAAAGACAAAGGGAATTTCCGTCAGCTTCCCCGCCGCCTCCAGGAGCGTTGCAACGCCCTTCTCCCTTGTATATCGTCCAAAGTATAGGACATAGGGCACACCTTCGCCGGTGCCAGTCTCCGTCGCCATCGATTTTCCAGTAGTGGCATCCGCACTTCCAGCAACAGCATTCACGTTTTCAGTGGCGGCATTCACGTTTTCAGTGGCATTCGCACTCCCGGCAGGGGAAGCCAAATTCTCCATATCCACAAAATTGTGCATGGTCACTGTGCGTCCCGCCAGCTGCGGATTATGTGACAGAATATCATTCAAAAACTGTGACGGACAGACAATGCGGTCAACCTGTTCGTAGGTCCTTCGCCGCTGATAGAGTCTCGCCTCCAGCATCCCCAGCGCAGAGCGAAACCTTGAATTATGGATGCAACGGTATTTCATGCAGTTGTTCACCGCGCCGTCAATGCACCGGGTGCACACCTCTCCCGTCGACGGAATTCGCAGCAAATGGTTGGGACACACCCACTGTGCATCGTGCGCCGTATAGACAATCCGAATTGCAGGATCGAACTCCCGAATTCCGTCGATCACGGAAGGTGTCAGCTGAAAATTAATATTGTTCAGATGCACTACATCCGCGTGAAACGCAGAAAGAACTCTCTTGATGTCTGCCTTAGCCTCCCTTGAATAGAGAATCCGAAACGGATACACCGCTTTGGAAAGAGGCGATCCCCCGTGGAAGTCCATGGACTGCGTGTAGATATTCGCAGCATTTCCGACAATGCGGCCCTCGTGCTCCATACCAAAATACTGCACCTCGTGCCCCATGGCCGTTAGCTGCTGCCCGATTTTAAAAATGTATGTCTCCGACCCTCCATTAGGGTATAGGAATTTATTGACAATTAGAATTCGCATAGTAGTGTCTAAATTCGAGCCAGTAACTCGGATGGTGTAAAAGCAGTCACCCTGCTTCGTTGAAAATCCCTAACATTTCTTGTAATGATACAATCGGCATGAATTTGTTCTGCAGTTGCACTTTGAACTGCATCCTCAAAATCCTTCCATTTCATTTCTACAGCTTTTTCCAAAATTGCAGGACTAAGATCCGCAAATTCAAAAATCAGTTTCAGTTTACCAAAAACCTCTTCTATCATTTCTGAACTCAATTCTTTACGCATGACATACATCATGTTGGCGAAAGTTAAAGTCGAAACATATCCTTTGGCCTTCTCAGTCTCGCAAAGTTTCCAGATCAGGGAAGAATCATTCACAAAAGGCTGTCGATTCATCAAAACATCCAGTATGATATTTGCATCAACCAACAGAATCATATTTTTCCTTCAGCCTCTCATTCTTTTCTTCGTCTATGTCATAAGTCTCCTTCAAAATTCCAGTAAGAGAATCTGTCAGATAAGATACAGCGGCATCCTTTGGAACAAAACGGCCAATCTCCCGTCCGTTCCTTGTTACAACAATCTGTTGTCCAGACATTACAAGATTCAAATACTTACCAAAGTTATTTTGCATCTCGGTTGCTGTTGCTGTTGTTGCCATCACCATAGATCATCGCCTCCTTACACTTTAGCTAGTTTTATGTTACTTCATATTAGCTAATATCTCAACAACAGTATCAGAGTTGCTCTGGCCCGGTCTGGCGTTACTCAGTTCACCGGACAGGTGCTGTTATTGAACAAGAATAATCAGTCCTGACATTTTTAGGGAATTCCCTTTACAGATGTAGGGAATTTTCATGACAATTTCGAGGACTTTTGCTTGACAATATACAGACGGTAAACGTCAAATCATGCGCCCCGGTGGCATGAAAAAAGCACCCATCAGATTTATTCTGCCAGATGCTTTCACACACAATTATTCTTTTGTCCAGTCTTCAACTTCCAAATCTTCAACCCGAAAGAACTCTCTGGTATTATTTGTCACAAGAATCAGCCCTTCTGATCTTGCATGAGCAGCAATCAACATGTCCATCGGACCAATCGGCGTTCCCTTTCGTTCCAGATCTGCACGAACTTTTCCGTATTCTTCTGCAGCATAATTGTCAAACGGAAGAATAGAAATAGACGACAAAAACAATGTGATTGCTACACGGTTGCGTTCTACTGCCTGACTTTTTTCCACACCGTGCATCAGTTCTCCATAAGTAATGGATGAGATGCACATATCGTCTGGATCATGCTTCAAGAAATTCTTTATGACTTCGGGCGGCTTATGCTTGATTGCATAAATACAGATGTTAGTGTCCAGCATATACTTCATAGAGTTTCACGTTCCTGTACCGCAGGCTGTTCTCTGCCATCACTCATGAAGTCATCCGAGAACAGTTCCAGACTGTTCAGGAAACCAGACCACTTGTTTTCCTTCGGCATCAGAATAACAATGTCACCGACTTTGTTAATCGCTACCTCATCACCATTGAAGCGACATTCTTTCGGAAGTCGAACCGCTTGGCTTCGACCATTTTCAAACAGCTTTGCAGTCATCATAGTAATACACCTCCTTGTATTATTAGTATATATCACGGTATATACTTTGTCAAGCGTAAGCCCTCAACCACGCGTACCTACTCATTCTACCTCATTTCTGAGACAATTACCTGATCAACGATACGTTTCGCGCAATTCGTGCGATTCGCGCTATAGGAGGTAATTATCTTATGAAATCTACTCAACTCGTCCATCAGGCACTGCTCCAGGAGTGGGCTGCTAACTTTTCCGACCAAAAGGCAAGCGGCCTTACTGCCAGACAATGGTGTGCCCAGCATGGCTACTCCATTCACAAGTACAACTACTGGAAGCATCAGCTTAAAGAAGAAACTGTAAGCCAGACTGTGAACTTCCTACTTTTTTACACCTGAATCAAATTTGATTTTCACTGAATTTAA
>CAVKRN010000029.1:0-27488 GCA_963658695.1 bacterium
CCAATCATCATCGAGGCGACAAGATTCGAACTTGCGGCCTCCGCGTCCCGAACGCGGCGCTCTACCAAACTGAGCCACGCCTCGATTTATCCATACTCCTTGTCAGAAGCGTAGATTATCTTACAACGAATTTTCCATCGTGTCAACCCGTATCTTAATTCCTGCCGCAATAATGCCGGTTGCCAACTGCGCCAGCGGAATTGCACACCACACACCATCCAGTCCCAGGCGCGGCGGAATCGTCAGCATCGCCGTCAGTGACAAGACCGGTTCAGCGTAAACGAGCACATACGAGAGCATCGCCCGCTCTGTCGCATAGCAATAGGAGCTGGTGACACGCACAAATGCTACGAACAGCAGTGCCCCCAGGAATAAAGGAAGCCGAACGCCGACTTCGCCTGCGGTTTCTACTGAGGCACCGAACAGCGGTCCGATCTGATTTCTCGCCAGATATAATCCGGCGACACAAGCCGCTGTAATAATCCCCGCTGTTATGTAAGCAAGCTGCCGGTTTCCCCGGGCTCCTTTGACATTTTTCTCCCCATAGCATTCACTGATCAGTGGCTGACTTCCGTCGCCTACGCCCTGCAGCAGCATATAGGCGATCGCAACCACGTAATCAATGCAGCCATAGACAGCCACCGCCTGCTCGCCTCCATAGATCTGCAGAAAACGGTTCATCAGGACCAGCGTGACCGTTGGCGATAATGTCATACCAAAAGGCGCAGCACCAATGCGCGCCATCCTTCCCCACGTGTCCAGGAGCATTTCTCTACCCGGTCGTCGCATTCCCGGCCGCTTCCGCAGAAGGTATCCGACCGCCGCCAGCATCGTAACCGCCTGCCCGATTACCGTGGCAAGAGCTGCTCCGCTCATCCCCAACGGAATCCACCAGACCAAAACGTAGTCCAGCACAATGTTCGTCACAAAGCCCAGAATCATTGACACCATTGCATAGGTTGTGCCGCCCATATTGCGGATGAACGGCACAAGTCCGGTCGCCAGGAGCTGGAATATAGTTCCATAAGCCAGCATCTGGACGTAATCCGCTGTCATTTCAAGAATATCACCTTCCGCCCCCAGAAAAGCCAGAATCGAATACAGTGCCGCCAGGAATACCACTGTCAGCACTACACTGACCAGCACCAGCAGAATCACTGCCGATGTATAGCACGCTTCCTGTTCCTGTTTCTTGCCCTGTGCCCCGTAGACAGTGTAGCGAATGGCGCCCGCCAGACCAAGGCCCGTTCCCACCGCCTGAATAAACACAGCCAGCGGATATCCAATGGTAACTGACGCAAGTCCCGCGTCTCCCAACTTCTGTCCGATAAAGAATCCGTCCACAATGCTGTAGACGCCCGCCAATGCAAATGCGAGAATGGACGGCACCACAATGGCATAGTAATTCCTGGTTGTTTTTCGATCTTGTTTTTTCAAAATACTTCTTAACTCCTAAAAAATAAGTTGACCATTTTGCACCCGCATCTCGATTTTCCTTCGGAAATCCTCGATGTGGCTGGGCAGAGGTTCTTTGTGCCTCGTCCTCGCCATTTTTCCGCTAAGAACCCTGCCTTCTTCGCTAACATCCCGTCAAGGCAGAGCTCGGTCGCAACACAATGCAAAGCGTCGGTGCTATGGTATAGGAAACCTGCAGCAAGGGTGCTGCGACGGCCAGCTTTCCACATTCCATTGCCCTCATCCGCGCCGCTTCAGTCCCCTTGCTCAGGATTCAAAGGATAACAAAAATGGGAGGCTTCTTATGAGTGGAAATGGTGTATTTATTATCGATTGCATTGTAACAGCGGTTGTCATTGCTGCATTCTACTTCTACAACAAGAAACATGACGAGAAGTGAATCTATCATCTGGTGTTCAAGTACATAATGGCACTCAGGTGAATATCGGAATGAATCAGAAGTTATGTGTAAGCTCCCTGCGATATATCGCGCAGGGAGCTTTTACGTGATTCCTACAGCAGCCGAATCCGATTTTGCAGCATACCGCCTACGGCTTCCGCGAACAAATCCAGCTGCCGGATTCTCGTGAAGTCCTGCTCGTAGATGCGCCGCGCGTTCGGCAGCGCCGTATCCTCTCCGGTAAACACGCACAAGACCGTGATTCCGGCCATTCTCGCCCGGTGCACCTCCGCTGCAGTATCCTCCACGCTGATCGACGCGGCGTAATCCTCATACTGTCCTGTGGATGTCCGGACCTTAATCATGTCATTGGGCCGGCAGTCCGACAACACAATCAGAATTCGATGCTCTGCGTGATTGTCCTTCTGCAGGATTCCGGACGCCAGTCGAATGGCAAGGCCGTCCCGATTGGCCCCCGCGGTGAAATAGTCAAAGACTCTTCGATTATCCCCCGTCTCTTCATAGTCGCGGTACAAATTCATCACCGTATAGCCATTCATCGAACAGAAGGAATACATGCGGACCGGGATGCAGCAATTAGTCAGTGCCTGTGCGATCATATATCCTTGCGCGGCCACCGACTCCTGCCGGTGCAGCTGCGAGGTAGAGGCATCCAGAAGGATGTCCACCGTCAGATTCCCGGTATCGCCCAGAATTGTCTTCTCGAAAATCTTCTCATCGTCCAGATACAGTGCCCGCCAGATAAGACTTCCCCGAAGGCGTCCCGCCGAGGACTTTACGGTCTGATCCTCCAGATGAACAAGCAGGGAATTGCGGATTCTCGACGTCAGCTTTTCTAACTGAACGCGGTAGCCCCCTTCCTTCTCCTCGTACGCCTTCCGGTTCCGCTCTCCATGCCGAATCGCCTCCTGGCGCATCTTGCCGGCGTAGCCGGATTTGAGCATATCCTCTGTATACTCTCCTCTTGTGATGTGGAGCTTTACATCTGTGTGATTGCCCCAGCAATACTCCTTCTGAAGCTTGGCCGTTTCCTTCTCATTGTAAAGAGACTTCCCGAAATAATTTGTAATATATTCCTTTAGTCCTTCATCAGTCTGGGCCGTATAATTGGCAAACGCCACTCGCAGGTGACTCTGATCCAACACCTCGCTGCCGTATTCCGCAACATGCTCACCGTACCCAAAGGACATGCGCCGCACCGGTCCCATGTCCACCTTGCTCTGCCCTCGTTTCCGCAGCATTGCAAAAAGAGCCAGCGGGTTCACCATCCTTCGACCGCCGCCCGGGAGCTCTGGGCCATTTAAACGGTAGGTGAAATACTTCTCCAGCGTCTTTGTCAGATGTTCAATGATCGCATCGGTATCCAGCTCCGGTCCCAGCTCGATCTCATCCAAAAGCTTCCGATCCACCAGATCCGGCAGTCCGCAGTCCTCACCCAGTGCCCGGCGAAAATGTCCCATCGTCACTGCCAAAAGCCGCTGTCCGGCAGAATCCTCCAGTGAGAATTCCCCATGCATCGAGTCCACTTTGTGCAGCGCATACTGCCTGCGAAGATAGGGAAAAACAGGACGCACCGTCTTCTCCCTCTCATAGGCTGCATTCTCCAAAGCCAGCCAGAACAGGCTCTCATAAACGCCCTGGTTGACCGTTTCATGAAAGGTGTTATAGAAGGCCAGTAGCTTCTTCCAGTCGTAGTGCAGATGAACGGCACCGACAATGCTGTTCCAGTATATGTCTGCCTTCCCGTCCGTATCGTAGACCCGGAATCCCGTTTCGATGGTATAATCGTGCGCACTGTTCCAGATCAGGTTGGCCGCTCGTTTTTTTTCAAATTCTGTAATTTCCATGTTCGCTCAGCCTGCCCTCTCTTTCCCTCAGGCAAAAACAGCTTCCTTCCCCAGATCCCCGGGAAAACGAACGGTGATCATATCGCTTACCAGCTGCCGCTCGTAATCGTCAAAGCATTTATTCACAATACCCAGCTCCAGCGCCTGCACCACCGGAAGGCCACGTTCCATCATCTTAATCGCCGCCAGAAGGCCGCGCAGATCCAGGGCTTTTGTGGAGATCTCGCCGCCCTCGCACTTCCTGCGGATGTCACTGAAGAGCTTGGCAAACTGATCCTTGTACTCTGGCTTGATGGACGGATACTTGTCCTGAATCAGCTTTTTGAGATTGTCCTCGGTGATCACCGGCATCTGAATGATCATGAAGCGCGAAGCCAGTGCCTCGTTCACCTCACGGGTACCGGCATAGCCGTAATTCATTGTACCGATGAAGCGGGTTGCTTCATGCAGCGCGATGCGCTGATAGCCCGGCACGTCGATGATGCGGCGAAAATCCAGCGTAGCATGCAGGACCGCCAGCGATTCATTCTTGGCCATATTGATTTCATCCAGAATGCCAAAGCCTCCTTCTTCTGCGCATTGAAGGATCGGCCCCTTCCGAAGTGTTACCTTCCCGTCTTCAAAGGTATCGGTCCCGATTAGCGAGGCCGCATCGGTATTGATATAGAAGGAAACGTCCCATTCCGGCCGTTGGAGCACCGATGAAAGTCCCTCTGCCAACACGTTTTTACCGGTTGCCTTCGGTCCCACCAGGAGAAGATTCTCTCCCGCGAGCAGTGTCGAAAGCGCCTGTTCCCAGATTTCCCTGCCATAATACGAATACTGCGGCGTGGGAATTCGTTTCTGCATCCCATCGCCCAGCTTATAAAAGCTCCGGAAGTGCTCCACCTCCGAAAGAATTCCCTCCGATATTCCTTCCTGCCGCAAAAAGTCCAGTGTATCCATCTTCGCCTCTTTCCTTCCCTGCCGGATCGCTCTCACAGTAAAAGGCCGCCGAACGTACCCTGTCCGGCGACCTCTTGTTACTACTACATATTCTCCATGGGGGCACAGCCTGACCAATCCCCACGGGATGTCTGCTTGTTAGGCTGCTGCCTTCTTTTTGCCGTTCATGATCACGATGATAACATAGAATACAGCAAATACTACACCGATGATGTAGGAAATGTTCCAGGGAAGGCTGAAGCCAATCTTCTGGCTCATAATGAAGGTGCAGGTTACAAATGCGTAGAATGCTGCAGGAATCAGCGGCATCCATACATACTTAACCTTGCCGGTCTTGTACATCCAGGTTGCAACGCAGGCCAGAGCGAACAGCGAAATCATCTGGTTGGACCATGCGAAGTATCTCCACAGCGTATTGAAGCCGTTGGTATCAAACTTCGCCCAGATCAGGATCAGGTATACCAGTGCGAATACCGGTACTGCAAGGCCGATGCGCTGCTTGTTGTTCTCCTGCTTGATGTGCAGGGAATCGGACAGAGTCAGACGGAGTGCGCGAAGCGCGGTATCACCGGAGGTGATAGGAAGCACGATAACGCCGATCAGAGCGATAACGCCGCCGACAGAGCCCAGTGCGTTCTTGCACAGAACACCAACAACCGAGGTTGCGGAAACTGCAGTAAGCTGTCCATCCTTCAGAACGTTGAAAGCGCCGTCAACCATGGTAACGCCGCCAGCGGTTGCCCCCATGTTGATCATAGCCATCGTTCCTGCTGCCCAGCACATAGCGATGAAGCCCTCTACAACCATCATGTTGTAGAATGTCATGCGGCCGTTCTTCTCGGATTCCATGGTACGGGAAACCAGAGCGGTCTGAGTGCTGTGGAAACCGGAAAGGATACCACATGCTACGGTTACAAAGAAGATCGGCAGGAAGTGGTTGCCGTCTGCTGCAAACGGGCTGGAGCCAAAGTAGCCGCCGAAATCAAAGCCGCCGTCTGCTGCGAACACACCAACGGTGTTCCAGTTGTCCCAAAGGTTGATCAGCGGATATCCCTTTGCGAAGATGGCAATGAAGATACCAACGGCAGAGAATACCAGGATCAGGCCGAAGATCGGATATACGCGTCCGATGATCTTATCGATCGGGAATACCGTAGCGATCAGATAGTACACGAAAATTACACTATAGATAACCCACGTGGATGCCTCCTGGGGTGTGCCGCCGAAGCCGAATACCTGTGTGGCAGCGATATCACCGGGAGTATAAATGAATACTGCGCCGACTAGCAGCAGCAGAATGCAGATGAAGATGTCGTACAGAACATATACCACCTTGTTGGTGTAGTTCTTTACGAAATCCGGCATCTGTGTACCGCCGTCACGAGTGCAGATCATGCCGCTGAAATAGTCGTGCATGGAACCGCCGATGATGTTGCCGATCGGGATTGCAAGGAATGCAATGGGTCCGAACAGGATACCCTGAATGGGTCCGAGAATCGGGCCGGTTCCTGCGATGTTCAGCAGGTTGATCAAGCTGTTCTTCCAGGTCTTCATCGGAACATAGTCCACGCCGTCCTGCTTGGCATAAGCAGGCGTCTCGCGGTCATCCGGTCCGAAGACGTTCTCGCAAAGCTTGCCGTACAGCATTCCGCCGCCGAAAAGAATCACGAGGCCAATTAAAAATGTAGCCATATCTCCTCCTTCTTGGTCACAAAACAATTGGGTACCTATGACCAAATCACACATAAAAAGTATTACCAACAGGATCTGCAAATATTGGCCTTATTTGTAATCCTGTACAGTAAACAAAGGTTTAATGGCGACCACCTGCCGGTAGTCGTCTTTGGACAGAACCACCGACGAATCCATCGCCTTCAGATCTGTCTTCAGCACGGACAGTGCATCCTCTACCGTCTCCGCCCGCTGCTCCTGCAGAATGCGGATCATGCGGTCAAATGTGTACGGATGTGCATAGCAATAGGGGATCGGAAACGCGCTCAAATGCTTCAGTGAACGCTTCATCGCCTCCACGGATGCCTCGTATTCCTGATCGCGTAGCTTCCGGTTTGTCAGCTTGCTCGGGAGTCCCTTGCTGTTGATGGATAGAAACACCAGCATGACACCCACCAACGAGACCACCGCGCCCACGTTCTTGTTGCCGCCGGTCATCACCGCGATGCCAGCCAGCGTTGTCACTGCTCCGGCTACGAGCATCCCCAGTGCCACATACCGGACCCACGGCTTCATCAGATCCGCATGGCGTTTGAGTTTGGCCATGCCGGCCAACTGCTCGTACACGGCGGGGCGCTTATGCACCTCCCAGCGGGCATCCTCGAGAACCTTGCGGCTGTGCCGCGCCGTTTCCGAGAGGTCATTAGACAGTGCCCGTGCCTCCGTCTCCTCACGCTCCTTCTGTCTGCGAATGCCCTCCGGAGACAGAAGATTGATTTCCGGATGGTTCTTCTCCAGATCGTCCAGCATTTTATCTGCATCTTGTAGATAACGGAAGGAACAAGTCTGCTCCTTACCATCGTCGTAGCGAACAACAATAAACAGAACCGGCGCTAGGAACCCCTTTCCGTCAGGGCTGCTCATTCCAACCCGTTTGAAGACATTGGTCACCTGCGAATACGGAATGTAGAACCTTCGCGGGTGCATCGTGCTCCCCATGTAAATGGCCTTCTCGCCCAGTCCGCACTGATCGTACCGGCGTGCCCTTTTTCGATCCGTCTTTATGTCCTCCGGATCCAGAACAACCCGGCTCAGCGGCTTAGCTATACCCATATCAAATCATCTATCCTTTGTAATTCGTATAGAAATCCCATACATAATAGCACGGTTTTCAAAAACTGGATTCCAATTTTTTAGAAATATTTTAGTCATTTTTCATAAAATGTCCCGCCCTGTTACGGTTTTGCTAAGAAAAGTGCCATCCATGCCAAGTACCCGTTAAGCCTCTGGTATAATCGTAGCGATGCAGAATCCGTGGTGCTATTCTCTGTCCGAATTACATTCCAATGAGGAGGGAATTGCACAATGAATCTGCTTATTCTGTTAATGATTATTCTGGAGACCGTTCTGGGTGTGGCCGCAACCATGTATGTTGTCATCGGACTTCCCGTTTATTTTGTGTGGAAAATTATGCACAAAGCTAAGGCCGGAGAGCCGATTTTCTAAACACATTGGCTGCAAGGCAGCTGGCTTAAGATGCCGGTAGCTGTTTAGTCCCGCATCTTAATTTTCCTTTGAAAGTGCGTAACAAAACGAAGGCACAGCAGAACGGCAGGAGACGTTTCCATATGACCTCTGAGCGTTCCAATACGCCGGCAAAATCCGGTAACCGTTCCATATCCAACACACATGCTGTGCTCCGCAACCTTTCCTTCACCGCGCTTGTGCTGGTACTGACCAGCACAATCTGTGCGGTGCTTCATCTGTTCGTTTCTACGGATTCCCATGTCCCGCTGATCTTCGTTCTGGCTGTTGTCATCATCTCTCGTTACACCGATGGCTACTGGTACGGGATCGTCGCCTCGTTTGTGGCCGTGATCGGTGTGAACTGTATTTTTACCTATCCGTATCTTCAGCTCGATTTCACCATCACCGGTTATCCCCTGACCTTTGCTGTTATGCTGACCGTAGCCGTTATCGTCAGCGCTCTTACCACCCAGATCAAGCAGCAGGAGCAGATTCGGCTCCAGATGGAGCGTGAACAGATGCGGGCCAACCTCCTTCGCTCGGTTTCCCACGACATCCGAACTCCGCTTACCTCCATTGTCGGATCTGCGTCCGCCATTTTAGATAACTACGATACCCTCGATGATGAGCAAAAAAAGACGCTTACCGGCGACATCCGCACGGAAGCGCAGTGGCTGAATCGTATTGTTGAAAATATCCTCTCCATCACCAGAATGAGCGGCACCGCCAAAATCATCAAATCAGAGGAGCTGGCCGAAGAAATTGTCAGCAGTGCCGTGCAGAAATTCAAAAAGCACAGCCCCGGCATTCCGGTGACGGTACGCATCCCGGACGAGGTACTCATCGTGCCAATGGATCCCATCCTCATTGAACAGGTTCTTTTGAATCTCATGGACAACTCGGTTATGCACGGAGAAAAGACATCGAAGATTCTGATCCGTATCCGACGTGACGGAGGAAATGCCGTATTCTCCGTCGAAGATGACGGCGTCGGGATTACTCCGCAGATACTTCCGCACATGTTCGACGGAACACTTTCTCTCCATTATAAGGACACCGACGCCACGCATCACATGCAAATCGGGCTTTCCGTCTGCATGTCGATTGTTCGCGCACACAACGGCACCATGAGCGCAGAGAATCTCTCGCAGGGCGGCGCCAAGGTATGGTTTTCTCTGCCGCTTGCCGCAGAGTATTGCAGCAATATCCCCTCTGTCTCATAACTGCAGCTCATTGACCTTTTGCAGTTGTTCTGACTACTACATCGTTTGCAAAATAACTGGCCGCAGTTCAATCCGGCAGTGCGGATGCTACATAGTTACAAACATTTTTATCGGAGGCAGCTTATGCAGATTCGTGACAGCATTCTCATCATTGAAGATGATAACAGCATCATCAACCTTATGAAGGCCGTTCTGCGTGCCAACAATTATGAGGTTTTCATTGCAAGAACCGGCAGCGAGGCACTCAGCATCGCCGCCTCTCAATGCCCGAACCTTCTGATTCTGGACCTCGGACTGCCGGATATGGACGGTGTGGAAATCATCCGCCAGATCCGAAGCTGGTCTACCATGCCCATTCTGGTTGTATCCGCAAGAGATCATGAAACAGATAAGGTGCAGGCCTTCGACCTTGGCGCAGATGACTATATAACAAAGCCCTTTGGTACCTCCGAGCTTCTGGCCCGCATCCGCACCGCCCTTCGACACGCGAACGCAGTGGGTCAGGGCGCGCTTTCCGGCAGTGAGCTGTTTCAAAGCGGTGATCTTTGCATCGACTTTTCCAAGCATAAGGTCCTCGTCGGCGGCGAGGACGTTCACCTGACACAGAACGAATACCGTATCGTGACGATTCTGGCCAAATATGCCGGCCGTGTTATCACCTATGATTCCATCATGCAGGAAATCTGGGGGCCCAATATGAAGTCCGACAACAAGATTCTCCGCGTCAACATGGCCAACATCCGACGCAAAATCGAGAAGAACCCGGCAGAACCGGAATATATTTTTACCGAAGCCGGCGTAGGATACCGCCTGCGGGAAGCGGATTGAAACCGCTCCGGCCAGACTCATTGAGGTATTACAACGTGAAAATCGAAATGCGGGTGCCAGGCGCACTTTAAAAAAGCGCCCGTCAAGACTCCCGAAGGAATATCTTGATGGGCGCTTTTCGGTTTTCAAATCCTTTTGCAATCTGTGCGATCCACCGGATGTTACCAGGGAAACGCTGATTAAATCAGCACTTTCTTAGTACAATTACCGCGCTTCTTACTGAACTGTAACGGATGTTACGTGGGGCTGTGCACCCTCATACCAGTACAGGAAGCCTTCGATATCAATGGTGTCGCCAATGCTTAGGCCTTCTACTGCCTTGTACACATCGCTGTCCTTGTCGCACAGATAGGACTCCACGGTGAAGGTGTAGGTCTCATCCCCTGCCATCACATTGAAATACAGGTCATCTCCCTGTGTGCCGGAGCCATCGTAGTTGTACAGGTAAGCCACCTCATTGCCGCTGCCATCCGTGCTGGCTGCTACCGTCAGGCCCTTCATGGCAACCGCCTGGTTCATATATGCTTCTATGTCATCCGTTCCCAGCTTGTCGGTCACGTCCACCGGCTCTGCCACGTAGGTTCCGTCCTCGACCTCATAGGTTCCGTCCGTGATCTCAACCTCTCCGGACCACTCGGACTTGTATCCGGTAACCTTGATCTTCGTGCCAACCGTCAGCTTATCGTTGTAGTCCTCTTCCGAGCAGGGAAGATTGTACAGGAAATATCCGCCGTCCTGATCCTGTGTGTAGAACGTTGCAACACCAACGCCTTCGTTCTCCCACCAGCCCTGCTTCGCCTGGATGTAAGTCTCAATCGTAACCTCAGAGTCCACATCGGCTGCCAGATATTCCTCATAGGTCATAACGCCATCGGACTTCTCCTCCGCTGCGGCTTCCTCTGTCGCTGCTTCAGTGGACGCCTCAGCTGCCTCAGCCTCGGTGGATGCCTCCGTAGCCGCCTCTGTGCTCTGCGCTGCAGCTTCTGTAACAGCTTCGCTTGCAGCAGTGTCGGAGGATGATGCTCCGCAGCCTGCGAGTGTAACAGCCATTGCCGCTGCCAGTACGGTTGCCAGTTTCTTCTTCATAATACGTTCCTCTTTTCCGCGCCGCTTTTGCTATTCGGAGCGCCACACAGCAGCGCAGAAGACGCGTCACCCCGGGTCCCGCACGCCGGATCGATGTTCCGGTGCAGTTCCAAAGGTTCTTATACCACTATTTTTCACAAAGGAAAAGCTTTTTTGCTTCTATTTCGTATCAGCGCTGCGGCTGCAATTCCAACCCACGCCGCCGCAAGCGTCCCCAAAAGTGCTTTCGCCCCTGCCGGCAGAGGTCCTAAATCCTGCTGCCCACCGGTTCCGGAGGTCGTGATCTGATCCAGCTTGTACATGCTCGCGGTGTCCTCGTACAGCTGCGTGATATAAGCTGTATCCACTGTCTGGTGACGGCGGACCGATTTCGTCACCGACTCGATCAGCGAGCCGGATGCCAGCCGAAGTGATGCGGAGCCGTTGAAAACAGGCGCCGTAAAGGTGGATTCCACATGATCCAGAAGGAGCCGGACCGCATCAATCTTCACCGAATAATGCGCATCGTCCTCTCCGCGCCGGGAAAGATAATCCTGATACTCCGCGCTGCTCTGCGCCTTCGAGGTAACCGGCACATACCCTTCCGTCTGCGAATAGCCCAGCTGCACCTCGTTGGTCAGAAGGTACTGCGCAAAGAGCCAGGCCGCCAGTACCTCCTGTGAATTTTCCTTATTAAAAATGCACACGGAGGGTCCCTGGGAAATCATCTTCGGATTCGCCGGATCCTCCTGCGGCACCATGCAGACCTTTGTTGTGAACTGCTGCAGCGAATCCTCACTGATATCCGACAGCGGCGCATCGGTTCCCATCCAGGTAGCACCCGCCGTAGAATCTATGGCAAAGATGCACTGTCCTGCGTTTAGAAAGTTGGCCGGATAGCTCGATATTTTGAAGGTGGAGAAGGCGCCGGTGGCGGCATGCTCTGCCACGGTCTCCAGAATCTTCGTTGTGTCCTCCCCGAACAGGGAAACCTCTCCGTCCGCCGACACGTAGCTCTCGCCCTTCTGCTCCAACCACTGGATCATCATATTGTCCGTTGATTTATAGATGATCGGAATCAATACATTCTGGCCGTTGATCTTGTAAGTGCCATCCGCATTCTGCTCCATGGCCTTTTCCGCCACCTCGAACATGAAGTCCCACGTAATGACATCCGGAAGCTCATATCCAAGCGCCTCTACCATATCCTCATTGACATACACCGCTTCCGTCGAGCGCATGAACGGAATGGCATAGTACCCGTCCTGAATTTCGCATTCCTCCAGGAACTGCGGAATCATCTCGTCCTTCGTCGGTCCGTCGTAGCGAAGCTCGCTCCCGCCAAAGCCGTATGCCGGATCATCAAACAACTCGTCCAGGCGGACAACCTCATTGGATCCCGTCATATACGTCGCAATATGATCCGGATAGGTGATGCAGACATTTGGCGTTGTGTCAGTCGATATGTTCGTAATGACGTCGTTATAAATTTTCGTGTAGTCCGTATACAGCTTTAGATTTACCGTAATGTTCGGATACAGCGTCTCAAAATCCTCAATGGCTTTCTGGTACACCGCGGTCTGATTTTTATTGGTATCGTTTTTAGCCCAGAAGGAGATTTCGTACTGCTGCGTCTCATCAAAGGCCTCCGGCACCGAAAAGGCAGTCTTTCCCTTAGAGCCGTGACATCCCGTCAGAGAAACCGCGGACGCTCCCAAGACTCCTGCCAGGAGCATCGGCAGGAGCCGCTGCGCCGCATGGCGCTTTTTGCCACATTGGCTGTGATCGTTTGTACTATGCTCTTTTCTCATCCCTTGGTGCCTCCCTGGGATACGCCGGCCATAATCTTCTTATGGAAAATAAGGAACAATCCGACCAGCGGTGCCGAGATGGCAACCACTGCCGCCATCATCGCCGGAATATTCTCCCGGCCGAACCCGTTTTCCCGCAGCTCCTGAATGCCGTTGGACACCAGATAGTAGCTTGCATCATCCGTAATCAGTCGCGGCCAGACATAGGAATTCCAGCACTCAATAACCTTCAGAATGGTAATCGTAACGATGGTGGGCTGGCAGATGGGAATCATCACCTTCCAGAGGTACCGGAAATCGGAAGTTCCATCCACCTTGGCCGCTTTGTACAGCTCTTCCGGAATCTGTTCAAAATTCTCCTTCAGCAGATAGATATAAAAGACCGATGTCACACTCGGCAGAATCAGCCCCAGATAGGAGTTTCGCAGATTCCAGTCAGTGATGGTCACGTAGTTCGTGATGATGACGAGCTCGCTTGGGATCATCATCAGAGACAGATACAACGTGAACACCAGATTTTTCCCTTTAAAGGATAACCTTGCAAAGGCATAGGCGGACAGCACGGTCACCACCAGCATCAGTGCCGTCGTCGCCGCCGTGAACACAATGGTGTTGGCAAAGTATCTCGCCAGCGGTACCTGCGTGAAGGCATCCGCATAGTTCTGCAGCGTCGGGCTGGTGGTATAGAGCTTCGGAATGTACTCCGCATTATAGGAGCCGTAGCTTTTCACGGACGTTAGTATCATCCAATAAAAGGGGAACAGAACAATCACTGCCCACAGTGTCAGCAGTCCATAGGTGATACCTCTCCCCAGGCGCGTTCTGTGCCGAGCGTGCCTTTTGATCTGCTCATATTCGCTCATACAGGTCTCGTTCCTCCTAACTGCTTATTTCTTCTCACCGGCCGATCCGGACACCATCAGGTTGATTACCGTGATGGTAAAGACGATGGCGAACAGGAACAGTGCTGCTGCAGATGCATAGGACGGATATCCGCCGCTTTCGCCGTACAGCATGTCATACACATAGCCCACGATCGTGTTCATTCCTGCCGCATTCAGATTCGTGCCGAAGATCGCCACCTCATCGCTGTAGGCCTTGAAAGCCCCGATAAAGCCGGTAATTACGAGGTAAGAAATCATTGGCGCAATCATCGGCAGTGTTATTTTGTAGAAAATACGGAAGCTCCGCGTGCCGTCCACTCTGGCCGCCTTGTAGTAGTCCGGGTTCACGCCGGCAAGTGCGCTGGTGAGAATCAGAATTTTGAAGGGGAGCACGATCCACACCGTATAGATGCACATCACCAGGAGCTTTGCCCAGTACGGACCCTCGATAAAATCAACACTGGTTCCGCCGAATGCGCGAATTAAAAGATTGACAAAGCCTTCGGAATACGGCGTTTTTTTGAATAGAATCATGAACACCAGGCCGACCGCCAGTGTATTGGTCACATAGGGAAGAAAAAAGATAGTCTGAAACAAATCCTTCCACTTCGGAATGGAATTCAGACCAAGGGAAATCAAAAGTGCCAGTCCTGTGGATACCGGAACTGTCACTATGACAATAAGGAAGGTGTTGCGCAGCGCCTGCAGAAAGTAGGGATCACGCAGCACATATGAAAAATTATAAAGACCAACGCCCCAGTACGTCTGGGAAGCCGAGTTGTAGCCCTCCTCCAGAGAGTACACAATCACATCAAAGAGGGGGTACACCATGAACAGGACCAGAAACAACAGGGACGGCAGCAGATACAGCCAGGGCTTCCAGCTCTTTTTCATTTCCTTCCCTCCACGCTGCAAATGATATCCCCTGTCTTCTCATCGAACAGGAACACCTTCTGCGGCTTCACTGCAAAGCGTACCGTGCCATCGGATGCATGCAATACATCCTCTCCCGAAACAATCGCGCGAAGGATACCGCCTTCCGCCGCTGCATGCCCGGCAACCACACTGGTATCCCGCCCCATGACCTCCACCGAGCGGAGACTGCAGCAAAGCGGTCCGTTCTCCGCAGGAATCAGTCCTTCCGGACGAATCCCGACGACAATGCTGCGCGGTGCAGCATCACTGCAGGGTGCAACGGGGAGTGTCATAAGCTCGCTCCCTTCGAGAAGCACACGATTTCCCTCCAGCGCCCCCCGGAACAGATTGATGGGCGGATTGCCCAGAAATCGGGCTACAAACTGATTGGCCGGTGCATCATAAATTTCCTGTGGTTTCCCGATCTGCTGAAGAATGCCGTCCTTCATCACGACCATACGGTCCGAGATGCTCATGGCTTCTTCCTGATCGTGGGTGACAAAGACGGTGGTGATTCCCGTTTCCTGTTGAATTCTGCGGATCTCTGCCCGCGTCTGAATGCGGAGTCTCGCGTCCAGATTCGAAAGCGGCTCATCCAGCAATAGCACCTTTGGACGCTTCACCAGCGCTCTTGCAATGGCTACGCGCTGCTGCTGTCCGCCGGAAAGTTCCCGGGGCTTGCGCTCCAGATATCTCGTGATCTCCACGAGCCTGGCTGCATCCTCCACACGCCGGTTCATTTCCTCCTTGGAAAGGCGGTCCTTGCCGGTCAGATTCTGCAGCGGGAAAAGAATGTTCTTCCGCACGCTCAGATGCGGATACAATGCATAGCTTTGGAAGACCATACCAACGCCGCGGTTCTCCGGGGGAAGCTCTGTGACATCCTCCTCACCAAAGAAAATCCGCCCCTGTGTCGGCGTCTCCAGGCCACAGATCATATTCAGCGTCGTGCTCTTACCGCAGCCGGACGGTCCCAGAAGACTCACAAGCTCTCCATCCGGAATCTCAAAGCTGAAGTGATCCACTGCGGTCACTTCCTTCTTCTTGTTGTTGCGATCCGGGAATGTCTTTGTCAAATCCTGCAGTACAATCTTCATCGTTTCTCCCTCGCCGTCTGCGCCATTTCTCTGCAGCGTCACCAAATTCACACTGCATTAGTATACCGCATCTGCCAGTATATTGACTGTACTAAAAACGCAGAGCTTTTAAAGTAACCGTTCGCTCGCCAGCCAAGCGACAAGGCAGCATCTGTTCAGTAACCTTTTACAGTACACCCTTCACAAAGATTTCCACGCCAATTGCAATCAGAATCACGCCGCCTAAGATCGTTGCCTTATCTGCGAGACGCTCGCCGAAGCGCTTGCCGAACAGCAGTCCGCTCATGCAAATGAGGAAGGTTGTAACTGCCACTAATAAAGAGCAGGTAATTGCCATGCCTGTACCGTAGTCCGCAATGGTAAAACCCACCGACAAAGCATCAATCGATGTCGCAATTCCCTGCAGCATCAGCGTGCCAAAGCCAAGACAGGCGCCGCTTTTTGCATTCTCGCCCGCATTGTGAGCGGATGCGCTGCCGGCTACCCCCGCATCGAGACACGCAGTTTCTTTGCTTCCTTCTGCACCGGCGTCCTTTTTATTATTTTGGATTCCCTCGATCAGCATCTTGCCGCCGATCCAGGCCAAAAGTGCCAACGCAATCCAGGGGATAAACACGCGGAAGGCTTCAAACTGCTCCGCAATGGTGTGCACGCAAAGCCAGCCGATCATCGGCATGGCAAACTGGTATCCTGCGTAGGTTCCTGCAATGCCGCACATCTTTCTCCGGGACATTTCCGGCTCATTCAGTCCATTGGCAATGGAGACGGAAAATGCGTCCATGGCAAGCCCGACGCCAAGCGCGATGCTGTTGGTGATAAAAATGAAATTCATGTCTGCTCCCTTCTTGTTCGCCGCTGTCCCTGCATTAAAAAGAGGCACAGCCTATGCGGCCATGCCTCCGAAATCATCCACTTCCCCATGCATAGCCGTATCAACAGATATACATGAGTCTCGCATATTAAAGTAAGCCAGATCTCTGTCCCCGCAGCCTTTTAGCCGGCCACGGTCCTTTGAAATCAGTATGTTGACTTACTGCAGCAGTGTGCTTGCTACTCCCTCATTGAGTGTAGATTGTCGCATCCGGATGCAGAATTAGTCAATAAAAACATCATTTTCCCGTTGAGTTGTACCCCCCCCCCAGGTTGGTTCTTTCTTCCATATTATGTCGTTGTTCAGCGTGCTGGTGCGACTGGAGAACCATTCCGCCAGTGGCACAGTCACGTTGCTGCTGGTGATGCAGATCATGTACTCATTCGTCGCGTACGGAACAAAAACAGCAGCACGCGTCCCGATCAGGAACATCCTCCAATCCTTGGAAAGATGAATTCGATTCTCATCCAACAGCAGAAGTTCCGAATCTCTACGGCTGTCGATCCTCTCCCGAACATAGTCCATATCCGTTTCCGCAAGCTGAATCTCACCGCCGGACGCAATCGTTATGCCGTCATTGCAGAAGGAATCGATTCCCGACTGCAGCGTGAATTCCTGAATGTTCAAACTGCGATACGCCTGCCCGTACTGTACATAAAACGGATCCGACAGGTACCTGGATATCAGATCGTCATTCGCATACAGCCATATGCGCGGCTTTGGCGTAAGGACATACACCGGCTCCTCTCCTGCATTCTGCCACAGCTGCAGCAGAAAGCTTCGCACCTTTTCCGTGGTTGCCTCCGTGCTGGCCACCTCCGCAGCCTCCGTCAGCACATTCTGAAAATTCTCCCAATACGCCTTCACCACCTGCGGATTTGTACTGACCACCATCTGCTTCTCATCAAAGCTGACGACAATCAGCGTCTGCTGTCCGACGATGTAGAACGGAAACGCATTTGTCCTTAATCCGGCCATAGAAACCGGCATGCGGTACGCGTGGAACTTGGCCCGCTGGCTTCGAAGATAACCAATCCACTCCGTCAATCTCCGAAAGCTCTCCTCTACCGTCTCCTCTTTGCCGTCATCCTCCGCGATAATCTGGCGCAGCTCTGCTCCTCCCTTCGCAACAGACTGCTCCGTTATTGCGCAGTACAGCTTGGCCGTACACACGCTGTTCGACGGAAGAAACATATCGAACTTCGTGTTGCCGATCTCCATCTCCCTGCGCACAAACTTTGAAAAGATCTCCTCCGCTTTCCCTGCAGGCTCACTATCCTCCGCAGAAAGCGCCTCAATAAACGCTCGAACGCACCTTCTTTGCTCCGCCTTCTCTCCTGCGCGCTCCTGCTCATAACAATCGATCAGCCGCGTAAAATAATCCCCATCTGCATGGATAAAATAGCAGATTTTCTGCAGCTGCTCCTCCGTCGCTACACGTGTCCCCCTCAGAATCTGATAGAACGTCGACCGATCAATACCGGTCTTCCGGATGATCGTATTCTTTGAAACATCAGCCTGTCCAAGAAGCTCAGCGAGCATTCTTCCAACGCTCATCGCCCCTTACCTCACTTTTTCTTCTGCTCGCCGTTGTACGTTACCATTACACAAACGGTTTGCAGATTCTCCCCGATTCTTCACAACAGACGCCACCTATTCTTAAAAATTCATCTTACTCCGTAAGCAGACGCTAATTGTAAGAATTTTTTAAAGTTTAACAAGGTATTTTCAATATGCTAAGTGGCATTTCACACCTCTGTATGTTGCCACACAACAATAATACCAGGGTCCAAGGATTCATCCCTGCTTTTCAACGGATTTCATCCTTTTGATCCTGGTATTTGTTACTGTATAGGCAACAGACGGCGACGGACTCTGCCGCTTGATCAGCATCTATATGGCAACTATTCTCATTGTGTTATCATCCGCATATCAGGTCCTCTGGTTGGCTTCCTTCACGGCCGCTGCAATGGATCGATTTGCCGGATAATACGGAATCAACATCGACTGCACCGCATGATACAAATCCGACTTCCCCGGCCAGACCGTACCCAGCAGCCGATTGTTCCGGTCCAGCTGGTGAAACCACGATCCATTTTCATGATCCTTCACCACCTCGTCCAGATACTTCAGGAACTGGCCGTAATAATTGTTGTAGATTTCCTTCCCGGTCACCTGATACAAAACCGCTGCAGTATTGATGGCTTCTGCCAGCGTCCAGTGCATACGGTCATGCACCACCGGTTTCCCATCCCAGTCGGTGGTATAAACGATTCCCGGCGCGCCGTCCGTATTCCATCCATCCTCCACCGCGCGAAGGAACAGTGCCTCCGCCGCATCAATAAAGGGACTTGCCTGCGCCGGTATCACATCGGAGCCACCTTGCCAAGTTGAAAGCGCCCACTGTGTGATCAGTCTCGCCCATTCGATTCCATGCCCCGGCGTTGCCCCATAGGGCTTAAACGGGTCGTCCGGCTTATCCTTGTTGCATTCCAGATCCGGCGTCCAGTCACTGGTAAAATGTTCCGGAATCCGCCAGTTGTTGGCCTTTGCCCATGCAACGACATGCCCGATGATGCGTCCCGCGCGCGCGCGATAGGCTTCATTACCTTCCGCATCCGCCACTGCCAGAAATGCCTCCACGGTGTGCATGTTGGCATTCACGCCGCGGTAAGGATCCAGCTCAGTGAACTCGGTATTCCAGGTATCCGCAGAAAGCCCTTCCTCTTCATTCCAGAAATACCGGTCATACACCTCTTTTGCATGCGCAAGAAGCTCCGCTGCGCCAGGTCTTCCGGCCAGCAAAGCACTGGAAGCTGCCAGAATCACAAAGGCATGAGCGTAGCACTGCTTGGGGCCAAGTTTCTCTCCCTCTGCCGTTGCAGCCGCATACCATCCGTCGTGCTCTTTATCCTGCAGTTCCTCCAGAAGCCCTCGCAGACCGGCATCCACCAGTTCCTCACTCCCGGGGTATCCCAGTATCGTGCCAAGACTATATACATGTGTCATACGACAGGTGATCCAGGTTTCGCGGCTGCGTTCCTTCCACGGTGTCCCGTCATCTCCCAGCCAGTAGGCACCGCCCTCCGGCGAAGGGAAGGCGCGTCCAAAGCGAAGAAGCTCCTCGCATTCCTGTTTTAGAAAGGCGCGGTTTTCCTCTGTCCCGTATTGATATACTGCTTTATTTAATTTATCCATGTCTTATCCCCCTGTACCATGTGCAAATTCCTGCGTTTCAGCGATTTGTCGTCCCATTTAATGTTGGGATTTCACACAGAACTATTGTGGCACAGCGGAATTAAAATATCCACTTGTTTCCGTTGTTTAAGTTTTATTAATTGCCCATTCGAAAGACCACTTCTGTCGCCACTGCATTGACCCGGCAGGCCACGTGGTTTTCCATCCTCGGGTGGCGTTCGATATAGATCGGCGCATCTTCCTGCAGCGGATGGATCACCGCTGTCAGCTCGACACTTCCGCTCTTAACCAAATGCTTGAGACCGATTTCCCAAACCTGCCCCGTATAGAAATTATCCGCCACCAGCTTGCCGTCCTTATAGAGCTGCGCCGATTCGCCTTCGTAGTCAATGCATAAAATTGCTTCCGCCAGCTCTTTTGCAACACCGTCCACACAGACAGAAAGCGTAAGATCCTGCCCATCGCACCGGCTCTTCTCACCCTCTGCGCTGCAGTGTACACCGCTTTGCTGCAGGTCTCTGCGTTCATACCAGACCAGTGCTTCCTTCTCCAGAAATGCTTCTTTATCCGTCAGCAGATTGCCCGACGTGTCCACTTCCGGTGCCGCCATTTCACCGTCCCGCAGGCACACCTCCCAGCCATCCGGTGCCTGCTTCAGAAGCGGATAGCACTGAAATGCCGGCATAACCGAAGTCTTTCCGCGGCACAATCCATGCATGGTCCCTTTCCTGATGTCTTCCGGCGACTGATAGAAATCCGTATCACTGATCACCAGGACCTCTCTGCCACCCAGAATCAGCTTCTGCGCTCGCAATGCATCCTCTTCCCGCAGTGTCAAGATTCTGCAGCCTTCCAGCTCTCCGCGGATCCTATAATTAGGAAGGACGCCGTCCTTGGTATAGAAGACATAGGTATCCGGCTGCCCCTCTGTATCCCGAAGACAGCAAAGCGGCACCGCGTGCGCCTGTTCCAGAACTGCTGTTTGTCCAATGGGCATCCCGAACGGGTAAAAATAATAGCTGCCCGCCAGTACATCCTGTTTCCCGTAATCCGCAAGGACCGTATGGCCATCCTCGTCATACGCACACAGCTCCGCTTCCTCAAAGGTTTTTGTACCGTAGCGTCGCACGTAGTTGTTGACAAAATAGTAACCCTGCCCGGTCTTTTGATTGCTGCGGACGGCCGTGCGAAGCGTGTCAAAATTGTCCACCTTCTCCGGGTTTCCCGGCTGCGGAATATAATCCATTTCGGTCAATGCATCGCCAAAATCATGAATAAAAAGAGAAAGCCTGCGGATTCTGCGATAGGCATCTCCCAGCTGTCCGTATTCCCGGATGGGCGCATTGAAATCATAGGATTTCACCGGCAGATCGTTGGGATAACCGGTTTCCCTGGATTCCTGGAGCGTTGTAAGCTTTCCCTCCGGATTTGTTCCGCCGTGGTACATGTAATAGCCTAGAAGGTTGCATCCGCTTCCCAGCTTCACAAGCGTCATAGCCTCCGTATCCTTCCCGGTCGCCACCGGGCGACGATGACTTGTCACCTGAAGGCCGCCTCCCAGCTCTGCCGTAAGATACGGATACCGGTTCATATCAAAGGTAATTCCAATGCCAAGGCCATGATCGGATCCAATGTTGTGATCGTTGCGTTCTTTTGTGAACAGATAGTTCCCGGAGGGCTCAATTTCGGTAAGCCGCTGATCCCACGGTGCTTCGCAGTATCCGCCCATCACCGGCAGCATACCGCCGGTAACAGCGCCGCCCCAGCCGGTTGCCGTGTAAATCTGGCTGGTTAGTCCAGCGTCCTTGGCTAGCAAGCGGAGCGTTCGCATATGCTCCTCGCCCTCTTCACCGATTCGTCCGCCGACATGCCCGTATTCATTTTCTATCTGAATCATGGCAATCGGGCCATCATCCTGCAGTAAAAGCCCCTTGGCCTGTCCGGCAATCTGTCCGTAGAACTTGCGCACCTCCTCCAGATAGGCGGGGTCATTGGTTCTGGTGGTCAGGAGATGATTTTTTTCCTTCTCAACCAGCCAGTCCGGAAAGCCGCCGTTGCGAACCTCGCCGTGTGCCCACGGGCCGATGCGAAGAACGCAGTGCATACCACACGCCTTCACCGTTTCCAGAAACTTCCGAAGGTTTCGATTGCCGGTAAAGTCCCACACATTTTCGATCTCTTCGTGGTGAATCCAGATCGTGTAGGCAGACACCAGATCGATGCCGCCTGCCTTCATCTTGTAGAGCTCCTCCTCCCAATCAGAGGCTTCAACACGGCTATAGTGAATCTCCCCCATCATCGGAAACCAAGGCTGCCCGTCTAACGTCAGATGCTGCGGGGTATATCCCAAAACAGATTTGCTCGTCAGTGTTGTTCTCACTCTTTTCTCTCCCTTATGTCGGTACTTTTTCAGAGAAACGCTGATGGAATCTGCATTCCCCTAGCACACCGTCTCTCTCAGTTCAATCCGGTAATGATTCAAATACCGGCTCGTGACCACCTCACCGCGTAAAAGCGCAAGCAGCGTTTGTGCCGCCTCTGCCCCCAGCGCTGCATCATCGAACTGAACGGATGTCACCGCCGGGACCGCATGCTCCAGAAGCGTACTGTCATAAAACGAAGCAAGACGCAGCTGCCTCGGAACCGCAATACCCTTCCTGTGACATACCGACAGAATCTCCCCGGTAATGCGATCATCCATACCGATGATCCCTTCCGCACCGGATTCCATCAGCTGCAGCACTGCCTGTTCCACCTCTTCTGCGTTCCGAACGCCCATATAAATCAGATTCGGGTCCGGTGATTTGCCTATGGCTTCAAATCCCTTTTGAAATCCGCGCAGCCTCGTTCTGGAAATCACGTGTCCAAAGGAGCCTCCAATCAGCGCCAGGCGTTGGATTCCCATATCAAGAAGGCGCCTGGTCAGTGCGATACAAGCCTCTTCGTTTTCATTGTCCACACAGATGCGCTGCGGATCCTCGCAGCTCCCGATGCTTACAAACGGAATACCGGTCTCCGTCAAATATTCGGCTGCTGCATCCTCGACCAGGGTTCTGGTCAGAATGATGCCATCTACCTTGTGATTCTCCACAATGCGGCGAATGGCGTCCGTCTCATTTTCATTTCCATTCGTGATGGTCAGGAGGAGATCATACCCTTCTGTTGTAGTCACCCGGTTGATTCCCAGAAGACACTTCTGAAAGAAAGGAAGGGTCTCTGCCTCGGTATCCTCGGGCCAGATTACACCGATATTCCTGGTACACTGCTTCGCCAGGCCCTGCGCATACACGTTTGGCTTATAGTTATGCTCTTCAATATAGGCGCGCACCCGTTCGGTTGTTTCCTTTGAAATGCGCCCTTTCCCAGAAATCGCCCGGGATACCGTTGTTTTGGATACCCCGAGCGCTTCTGCAATGTCATCAATGGTCAGATTGGCTGGCATAGGATATTTCCCCTTTACTTGCCTTGCTTACCCCTTTACAGCTCCGCCTGTCACACCTTCTACGTAATACTTTTGCAGGCACATGAACAAAATGGTGACCGGAATGGCAACCAGAACACCGCCCGCGCAGAACCTGGTGAAGTACCCCTGATAGTCATTGGTCCATACCCAACGTGTCATACCTACTGCCACGTTGTAGCTGCTGTCGTGTCCGAATGCCACGTAGGATGCGAAGATATAGTCGCACCAGGGTGCCATGAAGGCAGTGAGTGCCGTATAGATTACAATTGGCTTCGACAAAGGCAGAATCATCTGATACATGATCTGGAAGCGGTTGGCTCCGTCAATGCGTGCCGCCTCATCCAGTGCCTTCGGAATGGTATCAAAGTAGCCCTTGCACACATAGTAGCCCATGCCGCTGCTGGCCGCCGATACCAGAATCAGCCCCGGAATGGCACCGGCCTGAGTCAGCCCGAACTGCTTGAGCAGGAAGTACAGGCAGATCATCGTAAGGAATCCCGGGAACATTCCCAAAATCAACCAGATTCTCATGAGGAGCTTTCGTCCCGTAAAGCGCATCCTGGACAGGGCGTATGAAACGCACAGTACAATCAGTGTCTGCAGAATCGCAACAAAGAACGCAATGATAATGGTATTCCGATACCACAGAAGATAATTGGTTTCTCCGGACACCAGGAATTTATAGTTGTCCAGCGAGAACTTCTGCGGAATCACATAACTGGCAACACCGCCGTATTCCGTTGCATAGGAACGAAAGCTCGTCATGACCAGTCCGAAGAACGGGAACAGCCAGATGATGCTGATCAGAATCAGCGCGATATAGGCTGCAATGTTTCCTGCCCTGCGTCTTCCCGACATGGAGGCAGTTTTTGGGGTATTTGTATGATTGGCACTCATCACTGGAAGCCCTCCTCATCCTTTACCGACGGCAGCATGTTGTAAACAACCAGAGAAACCACCGCTGTTACAAGGAATACCATGATGCCGATGACTGCGGCCATTTTATAGTTGGTGTCGGTCACCGTCATTTTGTAAAGCCAGGTAACCAGAAGGTCCGTGTTGCCGGCATTTCCGGTCAGGCTTGTTGACAACGGCTTACCCTGCGTCAGAAGATAGATCACATTGAAGTTGTTCAGGTTGCCGGTGAACTGTGTCAGAAGGAACGGTCCTGTGACGAACAGCATGTAGGGCAATGTGATGTGGAAGAACATCTGCGCCGGATTGGCGCCGTCGATCTTCGCACTTTCGTAAAGGTCCCCCGGAATGTTCATCAGAAGTCCGGTGGAAATCAGCATCAGATACGGAATACCGATCCAGATATTCACCAGGATGATCATTACCTTCGCCAGCGTCGGATCCGTCCAGAACGGAACCGGGCTGGATACAATGCCATGGGAAATCAGGAAACCGTTAACAATGCCGTCGGTAGCGAACATCTTGGTAATATACAGAAGGGACACGAACTGCGGAACCGCGATGGTCATAACCAGAATGGTTCTCCAGAGCTTCTTGAAGCGAATGCCCTTCTTGTTGATCAGCATGGCAACGGCAAGGCCAAGGAAATAATCGATGAACGTTGCAAAAAAGGCCCATATCAGCGTCCATGTAAGCACCGTCAGGAATGTAGAGCCAAAGCCATTGGTTCCAAAGCTGAACAGGTTCCTGAAGTTCTCCAGTCCAACCCAGGTAAAGAGATTGGTCGGAGACTGGTGTTCCTTGTCATAATTGGTAAACGCAACGCATACCATGAAGATGATCGGCAACACGGTAAAAACAAAGATGCCCAGCACCGGGACAGACAGCAGCGTAATGTGGAAGTTCTCGTCCAGAAGCGAGCGCAGCGTCTTCCGGTTGCTCGGGAGCTCCTTTCCTTCCTTGAGCCGCTTTTCCTCCAGGAAATTCTCCTTCACATTCATCCGCCAGATCACAATGAGCATGACGATCAAAATGATGGTCAGAATGCCAAACAACAGGATCAGAAAGCTGTTGTCTCCGTAAACCGTCTTGCGGCGAACCTTCTGTGTCTCCACGGTTCCCAGTGTAGTAATCTTGCTGACATACTGCCAGCCGAACTGCACCATATAAAGGATAAACAGAATCTCCGCTGCCAGGAACGCAAGCCCTTTTGCAATCTGCCCGCGCAGCAGCGGCCCTGCTCCCATCACCACATAAGAAAGTCTGGTTTTCCAATCCCCTTGCGCAAAGGTTGTTCCAATCTCCCGAATGTTTTCTCCCAATGCTGCAAGCGCTGTACCGGATGAATTCTTTGACTTCCCGTTCAGCGTTTGTTTGCTCATGACGATTTCCCCCTGTTCCTGAGTTACCACTTCGGATACCTCGAACCAAGGATCTCTGCAGATGTTCCTGCTTCAAGCCATTGGTCCCCTTTTCTTTTCTGTTCCGGTATGATAGGAGCCGGCAAGATGAATCTGCCGGCTCCGTCTCTCTTCCCCCTCCGCACATCCCGGTTTTATTCTGCAGGAGCCTACATGCTCTGCCGTTTGCTCCGCCCGCCAACACTTTGCGTAGCTACGGGCGAGTGCCGGGATGTTGTATTCGTTCAGCATTTGCCACATCGATGTTTTCCGAATGCAAGGAAAAAGTGCTATCGGTCACTTTCGAGTATCAAAATCGAAATGTGGGTGCTAAACCGTTACGCAATGTTTATTACTTTGCATAGGAAATGCAGGTATCCTGGAAGCTCTGCAGTGCAGCCAGAAGATCCTCATCGCTGCTCTTGCTCGTGAGTGCTCCGGAGATAACATCATCACCAAGTCCGGTTGCCAGTGTCCAGTAGTCGCCGGGATACTGTCCCTGCGGCTTGTCCTCGAGCATCTGCTCATTCAGTGCGGACAGTGCCTCGTCTGCCTTTACTGCATCCGACTGCTGTGCCTCTACGTTAGACGGCCCCCAGCCAAGTGCTTCATAGCGAGCCAGCTGAACCTCGCCGCCTGCAAGATATGCCGCCAATGCATCGCACACAGCCAGCTTATCTTCATCCTCCTGCGGTTTTACGCCAAGAAGCTTGTAGCCGGAGAACCCAGACATTTGATAGGTGTTGCCATCTGCGCCCTTAAAGGACGGGAGCTTTGCGCAGGCATAATTGTCGCCAAGAACCTCTTTCAGAGTGGTTGCATCCCATGTACCGTCTACAATGGCTCCGATGTTGGTTGCGGTTCCTGCCGTAGAGCCATTGACAAATACACCGGACTCCTGCATAGCAATCATGGTCTTTAACGCGGTAACACCGGCATCCGAAGCATAATCAACGGTAGCGCTGGTAAAGTTACCCGCATCGTCCGTCTCATAGGAAAGATTGCACCCGGTTCCGAAGAAGAATGCGGTCTGATACCAGCCGGAGTTGATCTCCATATAGAAGTTCTTTCCGGCCGACTTGCAGTCTGCAAGGATGGTATCCAGATCCGTAGGATCGGTCACAACGCTCTTGTCGTAATACATAAAGTAGCCGTTATCCGACGTCAGCGGATATGCATACAGTACAGACCCAACGGTTGCTGCAGCGACAGCACCCTCATCGTTTTCGGACGTTACGGCATCGACGTTCTCCGGAGCAACCTCTTCGAGTGCGCCTGCCGAAACCAGACGTGCGATCTGGTCCTGTGCAAAGCCGTAAATGTCGCCGCCGGCTTCTACGTCTGTAATCATATTGGAAGCGGCATCACCTTCACCAACTGCCTCTACCGTAAAGGTTGCGTCCTTCACGCCTTCATTGGCCTCAACGAACTTGCTGATCTGCTCGTTTGTGAAATCAACCGCTGCGTCTGCAACCCAAACCTTAATCTCACCACTGTAGTTGAGTTCCACCGGCTCTGCAGCCTCTTCCTCTGCAGCTGCCTCTGTTGTCTCCTCCGCTGCCGCTTCTGCTGTCTCTGTAGCAGCAGTGTCTGCCGATGCATCCGAAGAACTTCCGGAACTTCCGCAGCCGGCGAGCATCGCCGATGCAAGAACACCTGCCATCAATGCCGAAACAAGTCTTTTCTTCATAAATAACTACCCTCCTGTTATCGCCGCCTTTGCGACCATATGACCGACCATTCGGTCCGCACGAGCCGTTCAGTCCGCGCATTGCACAAGTTTCATTTTGCGCAACCGCTTGCTCATGTTGCTTTTTAACTATAGTTCTGCGTTACGTTTATGTCAATCTGATTATTTTTACAATTTGATGTGCTCTTTTTTAGTCATTTTATCCATGTTCACCTTATTCTTATGTACCTGTCCGTACCGCAGCTAGTACATCGTTTGCAAA
>CAVKRN010000030.1:0-23384 GCA_963658695.1 bacterium
CAACTCCGCCAGGACCCGTCGCGTAGCATTTGAATGACAATCGAAAAAACGGCGAAAAGGCATTGACAAAGGTGAGGAATTTCGGTATAGTAATCTTCGTTGCGAAACAAGTGCTTCGCAGCGATGTGTATGTGTAGCTCAGCTGGATAGAGCGTCTGGCTACGGACCAGAAGGTCGCGAGTTCGAATCTTGTCACATACAGAGGAAGCCTCACACAGGGAACTGTGTGAGGCTTTTTTGCGATAACGTGATCACAGCGAAGGTAAACGGTAGCTACCTTCGCTATTTCTCGGTTAAAAGCGTAATTCTGGATCCGGAGAAGGTAAGAAGCCCCTCGTCCCGCATTCGGCACAGCTCACGGGAGAGTGCACTTCGGTCTACACATAAAAATTCCGCCAACTCCGTGCGGTTATAGGGCAGGTGGTAGCAGCCCTTATTATCCGGGATCAAGGTTTGCAGATAAATCTTCAATCGATCCCGCACTCTTTTCTGCGCCAGAATTTTCACCTTTGTATTGAAAAATAAAAGCTGCTGCGCCATATCCTGGAGAAGATTAGCGGACACCTGCATCCGACAAGGACATCCAATGGTGTTGCCAGACATCAGTGCGCCAAAGTCCAGGAGCATGACCGTGCAGTCGGAGCTGGCCTCCAGACAAACCGGACTGGTAGTCCAGCCGGTTGCTGCCAGCTCGGAGCCAAACACCTGCCCTTGCTGTAAACGGCAGATATTCACCTGATCGCCATTCTCGTCATAGAAAAATTCTTCTACCGTACCATCCAGCATGATACCGGCCTTACTGCTGCGCTCACCGTATTCTGTAATGCGCATGCCCCTGTCATAGTGTGCCATCCGAGCGTGAAGGCAGGTAAGGACATCCTGGTATCTGCGCGGTTGGATATCGCGGAATACACCACATTTTTGCAAAACAGAATAATACTGCTCGAAACTTTCTTCCATCTTGAAGCCATTCCTTCAAATCGTTACTAAATCGATCGTTGCTGTAACAACGGCACAGAGATCATGCGCATGGTATACTTTGCAATGATATTAGGTAAAACTAATGCAGGTTTGATTATAGAAACATGTGATAGGTAAGTCAAACGCCGCGCCTTGGCCGCCTGCCAATTTCAATCGTGAATTTGCCTGCAAGCAGAAGGTTCACGTTGAAAGTATCCCTCGTCTGTCCGGACGATGTGCGGTATTTGCGAAGACAGATATCATTCATCGTCAGCAGGAAGGTACGTCGATTCCGGATATCCTGCTGGGATTATGTTATGCCATGATTCGCAATTATAAAGCCACGATTGTGCGGAATCTTCCGGTTTGCAAGCCTGTAGTATTCTGCGGAGGGGTTACGAAGAATGCAGGTGTAATTCGTGCCATACGTGAGATTTTTCAGCTCCGGGAGGATGAACTGATTGTACCGGAACATGCCTGTTATGAGGCGGCACTCGGGGCAGCGCTTCACGCGCAGGGAGACTACACGGTGGAAGAGCTGCTGTCTGCACTACGCAGCGCGCAGGCAAACAGCAAGGAATCGGCATACCTGCCTCCGTTGAAGCTGCGGGAAGGAACGAACCTTGCGGAACCGGAGAAGACAGAGTGCATTCCGGAGCAGGGATGTGCGCTGGGAATTGACATTGGATCCACCAGCACAGATCTGGTGCTCATAGGAAGTGATGGTACTCTGGTGGATTTCCAGTACCTTCGAACGGCAGGGAATCCGGAGGGGGCTGTCAGGAAAGGACTTGACCGGATTCGCGAAAAATACGGAGATGTTACCTTTACAGCGGTAGGCGTCACCGGATCCGGACGCGAACGAATCGGAAAACGGATCGGTGCCGATGCGATACGGGATGAGATTACGGCACAGGCCAAAGGCGCTGCATACTGGGTGCCGGAGGTGGATACGGTATTTGAGATCGGCGGCCAGGACAGCAAATACATCAGTCTGAAAAACGGCGAGGTTGTTGATTTTCAGATGAACAAAATCTGTGCCGCAGGAACCGGCTCCTTCGTAGAAGAGCAGTCGGCAAGGATGGGAATACCGCTTGGTGATTTTGGACCATTGGCACTTACAGCGAGGCATCCGGCATTACTGGGGGAGCGGTGTACGGTTTTTATTGAGACGGCCATTGCATCTGCTGCGGCGGAGGGGGTATCACAGGCAGAAATTGCGGCAGGCCTGTGTCATTCCATCGTACAGAATTATCTGCACAAGGTGGTTGGCTCTAAACCGGTAGGGCAGCATATCGTGCTGCAGGGCGGCGTCGATTACAATCCGGGAATTGTGGCGGCATTCCAGTCGGCTTATGGGGACAGAGTGCAGGTAAGTCCTTGTTTTTCCATCAGCGGAGCCTTTGGAGCGGCGCTTCTGGCACAGGAAGCCGTTGGTGACGGGAACAGCACCTTTACCGGATTTGACGGACCGATGCATCAGGAGGACACAAGGAAAAACGAGGAGATACAGAAGAATATTGCGTTCTATCGGCAGGCAGATCGGTTGCTTTTGGATGGTTATACCGGGGAAAGAGATCCGGGCAAAAAAACAGTAGGGATTCCATTTGTCCTGATGATCCACAAGTTCTTTCCCATGGCCAATGCCTTTTTCACATCGCTTGGCTACAACGTGCTTTTGACGGAGCCTACGAGTGAAGATACGATTCGGCTGTCGCAGCAGCTGGCACAGGGCGAAACCTGCTATCCGGTGAAGCTGATCTATGGACATATGCAGCAGCTTATTGACCGGAAGGTGGATTATATTTTCCTGCCGACCATTCATACCATGAAGCATGAGAAAAGCCATGTGAAGCATAACTATGGCTGCGTATATATGCAGACGGCAGCAGTGTCTGTGGCCAGAGCACTGCAGATCGAGAACTATGGGATTGAACTGCTAAGCCCTGTGTTTGACCTCGATTTTGGCAAGGAGGCCATGGCGGGGGCTATGGTCGGACTGGGTAAAATACTGGGAATTCCCAAGCCGCTTTGTGCCAAGGCACTTTTGTCCGGAGCAATGGCCGTGCGGCGTCATACCGCTGCCGTGGAGAAAAAGGGGAAGGAGCTTTTATCATCCCTGAAGCCTTCCGACAAGGTGCTGGTGCTCATTACTCGCAATTACGGCGTGTCAGATCCGATTTTAAACATGGGGATTCCGGAGCTTCTGCTGGAGCGGGGGTATAAGGTGATAACGCTCAGCCATCTTCCGGCCCATTCACTGGATATTTCCGAAGAATATGAAAATCTGTTCTATCCGTTTGGACAGCACATTATTTCCGGAGCCAAAATCATTGCTGCCCATCCCAATCTCTATGCCGTTTATCTGACCAATCACGGATGCGGACCGGATACGATGCTGGCACATCTGTTTCGGCAGGAAATGGGGGATAAGCCATATCTGCAGATTGAGGTGGATGAGCATTTTTCCAACGTTGGAGTCATTACGCGCATTGAGGCATTTTTGAACAGTCTGCGGCAGCGACCTGCCACAGAGGTGCCAACGGATCTGGATGCAGAACGGATTGAGATCCGGCTGCTGCCAATGATCTTATAAAGACGGCACAGCAGACACTGCCGCAGTTTGCAGGAGGAAACGGACGCTATCGCTTTGCAAAGGCGGTGGAAATGTCCGGCTGCCTGCAGGGCATTTTGATGCTGGCGCCTCGCTATGAGAACACGGCAATGATTCTGGAAATGCGGGGTTTGAAGGAGGCCTGCAAGGCACCGGTATTTGAGATGTCGATGGATAATGACTGGGATGAAGCAGCATGGGGGCGGCTGCGTTCGTTTTTATACTACATATAGCTAAAGAAATGCTGATTTAATCAGCATTTCCCTAACTATTCAGAACCCTATTCGCAAAACCGCTGCTGCGCAGCTTTCCCTTTGCTCAGATAACGTATCTGTGCCTTTACAAGATCACCTTGTTCGTTGGTTTCCATTACAGCGTAGGAGGGTTGATATCCTGCCTGCCGAGGATATCCGAGGCTTCCGGGATTTAAAAGGAGAATGCCATTCTTGGAGGTTTCCAGGAGCGGAACATGTGTGTGACCGAAAATGGCGATCTGACAATGCCGCATACGGGCCTCTCGCTCAATGGCGGCTGTGGATAGATACACCTGATAGAGATGCCCGTGGGCGACGAAGGCTCTTTGATTGCCGACGGGCACTAAAAGAGTGCGGGGGGCGAGCGTAGCGTGGTCGTTGTTGCCGGCAACGTAGAGAATAGGCATGCCGGCAATGCGGGAGAACTCATCCTCGGAACCTTCTGCATCGCCGGCGTGAATGATCATATCAACGGGAGCCTCTTTCTCCATGACGCGGACAAACTGCTCATCCCTGCGATGTGTGTCGCTGATGATGAGAATTTTCATGAGGCAAGCACTTTCTGCAGAGTATCCATCATGCTGCGGAGTGCCTTACCGCGGTGGGAAATGGCATTTTTTTCTTCATCGGTAAGCTCGGCACTGGTCTTTCCAAGCTCCGGAAGATAGAAAAACGGATCATACCCAAAGCCGTGCTGACCGCGGATGGAGTCTGCGATCTCACCCTCCATGGCAGCCGTTACGACACATTCCTCCAGATGTTCTTTACCATCCGGATCGGTGGCACCTGCAGATGCCGAAAGGGACGGATAGACCGCGGCACAGGCGCAGACAAAGCGTGCGCTGCGCTCAGGGCCGAAGAAACCGTCCAGCCGATTTAAAATATAACCCATTTTCTCGGGATAGGAGGTGTCTCTTCCAAGATACCTTGCGGACAAAATGCCGGGAGCACCGTCCAGTGCATCCACCACCAGTCCGGAATCATCGGACAGAACGAAGGTCGGAATATTCGGATCTAGGGGAGCCGAAATGGGCTTGGCAAAGAGAAACTCGGCGGCAGCTCTTGCTTTGATGAGGGCATTTTCCTCAAAGGTGGTTCCATTTTCCTCCGGGTCGGAAGAAATGCCGACCTCCCGCATGCTGAAAACGGTCAGCTCAGGATCGTTTAAAATCTCCCGGATTTCCCGTACCTTATCCGGATTGCCGGTTGCAAATACAAGCTGCATCCTCATATAACAAAGCCTTTCTGTAAACTCCATTTGGGACTTTGGATAGTTACAAGTGTGTATGGATCGTCAATCTCTTTAACGGCGCTGGTTGCTTCCTGGCTTGGGACCCGGGAACATGTAAAAATAGGTCTTAATCATGCCATTATAGATTTTCCGGTTCTTCTGTGATTTCAGATTCAGTGCCTTCTCTGCGTCGGCGTAGGAGGTGATCACATACATGGACCAGGAGGATAGCGCTTTGTAGCGCTCACCAAGAGTTCGGTATAAGCTGATTAACTCCTGTGCCTGTTCTTTCTCGCCTTCCAGACGCTCACCGTAGGGCGGGTTCGTAATGATAAAGCCGTAAGAACGGGGGTGTGAGAGCTCACTGACCGGTCGCACCTGGAAGTGAATCAGATGATCCACGCCGGCCAGCTTGGCATTTTCCCGTGCGGCATAAATGGCGTCCCGGTCGATATCGTATCCCTGAAGATCACAGGATACACCGGTATCAATTTCTTCCCGCAGCTCTTCGCGGACATCTTTCCAGGAGGCGGCAGGGATCAGATTGGTCCAGGACTCAGAGGTAAAGCTCCTGGTAAGGCCCGGCGCAATGTGCGCACTGAGCATAGCGGCCTCAATAAGAAACGTTCCGGATCCGCAGAATGGGTCCACCAGAGTCCGCCCCGGCTTCCACGGGGTTAGCTGGATCAGACCGGCTGCGAGATTCTCAGCGATGGGAGCAGCCACCTTATATTTGCGGTAGCCGCGCTTGTGAAGGGATTCCCCGGTCGTGTCGATGGCAACCGTCACCTGATCCTTTTTAAGAAATACGCGGACCGGATAAGGATTTCCGGTTTCCGGAAACTGCGTCAGACCGTAGTGCTGGGACATGCGGGAAACCATGGCCTTCTTCATGACGGACTGAATGTCCGAAGGAGAAAACAGCTTGGATTTTACACTGGACGCCTTGGTCACCCAGAATTTTGCATCGGAAGGAAGGTACGATTCCCAGGAGATTGCTTTGGTACCCTGAAAGAGATCCTCAAAGGATTCGGCATGAAAGGAGCCAACCTTTAAAAGGACACGCTCTGCCACGCGAAGTGAGAGATTGGCGCGAACAATGGCGTCCATGTCACCTTCGAAGCTGACACGGCCGTCATCCACCTCGGTAATCTCATACCCAAGATCATAGATTTCATTTTTAACAACGCTCTCTAATCCAAAATGGCAGGGAGCAATCAATTCGTAAGTTTGCATAAGCGTATTATATAGTATCTGTTTGGCACCTGCCACATTTCCATGTGAACCTTCTGTTTACAGCCAAATTCACGGCTGCTGTACAGACGCTCGCCACTGTGTCGCTTGGCTGGCGAGTGAACCGTTACAATTCACATTGAAATACGGCAGGTTCTGAATAACTACACGAAAAAAGGGAAATCCTCTGGCCGAGGATTCCCCTTCCACAATGGTTTAGATGATGCCTGACGGAATCAGACGTTGCCCTGTGCGAGCATAGCATCTGCAACCTTCTCGAAGCCGGCAATGTTGGCGCCGGTTACAAAGTCGCCCTCGTGGCCATATCTGGCTGCAGCGGATGCAACCTTGTTGTAGATACCGGTCATGATGTCCTTCAGCTTGGCATCCACTTCCTCGAAGGTCCAGGAAAGACGCTCGGAGTTCTGGCTCATTTCAAGAGCAGAAACAGCTACGCCGCCGGCATTGGCTGCCTTTGCGGGCATATAGAGGAAGCCGCTCTCCTTACGAGCCTTGTCATAAAGATCAATGGCGTCTGCATCGGAAGGCATGTTAGCGCCTTCGCAAACACACCAGCAGCCGTTGGCGATGAGCGTCTTAGCCTCTTCGCCGTTGATTTCGTTCTGTGTAGCGCAGGGAAGAGCAATGTCGCACTTTACGCCCCAAGGCTTCTGGCCCTCAAAATACTGAGCGGATGCAACCTTCTCTGCGTACTCTTTGATTCTTCCGCGGTGGCCATTCTTGATATCCATAACAACATCCAGCTTGATGCCTTCCGGATCATATACATAGCCATTGGAATCGGAGCAGGTAACCGGCTTTGCGCCGAGCTGCTGGAGTTTCTGGATGGCATACTGTGCCACATTTCCGGAGCCGGAGACAACAACGGTCTTGCCCTCCAGAGACTTTCCGGCGCCCTTTACAACCTCATCGGTAATGTACACAAGGCCATATCCGGTTGCCTCGGGTCTAGCCAAAGATCCGCCGAAGCTCAGACCTTTACCGGTCAGAACACCTTCATAGAGGCCGGTGATTCTCTTGTACTGCCCGTACAGGTAACCAATCTCGCGTCCGCCGACACCGATATCACCGGCAGGAACATCAATGTTGGCACCGATGTACTTGCAAAGCTCGGTCATGAAGCTCTGGCAGAAGCGCATAACCTCTGCATCGGACTTGCCCTTCGGATCAAAATCAGAGCCGCCTTTACCGCCGCCGATCGGAAGGCCGGTCAGAGAGTTCTTGAAGATCTGCTCAAAGCCGAGGAACTTCAGAATGGACTGGTTTACGGACGGGTGGAAACGAAGACCTCCCTTGTACGGTCCGATTGCAGAGCTGAACTGTACGCGGTAGCCAAGGTTTACCTGCTGCTTGCCGGCATCATCAACCCACGGTACACGGAATGTGATGATTCGCTCCGGCTCAACCAGACGCTCCAGAAGAGAGTTCTTGCGGTAAAGCTCTTCATTGGCCTCGGCAATGGGAGCAATGGTCTCGAGGACTCTCTTGGCGGCCTCAAGAAATTCGGGTTCATATGCATGCTTCTTCTCAAGCTGTGCATATACCTCTTCAACGTATGACATAGTTCCTTCCTCCTATTTCATTCGTGATGTGAAATAACAACAATGGGCATCTATTCTGTATAAATGTATACAAAATACCCCTGTATTATACGAAGGATAAACAGGTGATACAAGGAAAAAATCAGCGCACGTCAACTATTGAAAGCGCTGTATACGGATCCGTACGTACGGCGCTGTGAGAGGACGACGGTTAGTCACCGCCTCCTACTCAATTAGATATGTTTATCATGGTGGAAAAAGACGCTTTGCCACCAACATCATTAGCTGTTACAGCAGCTCAATTCCGGCTGTTTTGCATGCAGCTGCGACCTCTTCGGGCCACAGCGAGCACTGCACTTCTCCGATGTGTGCCTTTCGAAGGAAGAACATGCAGATACGGGATTGTCCGATGCCGCCGCCGATGGTGTAGGGGAGCTTTCCATCCAGAATCGCCTTCTGGAAGGGGAGCTCAGCGCGCTCCGGGCAACCAGCCTTTTCGAGCTGCTGCGCAAGGGCGTCTTCATCGACGCGAATGCCCATGGAGGACAACTCTAGGGCAATATCCAGCAGGGGATAGTAAACCAGAATGTCCGCATTAAGCGCCCAGTCATCGTAGTCCGGAGCCCGTCCGTCGTGCGGCTTGCCATTCTCCAGCTTGTCACCGATCTGCATGATGCAGACAGCTCCCTTTGCCTGGGTTATATAATACTCGCGTTCCTTGGGCGTGTTGTCCGGGAACATCTCCTCGAGCTCGTGCGTAGTAATAAAGAAGATATCATCCGGAAGGATTTCAGAGATGTAGTCATACCGGATGGACATGTACTTCTCCGTCTTCCGGAGAACGTGATACACAGAGCGAACCACTGATTTTAGGGTTTCGATGGTGCGATCCTCTTTGCGGATGATTTTCTCCCAGTCCCATTGGTCAACGTAGATGGAATGGATATTGTCGGTAATCTCATCCCGGCGGATGGCGCTCATGTCGGTATAGAGGCCCTCACCGGTCGCAAAGCCGTATTTCTGCAGCGCATAGCGCTTCCACTTGGCAAGGGACTGTACAACCTCGGCGTTCTTACCGTTCTGCTCAAGAATATCAAAGGAGACAGGGCGCTCCACTCCGTTCAGATTATCATTCAGGCCGGAAGCAGGATCTACGAACAGCGGCGCAGATACCCGCAGAAGGTTCAGCCGCTCTGCCAGCATATTCTGGAAAAAGTCCTTCACTACCTTAATGGCAACCTGTGTCTCGTGCAGGTTCAATGCGGACTTATAGTCCTTGGGAATGGTTAAATGATCCATGTCTGCCTCTTTTCTATACTCTTTGATGGACTTTGGGCAGCCTGCATGCGATGCGGTTTCTTCCATTGAATATGACTGCGCCATTGCAGTGTTGCCAAACACACCTCATTAAAGCGCATTTCAGGCTCTATTTCAAGATTTCCGGGAAGAAGTGCATGGATCCGAAGGACCTCTGCCCAGCCACATCGAGGTTTTCCGAATGCAAGGAGAAGTGCCGTCAGGCACTTTCGAGTATCAAAATCGAGATGCGGGTGCTAAATACATGTGAATTATTACGGAGGCAATGTCAAACGTTTGACAGATCCGTTATAAATGGCCAAAAAACACCGACAATGAGGGATGAAAATTTAAAATCCGGATATTTACAATGGGAAAAGCTTGAATATAATAGGTTTCAACATGAGCGTTTGGGGTTGAGTTCATGTGTAATGTAGTAGACATCAGAGTATAGAAATTGGACAAAAATTGCTCACGAACACCACTTGGGGAAATCACAGGAGGTAGAAAATGAGAACAACGAGATATATTACACTGGAACCAAAGGATGTGCAGGATTTTGTGCGCGCTGCAGAGCGCTGCGATTTTGATGTTGATATTGCGAATGACCGCTACGGCCGTTACATCGTGGATGCGAAGTCGTTTCTGGGAGTTATGGGACTGGATCTGGGCGGACGATTGGTCGTTTCCTATAGCGGCTACAATGAGGAGTTTGAGAATTTCCTGAACGGAAAGAAGATGGCGGTATAAGCTAGACTGATTCCTTAGGAGCTTCTTGGCAGGGGAAACGCTGTTAGCAGTACTCTTTTAAGGCAAAGGGCGGAATAAGTATAGTGAATGTGTACGGCACAGCCTGCAGAGATGGGAACATCTCTGCAGGCTGTGTTTTTTCACGAAAAATTCTGCTGACGTAAAAATCGATGTACTACATCGCCAGACATAGGTATTCTGTCAAAGGTTTTGTGGGTGTTTTTGACGATTGGGGGTGCCGCTGCGGTATTTTACCTGATGAAATTCCGCTATGAACGAGAACTTCCGCAGCTTGAGGTTGCTGCACTGGATGCAGAAGAAAATCTGAAGAGAAAGAGACAATCACTTCAGGATATTCGAGACCAATATGATATTTCGGTTTTGCCGAAAAATCTGCAGGACCCTAAGGCAATTCAGTATGTGATTAAGATGCTTCGTTCCGGCAGGGCACAGAATATTTCTGCAGCGGAGATCTTGTATGAGGAGTACCTTGAAAGAGAAAACCTGCATAGTCAGCTAGAGCTGCAGCGGCAGCAAATGAAGGAACTTCAGAAGAGTGTACAAAACGGGAAGAAGGGACTTTCTGTTAGCGGTAATAGTGAGGCTGATTCTTCAGTCGATGGCGCGGATGTTCTGGGGACGGCAGCGGCTGTTGGCGGCGCATTTATTGTGGGAGCCAAAGTGATGAAAGAAATCGGAAAGCATCTGTGAGGAGCATAGTATCGTCAATTTGGAAGGCGGCTTTTGTTGATCCCGGAGGGGTTAACGACAGCCGCTTTCGCGCACTTCATTGAACTTTTGCGGCTTGGCAGCATTTTTTGCAGCGAACTTTTGCGGTATGACAACACTTTTTGCAATGAACTTTTACGAACGATGTACTCGGCAACCTGTGATAGAATACAGACATGACAGAGATTACGATTTCGGTTCGCGGCCTGGTGGAGTTTCTGCTCCGTGGCGGTGACCTGGACAACCGAACAGGAGGCGGATCGGAAGAGGCGATGGCAGCAGGCTCCCGGATGCATCGCAAGCTTCAGGACGCGGCAGAGGGAGATTACAAGCCGGAAATCCCGCTGGAGATACTCTGGAGATATCTGCCCGGAGAGAATAAGGTGATCGGAGAAGGCGCACTTTCAGGGGAAAGTGCGCCCGTTTCTGCTACAGGGAATTGCACAGACGCGCAGGATGGTCAGGAAAGTCAAGCCCGGACATATCCGTCAGAGGGAGAATCCCTTTGCGTCCATCTGCAGGGGCGTGCGGACGGAGTCTATCATGGAACCAATCCCGGGCAGACGGAAGCGCTGTGGACGATTGATGAAATCAAGACGACCTACCGGCCGCTGCGGAGAATCAAAGCGCCGGATCCGGTCCATCTTGCACAGGCAAAATGCTACGCATGGATGTATGCCCGCCAGAACCACCTGGAGAAAATCTGCGTTCGCATGACCTACTGCAATCTTCTGACGGAAGGGATTCGACACTTTTATGAGGAGAATTCCATAGAAGAGCTGGAGGAGTGGTTTCGGGCGCTGATGGAACAGTACCGCCCTTGGGCGGAGTTTACGGCAGGATGGCAGGAGAAACGACAGAAGAGCATTCATCAGCTGGCATTTCCGTATCCGTATCGGGACGGGCAAAAGGAGCTGGCTGCCAGTGTCTATCGGACCATTGTGCATGGCAGAAAATTATTTCTGGAAGCGCCGACCGGGACAGGCAAGACCATTTCTACCCTGTTCCCGGCGATAAAGGCAGTGGGAGAGAGAAAGGCGGACCGGATCTTTTATCTGACGGCGAAGACGGTGACAGCTGCCGGCGCAGAAGGCGCCGTCGAGGCGATGCGGGAAAAAGGCTTATCCTGCAAAAGTGTTCTCCTTACGGCCAGGGAAAAGGTGTGTGTGCTGGAGAAGCCGGATTGCAATCCGGAAAGCTGTGAGAGGGCAAGGGGACACTTTGATCGTATCAATGACGCCATCTATGCTCTGATCACCAATGAGGAAAGCTTTACCCGTGAAATCGTAGCAGCTTATGCGGAGAAATATCGGGTCTGCCCCTTTGAACTTGCACTGGATGTGAGCTTGTTCTCGGATGTTATCATCGGCGATTATAATTATCTGTTCGATCCGCATGCCTATCTGCGGCGTTTTTTTGGAGAGGGATCGGGCGGACAAAGATACTTGTTCCTCATCGACGAAGCGCATAATCTGGTGGATCGGGGCCGCGAGATGTACAGCGCTGCGCTTTCGCGAAGAGAGGCAGCGCAGCTACGCAGCAAGGTCAAGGATGTTTGGCCGGCGTTATATAAAAAACTGGGACGGATCTCCAGAAAGATGAGGGAGCTTGTCCGAACCGAAGGCGAAGGATGTGACGGGGGTGGTATTTTCCGCTGCGACATGCATGAGCTTGGCGGACTTGCCACCGAAGTGGATACCGAAATGTCCGGAATTCTAAGTGAGCTGCGCATTGACAGCCAGTCGGGAAAGCTTCGTAATGACCCGAAGAGGGAGCAGAAACAGGCCTTGCAGGCGGAGCTCCTTGACTTTTACTTCCTGCTGGATCATTTCTGCTTGATGTATCAGGAGCTGGATGAGCGATACGTCACTTATTTGCAAAGAGATGGGAAAGAGATTGCGGCGCATCTGCGATGCATGGATCCGTCCAAAAAGCTGCAGGAATGTATGGAGAAAGGACGATCGTCGATTCTGTTCTCTGCGACGCTGCTGCCCATCACCTATTACAAGGCACTTCTGGGCGGCACGGCACAGGACTATGAGATTTATGCGCATTCGGTGTTCGACAAGCGCCGGCAGGGATTGTATCTGGTACGAGATCTCACCAGTAGGTATCAGGCGCGAAATGAAACAACTTATGAGGCGATGGCAGAGTGCATTGCATCGGTGGTATCCAAGCGGAATGGGAATTATATGATCTTTTTCCCTTCTTATTCTTTTCTGCAAAGAGTAGCAGAAAAAATAGAAGGCCACCTGCCGGGAGAGGCGACCCTGCTACTGCAGAAGTCCGGCATGCAGGAAAAGGAGCGGGAGGAGTTTCTGGCCCGGTTTCGGGAAATCTCGAATGAAAGGACGCTTCTGGGCTTTTGCGTGATGGGGGGGATCTTCAGTGAAGGAATTGATCTGAAGGGAGATGCGCTCATCGGCGTTATGATTATCGGCACAGGAATTCCGCAGGTGTGCACAGAGAGGGAGCTGCTGAAAGAATACTTTGATGCAAGAGGTGTCAGCGGGTATGATTATGCATATCGTTTTCCGGGGATGAATAAGGTGCAGCAGGCGGCGGGGCGTGTGATTCGGACCAGCGAGGACCTGGGCATTGTCGTGCTGATGGATGAGAGATTCGTGACGCCGTCATGCAGACGGCTTTTTCCGGCGGAGTGGTCAGAGGCGCAGATCACGGATCGTCATGCTGTGGGCCGTTTGGCAGAGAAATTCTGGGATGAGTGGCTGTAGTGGGGCGCGGCCACCTGCCAATTTCCAACATGAAGTTATCTGCAAGCGGAAGGTTCGTGTTGAAAGCGGCAGGTACTGAACAGATGCAAAAAAAGTTGTTTGAAATTTCCGAATTCGCTGAAAGAGAACGACAATTTAATATGGGCACCATCACCGCAAAATCAGCCAAAAACCTTGCAAAATGTGGATAAGTCTGTGGATAATGTGGATTATTCGCAAAAACAGACGTTGGAAAATGATGGAGAGAATGGGAAAATAGACTGAATAGTCACAATGTTGCCGGAGCAATGAGGGAAAGGATGAGGAGAATATGTGGGCAGAAGAAAGTGTAATGTATCAGATTTATCCGCTTGGAATGTGCGGCGCTCCTTTTGAAAACGATGGGAAGCTTGAACACCGTATTTTGCGTGTGCTGGACTGGATTCCGCACCTGCAGAAGCTGGGGGTTACGGCGGTGCTGTTCAACCCGCTGTTTGAATCCGATACGCACGGATACAACACAAGGGATTACCGGAAGGTGGATACGCGCCTTGGAACCAATGAGGATTTTAAGAAGGTTTGTGAGGCGTTGCACGAGGCCGGAATGAAAATCTACCTTGACGGTGTTTTTAACCATGCAGGACGCGGATTTGGTCCCTTTCAGGATGTCCTGCAAAAGCGGTGGGAGAGCGCGTATAAGGACTGGTTCTATCTGAATCTGGACGGAAATGATGCCTATAATGACGGCCTTTGGTATGAGGGTTGGGAGGGCAACTATGACCTTGTGAAGCTGAATCTGGACAATGAGGCGGTTCGCAGCTACCTTCTGGAGAGCGTTGGCATGTGGATCGATGAGTTTGGCATCGACGGACTTCGTCTGGATGTTGCCTACATGCTGAACCGGAATTTCCTGAAGGCTCTTCGCTGGTATGTGGATCAGAAAAAGCCGGAATTTTATATGATAGGTGAGATTCTGGGCGGGGACTACAAGCAGATCGTCAATCCGGAGATGTGCAACAGTGCCACGAATTACGAGTGCTGCAAGGGACTGTGGTCCAGTTTCAACAGCATGAATCTCTTCGAAATCAATCATTCGCTGATTCGGCAGTTTGGTTCGGACCCGTGGTGCCTGTACCGGGGCATGCATTTGATGAGCTTTGTGGACAACCATGACATTTCCCGAGTTGCATCGACACTGACCAATCCGGCGCACCTGCCGCTGATCTATGCACTTTTGTTCGGTATGCCGGGGATTCCCTGCGTGTACTACGGAAGCGAGTGGGGGATTACCGGACGCAAGGAAGACGGAGATCCTTGCCTTCGTCCTGCGCTGGAGAGCCCGGAATGGAATGACCTTACGGAATGGATTTCCAAACTTGCAGAAGCGAAAAAAAGCTCCGAAGCGCTTTGCTTTGGCGATTTTAGAAGCGTGCTGTTGACTAACCGCCAGTGCATATTTGAGCGAAAAAGTGAGCACGAACGGGTGCTGGTTGCCATCAATGCGGACGGTACGGATTTTACGGCGCATTTTGACGCAGGTTGCGGACAGGCTATAGATCTGATCACCGGGAAGCTCCACGACTTTGGCGGAGGGAGTTTGCTGCCGGCGTACAGTGCTTCTTTCTGGAAGTGTGAGAAGTAAACACCGGAGGAGGCGCAGCGCTGCGTGGCAGCGATTGGACAATCGAACGAGGAGCAAGCGCAACCGGCCATCGTATCGAGATAGGCGTTGAAAATAGTTGCTCTGTATGAAGTGAACACGAACGAGACGGTTTCTACAAAAGAGACGGTGTCGTTCGTGTTTATTTTTGTGAAGTTAGGCATATTTAACCGACGCGGTTGAGGTGGTATGCTTAATGTGAGTTAGTTAATACTAACAATTGTTCAAACACATACTATTGCTTAGCATCCGCATCACGATTTTGATACTTGAAAGCGCCGGGGACTTTCCCCTTGCATTCGGGAAATTTCGATGTGGCTGCCGGCAATGGGGCTGCGGAAGGGAGGCGGCTGGCGATGAGTGAGAAAAGTTTTTTGCGCATTGAAGATCTGAAGAAAAGCTTTGGAGAAGGGGAGACCCGGCAGGAGGTGCTGCGAGGTCTTTCTTTTGATGTGGAGAAGGGAGAGTTTTGCGTGCTTCTGGGACCGTCGGGATCCGGAAAATCCACCCTGCTGAACATCATTGGCGGTATCGACAGTGCGGACAGCGGAAGGATTTATATCAACGGGGACCGGATGGAGGACATGAATGAAAAGGCGCTGACACTGTATCGGCGCAGGCATCTTGGATATGTCTTCCAGATGTACAACCTGATTGCCAATCTGAATGTGAAAGAGAACATCGAGGTTGGGGCATATCTCTCCGAAAGTCCGCTGGACATTGATGAACTGCTGCACACACTGGGGCTGTGGGATCACCGGTATAAGCTGCCCAATCAGCTCTCCGGCGGTCAGCAGCAGAGAGTTTCTATCGGCCGCGCCATCGTAAAAAATCCGGATCTTCTCCTGTGCGACGAACCGACGGGGGCGCTGGATTACAAAACGAGCAAGGAGATTCTCGAGCTCATTGAGAAGATCAACCGGCAATACGGGAACACGGTGGTTATGGTAACGCACAATGAGGCAATCCGGCAGATGGCCGACCACTGCGTGCGCCTCCGCGACGGCAACGTGCGCCGCAATGAGAGAAATGCGAATAAGATTCCGGCAGCCGATCTGGAGTGGTGAGCGGTAAAGATTGGACTTGAAAACGCAGACCTTTTCAGAAGGTGTATGCCCCAAAAGGCGGGCGCAGCGATGGCTGTGGCGAGGGATAAAGAGATGAGTGAACAAGGAAAAATAAAAACGCGTAATCCGCTTCGGCGCCGGATTTGGCGGGAGCTGACAGGAGAATGGGCGAAATACATTATTATAGCACTGTTTTTGATATTAACGATTGGCTTTGTTTCCGGAATGTATGTGGCAAACGGAAGCATGCAGCAGTCGGCGCAGGATAGTGTCGAGGAATACCGGCTGGAGGATGGTCATTTTGAGCTGAAGGAAGAAGCGGATGCAGAGCTTATAAAAGCGATGGAATCCGGTGATATGGCGGATCTTCTGCGCTATTGCCAAAAGAAGGCAGGGGAACAGGCAGATGCGCAATATGAAATCTTAAAGGAACGCTATGACCTGGAAGATCCGGATTTTGAAGCCCGGCCGGTTACGCTTTATGAGAATTTCTATCGGGAAGGAAGCGAAGTCCGTGAGCATGCAGGCGGCGATACGACGCAGACAGAAGGAACCATTCGAGTCTACCCGCTGCGCAGCGAAATTGATCTTCCCTGCATCATGGAAGGATCCCTTCCGGAAAATGATCAGGAGGTCGCTGTTGACCGGATGCATGCAGACAATGTGGGGCTGAAGGTAGGTGACCGGGTGACCATTGCCGGCGAGAACTTTACCGTCAGTGGTCTGGTGGCGAACGTGGATTACACGACGCTGTTCGAGAAAAATACCGAGGTGATGTTCGACGCCATCGGTTTTGATGTGGGGCTCTTAACCCAGTCCGGGTTTGACCGGCTCTCCTCCGTGGTCCACTACAATTATTCCTTCCTATATACGACGGAGGCCGGAAACGGGATCTCCTGCCGTGCAGAAGATGATGTGCAGGAAAAAAGTTGGTCGGATGCGTTTAGGAAGGCGCTGATTACGCAGGTGGTAGCGGGAGAAAATGAGCTGAAAAGCTATCTTCCGACCTATGCCAATCAGGCGGTTCAGTTTACAAGAGACGATATCGGCAGCGATAAGGCAATGGGCGGTGTTCTTTTGTATGTGCTTATCGTGGTGCTGGCGTTTATTTTTGCCATAACGATTGGCAATACCATTCAGAAAGAGGCTTCGGCGGTCGGAACGCTGCGTGCACTTGGTTATACAAGGGGAGAGCTGCTGCGGCACTATATGGCAGCGCCGGTGCTGGTCACACTGCTTGCGTCGGTGATTGGTAACATCATGGGATATACGGTGTTTAAAACGGTTGTGGTGAATATGTATTACAACAGCTACAGCCTGCCGCGCTATGAGACGATCTTCTCCTCCGAAGCACTGGTTAAGACAACAATCGTTCCTGTGGTACTGATGTTCCTGATCAATAGCATTGTTATCCATAACAAATTGAAGGCAACGCCGCTGCAGTTTCTTCGGCATGATTTAAAAAAGAGCAGGCGCAAGCGTGCGATGCGGCTTCCGAGGTGGAAATTCCCGGCCAGGTTTCGTCTGCGCGTGCTGCTGCAGAACCTTCCGGGATATGTGGTGCTATTGTTCGGAATTCTGTTCGTTATGCTGCTGCTGGCCATGGCCATCGGTATGCCGGATACACTGAATTATTATCAGGAGCGTGCGTCTGAACTCGTTTTGGCAGATTATCAGACGTTGCTAACGTCCTGGAAGGATACGGATGGAGAGATCCTTGCGACGACGGCAGAGACCGCAGAAGAAGTCGGAATGAAGACGCTCCTTAGAAAGAGCAGCGATACCGAGGAGAGCGTAACGGTATACGGAATGCAAACGGGCAGTCGATATGCAGACATTCCGTTGATATCCGTGGGGGAAGCCTATATCAGCAGCGCCTATGCAGCCAAGTACGGCACAGCAGAGGGAGATACCATTACGCTTTCTGCGCAGTTCGAAAATACATCCTATGAATTCCTCGTGGCGGGAGTGCAGGAGTATGACGGAGCTGTTGCGGTATTCCTTCCGATTGATGCCTTTCGCGAAACGTTTGATCTGGATGCGGAAGCTTTTTCCGGCTATCTGTCCGATGAGGAAATCAAGGATATTCCGTCCCGATATATTGCGTCGGTTATCACGCCGAAGGAACTTACGAAAATGGTGGATCAGCTGAACCACTCCATGGGATCGTATATGCTCTATTTTCAGTATCTGTGCATTGCACTTGCAGCGGTTCTGATGTATCTTTTGACAAAACTGATCATCGAGGCAAATGAGGATGCGATCTCCATGACAAAGATTCTCGGATACAGATCGAGTGAGATTGCTTCCATTTACCTTCTGACGACAACCTGGATTGTCATTGGAGAGGAAATTGTCGGCGCTATTGTGGGAACCTGGCTGATGCAGCTGGTTTGGACGGCAATGATGCAGCGCATGGAAGGTTGGTTTGAGTTTGTGATACAGCCTGCGGGATACGCAAGAATGCTGATGTATGTATTCATTGCTTACCTTCTGGTTGCCGGTCTGGATTTTCGGCGTATTCGCCGGATTCCAATGGAAGAAGCATTGAAAAACGTGGAGTAGGGGCACCTGTAATTCGTGCTTGACAGATGAGAAGGAGAAGTGTATTATCCGACTAAATCAATAGGAAAGGCTGATTTAAATAGACTGTTGATTTACACCAAGTTTGAACTATACTAGCCTAAGAACAGTTACGGACAGGAGATTTTCGAGATGACGCGCACCGCACATGGTTCCAACTTCACATCGATGATGCGAATGATGTGCTGCTTCATGGACATGTGCCATGAGGCTTGTTGATGTGCATCTGCTCGCGGAGTTTTCTTTCCAAGTCAGGAATGGATGAGTATAATAGGGCGGGTGCACGCGGGTGCATCCGCTTTTCTTTTTGGAAAGCAACGATTCAGTGCTCATAGTTACCTCGATTTTCCTTTGGAAAACATCGGGATGGCTGGATGGGGCGTTTGGATGGCCGGCAGGCAAACGCAGCCGGCAGAGTATGAGGGAGAATGCATGGCAATTATAGAGGTTAAGAATCTCTCCAAGACCTTCACCACCAAGGATGCAAAGGTGGAGGCACTGAAAAATATCAATTTTTCAGTTGAAGCGGGAGATATCTACGGCATCATCGGAATGTCGGGGGCGGGAAAGAGTACATTGGTACGGTGTCTGAATTACCTGGAGGTTCCCACAGAGGGAACGGTGACAACCTTCGGCAAGGAGCTGGGAACGCTGTCGGGGAAGGAGCTGCGCCGGCTTCGCGGGAGCATCAGCATGATTTTCCAGGGTTTCAATCTTCTGATGCAGCGCACGGTACTGGACAATATCATCTTTCCGCTGACGCTGCAGGAGAAAAAGCTGTCCCGGCAGGATGCCAGGAAAAAGGCAGAGGAGCTTTTGAAAATCGTCGGACTTAGCGAGAAGGCCAAGGCTTATCCGGCACAGCTCTCCGGCGGACAGAAGCAGCGCGTTGCCATTGCAAGAGCACTGGCCAGTGACCCGAAGATCCTGTTGTGCGATGAGGCGACCAGCGCGCTGGATCCCCAGACCACACAGTCTATTCTCCAGCTTCTTCGCAAGATTAACGAGGAGACCGGTATCACCATCGTAATCATTACCCATCAGATGTCCGTGGTCCGTGAAATCTGCCGCCATGTGGCGATTGTGGAAAGCGGAGAGATTGTCGAAGATGGACTTGTGGAGGATATATTTACACATCCGAAGTCAAGAGCGGCCAGACAGCTCATCATTGAAGGCAAGGACCCGGATGAATGGGAGAAAGAGCAGGAAAGCCAGAAGACGCATTCGGAGCTTCAAAGCGAGCTGCATGAAACGCGGCGGGTACGCATTGTATTCAGTACGAATTCTTCTTATGAGCCGGTGATTGCCAACATGATTCTGGAGACGGGGCATCCGGTGAACATCCTGCGGGCCGATACCAAGGACATCGGCGGCGTTGCAAGAGGCGAGATGGTTTTGGGGCTGGACAATGATCCGGTGGCAGCGGACCGGCAGATTGCGTACCTGGAGCAGCGCGGACTGGCTGTGGAAGAGCTGACAAAGGAAGGAGCCCTTGCGGGAGGTGAAAAGGCATGAGTGCACAGGAAATTCAAATGATTGCCGAGGGCGTTCGGGATACGCTGTATATGACGTTGGTCTCTTGTCTTTTGGGATATGTGATCGGACTTCCCTGGGGAATTGTCCTGACGGTGACGGATAAGGACGGACTTCATCCCAATGCCGGAATCTACCGGGTACTGGATGTGATTACAAATGTCATGCGGTCGGTGCCGTTTTTGATCCTTCTGATCATTGTGCTGCCGCTGACGAAGATCATTGTGGGAAAGACCTATGGTTCCACGGCAACGATTGTTCCGCTGGTTATTTCGGCGGCACCGCTGATCGCTCGGATGGTGGAGTCCTCGCTGAAGGAGGTTGACCACGGCGTGATCGAGGCCGCGCAGTCCATGGGGGCCAATAATATTCAGATTGTACTGCGAGTCCTTCTGGGGGAGGCAAGGGTTTCCTTGATTTCCGGCGCTACGATCACCATCGGAACGATTCTTGGATACTCCGCTATGGCGGGAACCATCGGCGGCGGCGGACTGGGAGACATCGCTATTCGTTACGGATACTATCGATTTCAGCCTAATATTCTGTATGTGACTGTAATCCTGTTGATTCTGCTGGTGCAGATCTTCCAGTTGATCGGTTCCATTCTGGCGGTTCGTCTCGACAAGAGACATATCTGAGTCTTGGTATCTCGAGTCTGCTTCATATTAGGTAGGGACTCCGGATGCTGAATAATTGCAACATTTTCACATGGATTGCTTCGGCGAACAGGCAGGACCTGGAAGGCCGTTGTAATAGAGGAGTTGTACCGGCGGCGGATACAAAGAGCGTATTTACAAACCGGTACGCAAACATTTATGGGGTACTTCCCCGCAGGCGCAGTAAGCGCAGAAAGAGGAGATTATGAAAAACAAGTTTTTAGCAGTACTCGCAGCATCCACACTGGCAGCAGGCCTTCTGGCCGGCTGCGGCAGCTCTTCCTCCGATTCCGCGGCAGCAGCATCCACAGAAGCTGCAGAGGCATCTACAGAGGCTGCTACAGAGGCGGCTGAGGCAGCAACGGAGGCTGTTGCAGATGGCGACAACGTCATCAAGGTTGCAGCTTCTCAGACACCGCACTCTGAGATTCTGGACGCTGTAAAGGACCTTCTGAAGGAAGAGGGCTATGAGTTGGAAGTTACTGTATTTGAGGATTACGTACAGCCCAACAATGTCGTAGAGTCCGGCGACTTTGATGCAAACTACTTCCAGCATGTGAATTACCTCAACTCCTTCAACGAGGAGAACGGAACTCACCTTGCCATCGCTGAGAATGGTAAGATCCACTATGAGCCCTTCGGAATCTACGGCGGAACCAAGTCCAGCCTGGATGATATCGCTGACGGCGACACCATCGCAATCCCGAACGACACCACCAACGAGGCAAGAGCGCTTCTTCTGCTGCAGCAGGAAGGCCTGATCACTCTGGCTGACGGCGCCGGCGTAACAGCAACTGTCAATGATGTTGCAGAGAATCCTTACAACCTGGAGCTGGTTGAGGTTGAGGCAGCACAGGTTCCCAAGCAGCTTCCGAGCGTAGCATTTGGTGTTATCAACGGTAACTATGCACTGGAGAATGGCCTCAACGTAGCTACTGATGCACTGGCTACCGAATCCGCAGAGGGTGACGCCATTCAGCAGTATGTGAACATCATTGCGGTAGAGGAAGGCAACGAGTCCTCTGCAAAGATCAAGGCACTGGTTGATGCACTTCATTCCGAGACCGCTGTAAACTACATTGGCGATACCTATCAGGGCGCAGTGGTTGCTTACGACGGCGAGCAGTAATCCGGCATTGACAAAAATACCGACCTTATAGAGCTTGAATTGCTACGCTGTTTTGTGAAACGGTTACCGATTGTGAAACGGCTGCAACGATGAAGACCGGCATCCTCTCTTTATGAGGGCGCCGGTCTTTTTTTCGCTGGTGGACAGCTGCGCAGAGATTATCTTTCAAGAATTCTTCCGTCCAGGGAAATCGTAACAACCTGCCAGGGAAGGAATTTACCGCTGTTCTTCAGCGCAGTGATGGCTGCATGCTCCAGGCCGCCGCAGCAGGGCACTTCCATGCGGACGACAGTGACGCTCTGGATGTCGTTGGTCTGAATGATCTGTGTCAGCTTCTCGCTGTAATCCACATCATCCAGCTTCGGACATCCGATGAGTGTGACACGCCCGCGCATGAATTCCAGATGCATACCAGCGTAGGCGTAGGCGGTGCAGTCGGCAGCAATCAAGAGCTTTGCTCCGTCAAAATAAGGCGCGTTTACAGGTACCAGCTGAATCTGCACCGGCCATTGTGCCAGTTGGGATTGGGGGGCATTAGTAGTGCAATCCGCCGGCTGCGGGGCAGGAACGCTGCCGCGCTGAAACTGACGCATCTGGTGCCCGGGGCATCCAAGAGGACTGGGGGCGGCTGTCTGGCGGACCTTTTTGTGCTCCTCAACCGCGGCTTCATCGTAAGCTGCCGCCTCACGCTGTGTGAAGGAAATTGCTCCGGTGGGACACTCCGGCAGGCAGTCTCCCATACCGTCACAGTAGTCATCGCGCAGGAGCTTTGCCTTACCGTCTACAATTTCAATGGCACCCTCGTGACAGGCATGGGCACAGGCACCACAGCCATTGCATTTGTCTTCATCAATGTGAATGATTTGTCGAATCATAATATATCCTTTCCTTAATAACAATGACGTTATGCACCAGCGGGGGCGGAAGATATAGTATCTCCGGCATCATTGAATCCGTTGGATGAGTGTAGTATGGTTCATAGGAATGAGAATGTATGTGGTTATAACCACGAAAGGATAAAGAGTGGATAGAATACGATCACCGCTTTTGAGAGGCTTGGAATGGGACGAGCTTGAGCGGATTGAGGAGAGCGGATGCCTAAGAAGAGCTGCCTATGAAAAGGGAGCAATCATTTTCCGTGCAGGAGAAGTGGTTCATGAGCTTGGCATTGTTGCTTCGGGTAGTGTGAACATCGAGAATGTAGACCTGTGGGGAGACAAGAGCATCCTCAGCAACATTGCTCCGGGGCAGATATTTGCGGAGAGCTACGCGATATCCGGGGAGGCGATGCTGGTTGATGCGGCAGCTGCAGAGGACTGCGAAGTTTTATTCATGGATCTGCGTTTTTTGACGAAAAAGGAATATCTGCAGGAGTCCTGGCGCAGAAAGCTGATGGATAACCTTCTGCAGGCG
>CAVKRN010000031.1:0-3343 GCA_963658695.1 bacterium
AGGGAAAAATGCCATCGGGCACTCTCGAGTATCGAAATCAAGGTGGGTGCTGAATAGTTATCTCAATACGTAAATCAGCAAGGGGCACAGTGAGTCATCTCACTGTGCCCCTTGTACATTACTTTTTGGAATAATTGGTCCAACTTTTCATGCCACGTGCTATTCGGTGTCTGTTTCTGTACCATACTCACCGGTAGCTTCCACAGTACCAGCCGTGCCAGAAGCAGAAGTCGTATCCGACACCGTTTCTGTGGTTGCCGATGTCCCGGCGCTTGACGAACTACCTGCTTGATCCGCAGGGATTGTATCCAACACCGTTTCCGTGGTTGCCGACGTCACGGCATTTGACGAGTTGTCAGCTTGGTCCGCAGATGCCGTATCGGATACCTTTTCTGCAGATGCTGAAGTTCCGGCAACGGATGAACCATCCGCTTTGTCTACTGATGCTGAATCATTCTTGGTGCTCGCTGCATCGCTCTGCGTCGTCACCACGCTTACGGAGGCGGAAGCGGTAGTTTCATCCATCTTCTCCGCATCCAGAACAATACCGCTCTCATCCATCCGAAGGGTTCCCGCCTTCGCCTTGGCAATCGTGTCATCATCCGGCACCCAAACGGCCGCCAGCGTGACATCCTGTGTCACAGTGATCACCGCATCCGGCGCATAATGATAGGACTTAGTTCCCTTCTCCAGCTCATACACGGTTCCGCCCTGCTGCGTCTGGCTCTCCGACTTCTCTGCCGATCCGGTTCCCGCCTGTTCCGAAGAACCGGTAACCGAAGATCCCGTTTCGGAAGAAATCGTTCCTTCCTGATCCGATGCCCCAGTTGCTGCCGCGTCCCCGGAAGTCTTATTAATCTTCGTCACAACGTCGGAAACAACCGTCTTCTGCGTCTGATCTGCCAGCTCCGAGGGTGAAGTTATCAGCCATCCCAGAAGCTTCCATCCCTTCCGTGTCGGTTTGAACTGTGACAAATCAAGCTCTGTCGCCCCAGTCTCCTCTTCCCCGGATTCCTCCGGTTCCAAGGTAAGCACCAATTCACTGACTACAGCATTTGTTCCTGCTGCCTCTTCATCTGCAGACATTGCATCCACATCCTCCAAGGCTGCCAGACTGATGGCATTCGCTTCCGACTCTTCACCGGCAGATACCGCCTTTCCGGCCGCAACGGATTCCTCCGAGAAAATACCGGCTCCCGCGGTAAGGCTTACCGAATAAGCGCTTCTTGTCTTCCCGCCACTCCATTGTGTCTGCCAATTCAAATACCAGTCACCGTAATTTGTGATCGTGATTTTTCCTGTTTCTGTTTCCGCGAATTTTACCGGGAAAGGATAGTCTCCTGTCACATTCGAGCTGTATGCAACTGTAGCCCCCTTGTCTGTTCCCAGTTCCGCCGTCTTGGTCTTTAGTTCATCTCCGGTCACAAATGTGATTCCTTCCGCTTCTGAATACTTAGAATCCAATCCGGAGCACTTCAGTGCGTAACAATTCGTAAACGTTCCGTTGGCGTCCTTTGCAAACAGTTTATAGTTGCTTGCGTTTGACGTCCCCGCCGTATCCACACTATAGATGGCGGCATAGGAATTGGAGATCTTAGATCCCGTATCACAGGACCAGACAAAGCCTGCCTCCTTCCCTATTCCGGAGTAGCTACCTTCCTTGATTCCTTCGAATGCTCCCAGCGAATGGCAATACTCGATCGTCCCGCTGTTTTCATATACGAAGCCAGCAGCAGTCATGTCTTTATTATTGTAGACCTGAATGATATTCGCATAGCTGTTTCGAATGGTTCCTGTGTTGTTGTAGACAAATCCGCCAATCTTCTGCCCCTGCACCTGACCGGTGAAGCTGCAGGCCACAATGGTAGATGTTTCATCGTTTAGCAAAGCAAAGCCTGCACTGGTTTCAATACTGGGATTTCCCATACTGGACGTCATACTCGGTGATTTAATATTCCAGTTTTTACTCTGGGTTCCATAGACGTAGCACTGGCTGATCGTAGCACCGCCTGTATTCTCGCCAACAAAGCCGCATTTCTTCGCAACTACATCCTCCACAACACAATTCTTAATGATCGCGTTGCCACCGGTTGCCGCAGAGGATCCTCCTTCTGAATTCACCTGATTGTATCCAACGAATCCACAGCCTACGACGCCTTGAACGTCATCCTTCACCCATTTACTGTTCTTCACCGCACAACCGCCAATGGTGGCATTAATCGCAACGGTGATCTTCTGCGTGCTTTCCTCCTTTGTTTTCCACCCTTTTTCTGCAATGAGTGCATCCGAAGCCTTCTTGTATCCGCTCCGATCGGATTGCCATTTGTCCATTCCAATCCAGTACTGGTATTCGGTTTCCTTCTCCGGTGTCTCAACAGAAGTCGACACATTATACTCCGCAAAACCGGAAGCGCCGATATTGTGATAGCCTTCCACACTGGAATTCGTAATGGATCCGCCTTTATTGCGCCATACCAGCCCCGCACCGCCGATTCCTGTGCCATCGTTTTTGGTATTTACAACGTGGCAGTTATCTATAATACCGGTCTGAATTTTTACTTGTTTCTGATACGTGTACGTGATGGCGTATCTATAGACATTTTTATACGCATCACCATCAACCATATTGGTCACATATTCGCCACCCGTTCCGGTTGCCGGCTCTGCTGTCGTTTTCTGCAGAACGTTCTTGGTCACATCGCCGTTCTGATATACCAGTCCCGCACTTCCAAGCTTGGAATTCTGCACCGTGATATCTGAGAGTGTTCCATAGTTGTATTCCACAAACTCATTCTTACCATGCGAGATATCACCACTGATGTCCTTTGTTGCTGAGTAGGATGCACTTTCCAGGACAAGAGACTTGATCGTCCCCGTTGATGTCACATAATTCGCAAAATCCTTACCGTTAAGATACTGCAGCTGCACTGTCGTTTCCGGATTACCATACTTGCGGCCAAAATACGTTCCATCCATATATTGGAAGTTCACTTCGCTTGTACTTTCCAGCTGAATATCCATATCCTGCCGGATTTTCAAACGTGTCTTGCAATTCTCAGCGGTAGATAAATCACTTGTACTAAGGTAACTGAAGCGTTTTTCGCTTTCTTTATCGAATGCCTTTTTCAGATCCTCTGATCCTGTCACCGAGGAAAACGCCTGTCTGTCCCACTTGGATAGATTCTCCAGCTGGCTCAAAGATCGCACGCGGTAATCATGATCATCCGCGCCGTCCTTCGTTGTTACAAAGGTAGTCTTCAGTGCCTTTTCACTTGTCGTCTCACCCCCGGAAGCCTTTGCTGCCTTCACCGTATCTGCAAAAAACGGCTGGAAGGAGAATCGC
>CAVKRN010000031.1:3353-16088 GCA_963658695.1 bacterium
CATCCGTACCGTCCTTCGTTGTTACAAAGGTAGTCTTCAGTGCCTTTTCACTTACCTTTTCTTTTGTCGTCTCGCCCCCAGAAGCCTTTGCTGCCTTCACCGTATCTGCAAAAAACGGCTGGAAGGAGAATCGCGCCGTCGGAATGCTCCCCTTACCGGAATAGACGGTGATCCCGACTCCCTCGCTCTCCTGCGTCAATGTCTGCCAGGCTGCAAAGCGCCTTGCCGTATCCGGTTCGTTATAGCTCAGGTATTTATCCAACTGGAAAACATACGCCTTGTCCACTGAACTATTGTCCGTTGTATTCTTCGGTAAGCCTTCCAGATCTTTCAGCGCATTCAGTAAGTCTGTATTATTCGCTTCCTTGAAAATCTCCGTTTTCCCCGTTGTCTTCGTGGTATTTACATCGGTAGGAGATGAAATAGCGCCTGTATTATCGGCACGGCTAAATGTCCCCCATGCACTGTTTTTACCTGTAACCAGAACGTAGCCGCTCTTCGTTACAGTCTTCCCGCCTGCTGCCAGAAGTCCCTTCTCCAAACCATCTCCGGATGTCGAGACCTCCGTATAATCCACACCGTTCTGGGTGGTAAATCCGTGGAAATAATACACTTCGCCCACCTTTTCGTAATACAAAAGGCTGTAGTGATCCTGCGTCTGATAGGACCAGTCACCATAGGCTGTCTGCGTGTTCCCCAGCGGCATCGGGTACGGATACACCTGATGCGCATCATCGTTCGTCATGTACTTGTAATACCCGGCAGTGTGCGCCGAATCCGTGTATGCGTCATCGCCATAGAGCTTCGATTCCTTCAACTCCTGATAGGACACTCCCGTTGCCTTACCGGTGTAGTCCTTCAGCTCCATGCTTTCCGCCGTGACAGCACATTCTGTCAGGTAGTAATTGGTCTCAACCGTGCCGTTTGTGTATTCCTTATAGAATGGATACCACGTCTTCGCATCAATGTCACAGAAGGCCTTCATAGCATTTGGAAATCTTGCCGTTTGTAATCGTCTGAACAAATCCGCTGGCCGTCTGGGCACTTTCCATTCTTCCCAGTGCATGACTATTTTTTATTTCCGTACTGTCAGCATCAATCTGCCCCGCGAAACCGCTGGCGTTTTCGCCGGCATTTATCACTACATTCGCGTAGCACGCATCCACTGTCAGCCCGTTTCCGGCAGTTCCTATAAATCCGGATACATCCTTGCTGCCGTACACCACTCCCGCTACATAACAATTCTTAATGCTCTTTTTCGATACTTTCTGTTCCTGTACAAAGCCGGCAACATTGTCCGAACTTTGTGATCCTCCCGGTGCAATTCCGATGGAAACATAATCGTAGGTGCCATGTTCCTTTTCCATGGGCTTGTAGTAACCAGCATCGCGAGTCTCGTTATATAGCGACGGATCTGCATATATGCCGCAGTCCTCAAGGTCACTGCCGTTGGATGTGATGAAACCATCTCCCCAAATTGTCGCGTTGATAAGATAGCACCGCTTTATCGTACCGCCATTCGTACTATTCTTGATAAATCCGGTTCCGTAAATGGACGCATTAATGATCTTGCAGTCCGCTACGGTTCCTCCTTCCATCTGTCCGGCAAACCCTGCATCTGTCAGCTGATTATAGTCAGTACCTTTCCCGAACTGTGCATCGGTAATCGTGATGCCATGCACGCTTGCTTTTTCTCCGGATATCTTCCCCAGAAAATGCTCGGCCTTAATATTGGTAACCTGCAGATTGCAGAGCTCACCATATACCGTTGTAACAAATGTGCTGCGCAGACCATCCAAGACATAATAATCGTTTGTCTCTTTCGTCTCCGGCCGAAGTGTGCTGCGATACACGGCATTAGCCCAACCGATCTGATTCAAGGTCGGCGATTGATAGGCATCTGCCTGCGCATCCGTTATAGGATTCCCATCCTTATAAAATGTCACCTTTGAATGGTCAAAGGTAATATCCAACTGCTGCTCAATAACACGGTGAACACTCGACTGTGTCAGGAAACCTGTATTATTGGAGGCATCTTCGTATGCGAAGAAATACTTCAGCTGGTCCGCACTGCGAATGATCCCCTGCGCGGTATCCGACTTCAATGATACCGACTTCGATACAGTCTGAAGCATGCCCTTTTCTGCCGGCTCTAGCGCATCTGCAAAAAACGGAATGTAGGTGAAGGCAGCAATGGAGGGCTGCTGTGTATTGTTCTTGATTTCGCGGATGGCCAGCAAAATGCCAAAGTTGTTTCCGTTTGGCGCAAACATCCAAGCCTTATCTTTGAGATCATTCATGGAAAAGGTTACATCATATGCGGTATATCCATTCAGCGCTGCAGCGCTCTCGTTGCTTAAAGGATATTTGACAAAATCTGTGATCTTCTTGCTGACCTGTCCCCACGTCTCTGTATCATTTTTTCCATCTTGGGATCCCGCTGCAAGGCAGACATACCGGTCCTTTTCTTCCCCGTCCTTTACCAGCAGCAGATATCCGCTTTCCGCAACATAATGATCTTTTGCAGTCACAAAATCCTCAGTGCTGCGGATTTCCTTATAAGACGCCGTCTTGGCATTCTCTCCGCTCTGGAGCATATACCCATGATAATAGAAGGTCGTGTCCAGGCTATTTTTGGTGCCATCCCAGATGCGCTCATAATAAATGAGTCCAAAGTCATCTTCTGCAGACTGCTCCGGCACCTCCCAGTCGCCGATCTGCGCGTACTTGGCCGAATCCCGGTCGGCCGACTCTATTTTGGCTCCAGTTACCGGATGATAGTAAAACCGTGCAAAAGCCGTAGTAACCGTGCGGAAGGGATATTTCGTTGCAATCTCTGCGTAATGGGCCTCTTCGCTGGCAGCAGAGGAATCGTAATAGTAGGCCTTCTGCGTCGTATCTACACCCTTTTTCAGAGAGCAATCCGATGCATAGTAATCCGCATCCGTGAGTGTGCTTTCCGGAATCAGCGTATCCCGGTTGGAATCGGTAACTGCTGTATCATTCACCGTTCCGACCGCTTCCTGCGGCGCACCGTTCATTCCCTTCAGATAATAGTTGTCTCCGCTTCCTTCCTTCGACAGACTTCCCAACTTGCCGGCATAATAGCCAAAATGCGCTGTATCTACGTTCTGCTCGCCATTTGTTCCGCCAGTTCCGGCGCTTCCATTGGTACCGGATGTACTGCTATCTGCAGCCATGCTTGTATCGGTCGCTGCCATAGCGCCTTCTAGATAAACACGGCCGGTGCAGTAGGTTTTCCTAGCTGTAAGGCTATTTGCCTCGCCAACCAGACCACCCGCGTAGCCGTTGTTCGAAGCAATGGCTACGGAGCTGGTCGAATAGGAATCCTTGATGGTAAGTGTTCCTGTGGCCTTTCCCACCAGACCGCCGGCTGCACCGTTTCCGGCTGCAAGGTAGACATTGTATCGTCCCTGGACATAGCCGTCACCGGAAGCGGTATCGTCCGGCTGGCCGGCTGCATCCTGGTAGACCGGATTTTCGTTTGTATTCGCCGTGCGGCCGCCGGAATAGCTGTTTGCAATCGTTGTTGTTCCGGAAGCGCTGCCGATCAGGCCACCCGCGCCGTCACTGCTGCTGGTGCCGCTCGGATTTCCGCCGTTTCCTTCCGAGCGCACGTAGAGCGACACAGTGCTGCTCTGGATAGTAGTGGTGGCTTCGTCCTTTCCGATCAGGCCGCCCGCACTGCTGCCGGACCACACCTGATCTCTGGATCCGGAGCCGGAAACCGCCGTATCCGAAACCGTCACCTCCGCAGCACTTCCCGTGCTGCCAATCAGACCGCCCGCGCAGCCCTTTTTCGCCGTGATGCGAATACCATAGGCCTTGTCCGTTCCCGACATCGTCTGCCCTGCTTCGCCACAGTCGCTGTCTGCCTTATCCGTCAGAATGGTGAGACCGTTTATGCCGGTCTTCCCGCCATTTACTGTTCCGACGGCGCCGCCGGCCGCACTTGCCCCCTTCACCTCCAGGGTGTGGGCAGACACTGCCACCTGCTCCATGTTCAGTGTTCCGGACGTGGCACTCACGATGGCGCCGGCCGTTCCGCCGTCTCCATTCGTGTCCACCGAAGAAGCCTCCAGCACCGGCAGGATCAGATTGACACTCTTTAACGTCACACTCGTGCCGGCTTCCTGCACGCCAACATAGGCCCCCGCCGCGCGATTGGCGGCCGTGCCCTTATCTGCCAGCAAGGTGAGATTCCCGGCAATGGTGATGCCGCTCTTCTTGCTTTCCTCTGTAACCTTGGAATTGTCAATGCTAACGCTGCCGCTTGTAACCTTGCCGATAAAGGCCGAGGCCGTCTCGCCCTCTATGCCCAGATGCGCCGTTACCTTGCTCGACTCGGTGACCGTACTCTCCTTGGAGATCGTCTTCACCGTCACGTTCTCCAGTGAGAGGGTTCCGTTGCCGCCATTTCCATCCGCAGCAGCAACTTCACCGATTACTGCCGAGGCAACGCCGGTGTTCGAGTAGATGCGGCATCCCTGAAGATCGGAAGCCAGAGAGAGGTTATTTTCCTGCAGCTGCTTGTTCAGTGCTTCCTTACTGCTGTCCGCCATTTTCTCATACCAGCGAACAGAAATATTCTTTACGCTTCCACTCTTTGCCTTTGCCAGCAAAACTGCTGCCGCAGAATCATCGCCGGCATTCCCAGCACCAGATGTTCCTGTCACAACCGCCGTCGCATCCGCAAGGATCAGATCGGAGATTTCCAACTCATCCGCCGCCTCATTGATAAGTGCTGCCTTCTCCTTTCCTTCGAATCGGAAGGCCGCCAGTACATGATTGTTGCCCTCAAAGATCTTAATGGCAGTATTGGTGATGCCATAGCATGCGCCCTTGGAAATTAAATCCTTTTCCGCGCTATTCCTGCCAGTATTTGTCCCCGACGAAGAAGTTTGTGTATTCGCCGAGGAATTCTGCGCATCCGCATTGCCGGCTGCTGTAGCTGCAGCGGTATACGAATAGACCTGTATGTCTTCTTTCTGCTGCGCCGGTTCGCTCCCCTGTGCGCAATAACCATACTGGGAATCCATGCCTGTTGCAGAGGCGATAGCGGTCAGGAAGGCGGTTGTATTTTCCTTTCCCTTCCCTGCCGTCTCTTCCTCCTGCTGTGCGGTGAGATCCGTCTGCACCTGTGTCGTGATCTCTTCCACTGCAGAATCCTCATCCCAATAGAGGTCGCGTACAACAGAAACCGAATCTACCGTTTTTCCCTTTACAATTTGCTTATTTGCAAAATCCGCTCCGGACACCTCAGTCGACAAATTCTCCAGATGTCTGGCATTGGATACGGTTACGATAGTTTTCTCTCCAAGTCCTAACTTGTTCGTTTGTGTTCGGACGGAGTTATACAGGCTGTTCACCGTCACGGTCTGCGAGACGTCCTCGCCGCCGTTGTCACTGGTGAGCGTAACGGTAATCGTGATGTCTTCTCCCGGATTGAATTCGGGAAAAAGATCTGCAAAATGCCCATTTTCCCGGACAATACTGTCCAGAACAATGGCATAATACTTTGCCTTAACGCTATCCGTTTCCTGTCCGCCATTTTCCTTGGCAGAACGTCCCGGAACTACAACATCAAACTCTTTGACACTATCACTGCTCAGTACCGCTTTGCTGAAGGAATCGCTCTGACTGCCAACGGTCGCCGGATCAATTACTTTCTCAACCGTTGCACCGCTCACAGTTCCCTCAAAGGTAAGCTTGAGCTTTGTCTGAAAGGTTGTTCCTTTCTCACCCTTTTCCATCTTCTCAGCGGAAATGGGCCGGTTGTAGTTCTTGTCCACCACGTACAAAACCAGTGACTCCGCATTGCGGACAGCAACCGACGGCGCGTACAGATCTCCCGGACTATTAAGCTCACCAAGTGCACCACCGTAATAACCGATGATCGTGCGCTTGCCGTCCGCTTTGTAATCTCTTCTCGCATTCTTGTCCGTGCGGCTGACGGTTTTCGCATCATCCACCGTGATGACGTGATCCGCATCGGTATAGAAAACGCCGTATACGGTTCCGCTCATAGCATCGTATTCGATATAGAAATGATGTCCCCGAAGTGTTTCATCAATGGCGCCATCCGGAAGGATGTACTCCATCGCTCCCTTCTGAACGTCCGTGCGGCTCTCCGTGGTCATTGCGTAGAACAGGCTGTTTGCCGAGTTAGTGTTCTCCTCGTTGGGTTTCGTCGGATCGTATGTCACCTTGGTTCCGCGGGCCACGTCAGATCCTTTGGTTTCGTCCAGAAATTTGTCCCACTGTCCGTTGGCCAAAGCTGCGGTCAGATGATTCTGCGCTGCAATAAAGATCTCCTGAGCCGTTTCATCCATTTCCATGCGCTTTAAGTTCCGCTGGTGATGAATCACTGCCACAAAGCCAAATGCACACAAAATGACGATGATTGCCACTGTGATCAGCATTTCAGCCATCGTAAATCCATTGCTGTTTTTATATCTTCTTCTCATCTGCTGCTCCGCGATCCTGTAGATATCCCGACTCCGCTTATTCCGAATCTTCTGTACTCACATAGACATGTCTGCCCCGAGGATTGTGCCTGTTGATTCCGGCATCATCGTATACGGTTATGAATACAAACCGTTGCTTCCTCGATAATCTGGTCATCTTTTTTGCTGTTTTTGATCTGGATCTTTAACGTAAAATAGCCGCCGTCTCCCGACTGCGGCATTGTCACGGAAAGTGACTCAATATAGGCGTACAGATCTCTTGTCTGTATCTTCTTTGGCAATAGAGGAATGCTAACCCGTGACTGCGCCTGCGGCGTCACCTGAATGACCTTCTCCTCATCCCCCTGATACGTTCCATTCTTGTATTGCATCCGGTAGCCGCGGCTTCCGGCGTAATAATATAGATCATTTTCTGTTCCGTCTTTGATCAGATCAACCGTCTTGACCAGCTCACTTGATTCCCCGGAGCTTTGACCGGAGGATACGGAATCACAGGATGTCACCGAGGACAAATCCTCTGTGAGCACACTAACTGTTGTCGCCAGAAGCGTCTGCGCATCCGCCCGAAGGCTGATTCTCTGATATACGTTTCTGGCTGCAACAATGCCGCCCGCTATTGCCAGCGTCACCAGTCCGATCAGGACCACGGTCATCAGCGTCTCTGATAACGTAAAGCCCTCTGTATTCTGAAGTTTGCTCCGCCCCCTGCGAATCCACTTCGTTCTCATATACACAATTCCCTTCTCTGCACTGGATTTGGCTGCACGCAGCTTTTTTTGCTCATGTGGCGTTTTTGTTAGGTAAATCCCCGCATCAAGGTCCTGCAGCTTTCATAAACTCAGTTGGAGCCACTCGCCTGCGCCCCCTGCTGCGTGGAACTTTCTTTGTACTGATACCGCGCTGCCACTATTTTTCCCGTATTCTTGTTCTTAATTATCTCGGCGCTTACCGGTATTGAAACTGTCGCTGCCATGCTGTCAGAGCTGCTCTTCCAAAGACTAACGGTTGCATTCAATGATTCTGTGCTGTAGATATCCTTGCCGTTTTTCAGGTTTTTTCCCTTCATTTGCCCCAGCGATTCCACTAAATTGCGCTGATCCAGGTAGGACATATATGCGGTTTCCGACCTGGTCACAATCCTGGTCGCCGCCGACGTCATAGTCTCCAGCATCAATGCCCCCAGCGCCACAATCAGCATGGCAGCAAGTGCCTCCCCAATGGACTCACCGCGTTCTGACCGGATTCGATCTATCAGCCTTGCTTTCATTCGAATCTCCTGCTTTCTCGGACGGTTTTCCTTTTCCGGCCGACTCCGTTTCGCCAATCCTTCTACTCTGATTACTCTGACTAAAATTGCCTCGAAGTGCTTCCCTCTAGTACATCGTTTGCAAAATAACTGGCCTAATAACGCAGAACTTACTAGCTACTTTGTCTGTTCTTCCCCAACATCCATCCACCGGATGACGCAGCGGATGTTCTGCTCATTTTCTGCCTCTGTAAGAGCCGCATCATCTGTTGACGACTTTACGGATTCATAATCCATCGTAATGGATGGATACAATACGAACTTCTCTGTTGCACTCTCCGTGCCATTCTCCGAAGAAACACTTGTCGAAAGTTCGATATGAATGGAGAAATCCGGATGCATGGTAAACTTTGCTGTTACCGCCGGAATAGCATCACTTGAAATGTTAGTTCCTGTCAAAGTCAGAGTCGCCTGCCTTTCCGGGTATTTGGCTGTTTCTATTTTGCCAGAAGGAACCCAGGCGGAGGTTGTCTTTGTGTCAGTGCTTCCGTTCTGACTGATCGACCGATCTTCTGTCCCCGTCGAAGCCGTCGCACCGGCCAATACTTCCTCTGCAACGGTTTCTTGTGCATTGCCGGCAGCATCCTTCTGCGGCCAGGAATTTTGGATTTCCTTTTCCTTCCAATACAGCTGATAGAGCTCTTCTGCCATTGACAGCTCGACCTCTCGAAGACTAACCAGATTATTCTTAGGGTCTGAGTTTTGGGGCTTGAATCCGTTCTTCCACGTTCCGCCAGCTGCTGTTGCCTGCAGCTCGTTCTCATTCACATACCAGGTGTCCTCATCCTCCGGGTCCGAGAGCATGGTGTCCTCCACCAGACCTCTTGCCGAGTCCAGCGCATAGCGCTGTGCATCCGCGGTGGCGATTCCGCTCATCCGTCCGGCGGAGCTCATCGCCGCCGCAATGATGATGGAACCAACCACAGCGCAGACAATGAAAAAGAGCAGAGCTACCGCCAGGGACGCTCCGCTTTCGGATTTCATTTTCTGTTTGCACAGGATTCTAGTCTGCATAGCAAAAAGTTCAGCTCTTTCTCATCTACCGTTCACACGTTCCTAAATAGACAGCAACACCAGAACTTATCTGTATGCCTGTTACTCACTGGTCTCGCTGTCCAGGAAGTTGATTCCGTCTGTACTGGGCGCATTGTACAGTGTCTCGTAAAAGGTCACACTCACACTGACCTGCACTGCACTGTTCGAAAGGCTCCCGGTCTCGCCCCCTCTGCCGGAGGGCGAAATGGTGATGTCCTGCAGCAGGCACCGGTATTCACAGTGATACAGGGCCTCCAACATCTTTTTGGCCGTTTTGTAGCTGTCGGCCACAAAGGAGATCTGAAGATCACGGCGCACCGTTGTATCTCCGCTGTATGCCGTCGGATCCTGAAAGCTCAGATCAAAGGTCTCCGCGTCTTCAAAAATATTGTTCAGTGCGATGATCTCCTGCTTCTGATTGTTGTAGGTTGCCACCACGCCATCACTGGTCAGCTTGCCGGACTCAATCTGGTCCTGCATCTGCCGCATAGAGGCTGCCTTGGTCTGGTAGGCCATAAGCTCGGTTTCCAGAACGGAGGTGTCGTACTGAACCTGCGCCTCCTGCAGACCCTTATATACAAATTGGTAGTAAAACAAACCGATCAGCGCCGCTGCCAGGAGCAGTAGCACGATTTCTTCTGATTTCTTCAGATCTCTCATCTCTGCCCGTCCCTCATTACTGCTCGCTGCCATCTACATTCGTCTGTGCCAGATCCGAAGCTGCGCCCTTTGCGACATTCTCCATTGCCTCTTCGAGCGGGTTCGGCACGGAAACTGAGACATTATTCGTCTCTGCTGATTCGTTCTCTGTTCCCGCCGGTGTGAAATAAATGGTCATGGAGGAGATGACGTTGTCAGCGGCAGTACCTGTCTGTGACGCATTCTGGTCCTTAGTCGCCGCGTTGGAGACAACCACATAGGTCACTAAGGGGCTTTCCTCCAACCTTGCTGTCACATCGGAGACACTGGCCAGCTTAGCTGAATTGATGGAAAGCGTTGCCACATTACCCGACATGCTAAGGCTAAGAAGCGCATCGCTTTGCATCAGCTCCTCCTCGACCAGTCCCAGAATCTCCATGCGGTCCTGAAGGGAGGCTTCCTCACTGCTTAGATACCCGTTGCCGTAATGGGAATACTCGGCACGAATCTCCTCGTAGGGCTCCAGCGAAGCCTTTGCCGCCTCCACCTGCGTCTCCATCAGATGGTAATTGCTCTCCAGTCGGCCGATCTCATCCAGCTTTCCCTGCACGCAAACCTTGCTGAACAGGGCGACGCCGCACATGAACACGAGAAAAATGGCGATCTCCGCCATATTTTTCCCAGTGTGCTTTTCTTCAATGAACAGGTTGATGGATGTCTTGTCGGGAAGCTTCCCTACCTGCCGTCCCGCAGGTAGCGCAAGACCGCCGGCCTTTACCAGCTGGCCATCCTTTTTCTTTTGTATCTTCTGATCTGCCATAGTTACCTCTGTCCGAGCTCCTACTCTAATACCGCGCCGTATCCCTGCATCATCAGGAGCAGGTTATCCTCCTCCGGGTTCTTCTGAAGATTCGTGCCCTCCGGCAGCAGCTCCGTCAACGGCCGCACCGGAAGGTCCACCGTCTCCTGAATATGTTCCACAAAGACCGGATGCATCGCCCGTCCGCAGTAATAAATGCAGTCAATGGAATTGCGCGGATTGTTATAATTGTAGAAGTTCATGACACGCATCAGTTCCGTTGCCATGGTCTGAATCTGATCCGTGACCAGCTCGCTTTCTGCAACTCCGTTCTGGTTGGCATCCAGCATAACCTGAGCGATATGAACATCCACTCCCTTCTCCGCCGCGATAGCCTCGCACAGTGCCTTCTCGCTGGCGCTCAGATTTCTGGTGATCTCATAGGCGCCGCCGGAGAAAAAGTGCAGCTGCATACGGCTGTAACCCATGCACAAAACAGCATAATCCTTACTCGTTCCGGCTGCCGACAGGTCCGTTTGCTGCCCCTGTTCCGTGCGCAACGTGGCGGCGTCCGCCACATTCCCTGCGCCGTAAGGCATCCCTTCTGCTGCGCCTTGCTGCAGCGGGTTCTCGCTCACAGAAATGCCACTGGCCTGCGCCTCCGCGGCTGCCCTGCGGGAGAGTTCCTCCACAGAAAGCTTGCCGCGGCGCTTTTCCTTCTCCAGCTCCCGCTGGCGCTTTTGCGTTTCCCTTTGCTCTTCCCGTTGCTGCGCCGCGCGCTTTTTCTCTTCGCCTGCAAGACGTTTCCTGCGTTCCGCAGGTTCCTCCGGAGGCAGCACCACCTGCTGCAGGGCCAGAACGTCCGGAACCAGCTTGACCAGTGTAAGCCCGGCACGTTTGCACATAGCCTTGTACTGCGCAATCTGCTCCTTGGAGAATGCTGCGATCAACAGCTCCAGCTCCTGCTCGTCAGAGGAGAGAACGGCATAATCGTACACGTACTGATCCGCCTCCTCCTGCAGATAATCGTGAAATTCATATGGAATATTGATGAGAAGCTGCCGGTGCGTCATACGCGGCAGTCGCACACGCCGGATGTAATAGGATTCGGAAGGAACGGCAAAGGCTGTGTTGCGAACGCGTATTTTATTATTGCGGATGACCTCGCGCAGGTATTCTGCCAGCGCATGGAACGCCACAATCTTGCCGCCTATGACCATGTTGTCGGGCATAACCTCCAAGATCGTGCGGGTTACCTTGCCCTTATTCATGATGACGATTTTCAGAAAACGATCTTCGACTTCAATGCCGATGTATTTGCCAGCCATACGAGTCAATCCAATCTGTGAAAACAACGAATGAGACCGGCCGGCGCTCTTCAATGCAGCAGGCCTGTCTTTACATAACGATCATATAAACCCAGCTGTAACATAGATTTAAGTCTGATTCTATCAGATTTCATTTCACTCTGCCAAAAAGCTTTCGTTGTTGCTGTGCAGCCGCTAACTGGCGACGGGTCCTGGCGGAGTTGTCGAGTGAACTGTTACATCAGCGACAGGTACCAGTCGACCAGCGGCTCTCCCCAGTAGAAGCAGAACAGGATTCCGGCGGAGATGGCGGGCCCGAAGGGTATTTTTTTATTTTTGCTCCCTATGACATAGCAAAGTCCGAAAACGCAGGAGATGATCACGCACAAGAGGCCGCGCAGGGGTCCCAGATACAAGCCTGCCGCAAAGAACAGCTTGATGTCTCCGCCGCCCAGTCCTTCCTTGCCCGAGATCCGGTCGAAAATCAGCGAGATGAGAAGCAGTCCGCCGCCCAGTAAAAAGGCACCGCCGAGCTGCTGAAGGAGTACAGTCCCCAGCTCCTGCCACACCGTCTCGGCTCCGGGCAGTCCCAGTTCAACAAACGGAAAGGTTACTGCATAAACGACAAGAAGCGCCAGAATCAAGGCGTTCGGAATTCGATAGGACTCCAGATCCACCAGTGACAGAGTGAACAGGATGCAGGTAAGAAGAAGGCCGCGGACCAGCTGCGGCGTCAACCCCAGCTGCGTCAGACACAGAAGCCACAGTCCGGCACTGACAAGCTCTGTTACCATGTAACGCGGAGAGACTTTTTCCCCACAATAGCGGCACTTTCCCCGCAGCAGCAGATAACTGATAACCGGAATCAGGTCCGCCGCGCCCAGCTCATGCCCGCAGGCAGTGCAGTGGCTGCGGCCCTTCAGCACGCTTTCTCCATGTACCATACGCCAGGCCATGCAGTTTAGAAAGCTGCCGAAAACCGCCCCCAATACTACGGCCAGAAGGCAGACATAGGCAGCCAGCGCCGGCACCTGACATAATTCCTGAAAGCTCATACCATTGATTTCCTTCTCTGTTTAACCACATCGTTTGCAAAACAACTGCCTGGTACATCGATTTTTAAATAACTAGCCAAACTAACTGGCCCTTTTTCCTGATTGC
>CAVKRN010000031.1:16098-23096 GCA_963658695.1 bacterium
ACGTGTCAAAAATCCTCAGCGTAGCCCGCTACGCCTACGTTTTTTGACACGCACTCTCAGCGGTTCACTCTTCTCCCGCCGCGTTCTCCGCAATCTTCTTCCGGTCCGCCTCGATTTCGTCCTTCTGCTGATCCGTCAGGGCATTTCGCTCCGCCATGGTCATAAGCTCATAATCCAGGACTGTACATTTCTTGCCCGTCCAGCGAAGATTGATGATGGAATTGCCCTGAATCGTAATGGCAATCAGCTGCGCACCACCCTCGGCGCCGAAATTCGGCACACCCTTTGCCCCGGTAATGGCGTTCTTATTGTCCTCTGCGGAGGTTCGTCCGTAGGGCTCAATGGACGAAAGCTCCGAAAGCGGCAGGCATTTGTGCGTCAGTTCATCGTAATAATAAGTTACCAGCCCCTGTGCGCCATCCTGTAGGTAAGTAATGGATGCCACGTCTCTGGCCGTCGCAACGCTGGTGGAATCGGTTTCAATTCGCGCATTGCGAAGATGCTCCCGGTAACCCGGAATAACCACGAACAGGATGGTACAGACGATCACTGCCGCCAGAAGAACCGCAATCGGAAGAATCATTCCGTCGTCACTATGCAGCTTGCCTGTTATAGGCCTGCCAGGCGCAGATGAAGCCATTCGGTTCGATGGCTCTGCGGATGCCTTGTCAGCGGGGCTATATCCTCCCCGTACCTTATATGATCGATTCTGCGTAAAAACTCCCATATAGCTCTACCACCTTACCCACAGCAACAGTCCGGCTGCAACACCAACCACATATCCGGCCGCCACATCCTTTGGATAATGCACGCCGCCCAGCACGCGGATCACGGCAATCACTCCCGCCAGAATCAGGAGTACCACTCCCGCATACAGGTTATGCCGCAATGCGCACATGGCAATCACTGCCGCAGAGAACACATGGCGGCTTGGCATCGAGTGCCCGCTTCCGTCGCGCATAATCAGCACTTCTATCTGCCACTCCTCGTAGGGGCGTTTGGCATTGAACTTACCGCGAACTATGCTGAGCAAAACAAAAGCGATTCCCGGCACCAGCACATCCGGAAGGAGCTTTGCCACTGCCATGCCGATGGCTCCTTTCGCCTCTGCCGCCTGCCGGAACAAGATCACCAGCATCACCGGGTAAAAAAGAAAAATCCCCCCTGCCAACACCTTATCCGCCGCCTTAAGTACACTCACAGTCCATGGCCTGTGCCGGAAGGGGCGCGTTATTTTATTGTAGAATTCGGTGTAGTCCCTCTTCTGCATCATTCCCGTTATTGACTGTCGCATCTGTCGCAATACCATCCGGCAAACGGATCACTGCACAGCCGTAGCCAAAAGCTCATAATCTACTATTGAGTGCCGCGAGTCATTTATGACAGATCTTCACACGTCGGTTCCGTCATCCCGCAGATCTTCCAGCGTGATCTGCTGCATCTGCTCCGGTGTCGGATGCTCCTTGGCGGCAAGGCGCCTTGCCTGGTTTGTGATGATGGTCTCAAACAGATTCCGCACTGCCCGCGCGTTGGCAAAGTTCTCCGGTGCCTGCGCCTTCTGGAGCATGAGAAGTGTTTTGACCTGATCCCTTGCATCCGGATCCGGTGTGTACTGGTATTTGCGGCAGTTCAGGTCAAAAATCTCCAGCAGCTCATCCACGGTGTAATCCGGAAACGCAATGAACTTATTGAACCGGCTCTCAAGGCCAGGATTCGAATGAATGAAGGCTTCCATCGGCTGCGTGTAGCCTGCCACAATCACCACAAAATCCTCCCGGTGATCCTCCATCGCCTTTAGGAGCGTATCGATGGCCTCCTGCCCGAAATCACTGCCGCCTGCCGCTCCGCTCCGAGCGAGGGAATAGGCTTCATCGATGAAGAGAACGCCTCCCATGGCTTCCTCGATCTTCTTCTGCGTCTTCACCGCGGTCTGTCCGACATACCCCGCCACAAGCCCCGAGCGGTCACATTCCACGAGCTGCCCCTTCGACAAAACGCCCAGCTTCCGGTAGAGTCTTGCCAGAATTCTGGCCACCGTTGTCTTGCCGGTCCCGGGATTTCCGGTGAAGACCAAATGCATGGACACCGGCACATTCTTCATACCGGCATCCTTCCGAAGCCTCTGGATTCGCGTGAAATCATACAGCTCCTTCACATCATGCTTGATCCCGGTCAGTCCGATGAGCGCGTTCAAATCCTCCATCGGATCGGTTTCCGGCTCCTTGGGCGGAAAGGTTTCCTGTGCCTTCGCCAGCGCCTTCTTCGCCTCTGCCAGAGCCTCCTCTGCCGCAGGCTTCGTTTCTGCCTCCGGAGCCACAGGCTTTGCCCTGTCGCAATCTGCCCTGTTGCAATCTGGATGATTCTCATACAGATCTCCGTAAAGATCTGCGAACGGATTCTGACTCACGCTGCTATCCCCCATGCGTTTACGCTCACTGATCAACATGATGAACAATCATAGCCGATTTTAAGCGAAATTCACCAGAAAATAAACAACTACTGCTCTTTTCATTGCCTGCGGCAGGTAAATTCGCTACAATAACAAAGTTCTGTAAGGTACTCATAAATAGAGGCCTTATAGCGAAACATTTTAAACCGCATGATTGGTATAAAGGGCTTTCACCTTATGAACAAAAATCTGTATAAAAACAGAAACGGTTTCACACTGGCGGAGCTGCTCATCGTAGTAGCGATTATTGGCGTACTGGTTGCGATTTCAATTCCGATTTTCACCAACCAGATGGAGCGGAGCCGGGAGGCAGTTGATCTTGCCAATGTCCGTGCAGCCTACGCGCAGGTTATGAGCGATGCCGTCACCGAGAACAAAATCGGGGAGGGCAGCACTTACGATACGGCGACCAATCGCTACTCCATGAATGTGAATCTGGTGCAGAAGCAGATCGGGTGGCAATCCTCCAATGTCACAATCGCCGGCATCACACCGAGTGATACCGTGCATTGGATCGGACAGGTCCTGCCGGGAAGTGCCTGTACCGTATTCTATGACGCAGATAGCAGCAGTGTCACACTTCTTTGGAGCGGACTCACTGTTAAAAATGACTACCAGTGGAAATACAGTAACGGCAAGCTCTCTTTGAACAACGCAAGTGTAGTAAACGTTTGGACTGCAAGCTCGATTCCGAATGCGATTGATAGTACGCTCGACGATGGAAAAACCTTTACCGTAGGTGCTCTTTCAGATAAGCTGAAAGCTGCAACAGAAAACGGCAAATATCAATTCGAGATCGGCTACTTTATAACCAAAGCAGATGGAACCGTTATCGTGGATTCCGGTTATATCGTGCTCGATGATAATCAGAGAACCTTGAATATCACCACAGAAGAGCAAAAGCTGCTTGATCAGGGAAGTAATGCCTACAGCATTATCAATAAAGATGTCACTGCCGGTGAGGATTGCAAGGTTTGTGTCCAGCTCTTTAAAGTGGTTAAAAACGATGGAAATCGAAGCGGCGCAATCAAGCTCACGGATGACGAAGCCTCTGAGCTATCGAATTTGATCACTTTTTAAGGAAATGCTGATTAAATCAGTGTTTCCTTGGAAACCTCCGGTGGATCGATTTGACGAAGGATACCTTTTGCACGTTCTTGCGCGATATCGGCAAAGAAGCCAAATCCGATCAAGGATTTCGATAGGAAAGGGATTGTTTTATCATGTTCTTATTCTGTAAACGAGTGACGCTGGCCAATGGCAGCAAGGAAGAGATTGATCGCAAGGAGAAGCTGCTAAAGGATGCCGGCATTAGAACCAATTCCTGGAGCACCGGCGCCCCTGTGGTTCTCGGCGGCCCTCATATGAAGACCGCAGACTGGGCGGATGGACACTATGTTAACCACGATGATGAACGTGTCGTGTACCATCTCGAGGTGGCTCAAAAGGACCAGTTCCGCGCCATGAAGGTCTTGATGGGCGAGGATACGGCTCTTGGCGAGGACTTTATTAAATGACACGGAAGGAGCTGGCACTTGCCGTCATAGAACGGCTCAAAAAGGAATATCCGGCCTCCCAGTGCAGCCTGGATTATACCGATGCCTGGCAGCTTCTGGTGAGCGTCCGACTGGCTGCCCAGTGTACCGATGCACGAGTGAACATTGTCATGAAGGATCTGCTGAAGGCATACCCCAGCGTTGCATCGCTGGCAGAGGCTTCGCCGGAGGAGATTGAGGCCATTGTCCGTCCCTGCGGCCTTGGCCGGTCCAAGGCAAGAGATATTCACGCCTGCATGTGTGTTCTCCACAATAAATATCAGGATCTCGTTCCGGATACCATGGAGGCACTCCTCTCCCTTCCCGGCGTTGGTCGCAAAAGTGCCAACCTGATTCTGGGCGACGTCTACGGAAAACCTGCCATCGTCACTGACACCCATTGCATTCGTCTCTCGAATCTCATCGGTCTTGTTGACAACATGAAGGATCCCGGAAAGGTGGAAAAAGCGCTGTGCGAGATTGTTCCCCCCGAAGAGGGCAATCAGCTTTGCCACCGCTTTGTGGACCACGGAAGGGCGGTCTGCATCGCAAGACATCCTAGGTGCGAAGCCTGCTGCCTGGCCGATCTGTGCCGCTATCATAATGAGCAGACAGCAGATGGCACATCTATCTTGCATCAATGACAGTTCCCCTACTGCAAAAACATTCTTGTTATCAAAAACGCCTTAATCAGCATTTCCTTAACAGCGGCGACAACTCTCCCTGTGCGAAGATCGTAATGGACTGTGTCGCGCGGGAAATGGCAGTATACAGCCGATGTCTGGACAGTTCTCCCTCCGGATAATGCTCCGGATCCGCATCCGGCAAAATCACATGGTCAAATTCCAGTCCCTTCGCATACGCCAGTGTAATCAGAAGACTTCCGCTCTTTGGAATCGATTCCTTGCTGCCGATAACGGCGGGCGCATCCTTGCCAAGAAGAGTCTGCAGCCGGTCCATACTCTTCTTATCTGCGCACACGACCGCTGTGATCCCCGGCTCCTTCTCCTGCCGCTGTATTTCCTCCCGAAGTTCACGAAGCCACTCTTCCTTCCCGGCAATGCTGCGAATCTGCGGCAGTGTACCCGGCCGCTGCACCGACTGCGCCTGGAGCTTTTTCTCCTCCGGCAAAAGGCCTGCAAAGAGTGCCGTAATCTCCGGTGATGACCGGTAGCTTGTCTGCAGGGACAGCTCTGCCGTCTGCTTCCCCCTCTCCTCAAACATCCCATGAATTCGGGAAAAGGATACATTCCCCTCCCGGATGGACTGAAACTCATCGCCCAGCAGCATAAATTTGGCATTGATAAAATACCTGGCAAAGACCATCAGCTGCGCCTCGGTATAATCCTGCACCTCATCGATGCAGACATACTGCGTCGTGCGGTCACACTCTCCCGTAAGTGCCATGCGAAGGTAAAACCACTCGATCGAGGTCAGCTTCTTTTTACCAAGGAGGCGCTGTCCGATTTTATCGATGTTCAGCCAGCCGCACTCCCGGATCATCTTAAAGGCTCCGCCGTAATTGTTCTGCAGACGGTTTTCATCCTTCTGGGAAAACGCACCGCCTTGCACCGCGGCTGCTTCGCCATTCTCCGCACTTCCGGCTCTCTGGGAATCTGCCGATTCCTCCTCGTCTTCATCCTGCTGCTCCTTGTGCCGAAGCGAATGCCGTGCCTCCTCCAGAAGCTCTTCAACCGTCACCTGAATCAGACGCACGCCGGCAGGAATCCTTCCCTGATTGCGGCCAAGGATCTCCAGCAGCTTCTCCGTTCCCAGAACTCGTTTTCCCTTTTGTTCCACCGGAATCAGGTCCCCTTCCTCAAAGGTAAAAGATGGAAGAATCGCGTCTATTTTACGAAGGCTCTCGGCCGTCGTTTCCAGACCTGGATCCGGAATGGGATCGTGCACCATCCGCAGGAATTCAATCCACGTCAGTGTATTGGGATTCTGCTCTCCCATGTCCGGTAGAACATTGTCAATGTACTGACGGAACACCGGATTTAAGGTGATCAGACAGACATTTTCCGGACGAAGAGTCTTTCGCTGGTGATAGAACAAAAATGCAATGCGCTGCAAAAGGACCGATGTCTTTCCGCTTCCTGCAATGCCATTCACCAGCAGCACCGGAACATCCGGGTACCGGATGACCGCATTCTGCTCCTTCTGGATGGTAACGGTAATGGCCTGCATCTTGTCACTGTGCTGACGGGACAAAGAGGCAATCAGCATCGGATCCTCAATGGCCAGCTGCGTGTCAAAATACGCTTTCAGCGTATCCTTCTCCAGGTCAAACTGGCGCCGGAGCTTAAGATCCACCGGAATCGTCCGTCCATCCACTTCATAGGAAGTGCGCCCGTTCTCCTGGTTATAATAGGTTTCCGCAATGGGAGAGCGCCAGTCCACGATCAGCTGATCGTATCCGTTTTCCGAGATGGCACTGCGGCCGATGTAGTAATCCTCCGGCTCCTCCTCCGGATCAAACTGGAGCTGCACCCGCGCAAAATACGGTGCCTCCAGCAGCATGTTGACCTTTGTAAGCTTCTCCGTCATCGCGCCGGACTTGATGTTATAGGTATCAATGTAGCGGTTCCAGGTCTCGATCTCACCGTAGCTCTCGGTCTGCACCTCATCATCCGCCGTGTCATAACGGATATTGGTCAGAATATCCGCCTTCTCCTCCACGGCCTTCTGGTTCAGCTCCGCAATGCTTTCCTCCAGCTCCTGCTCCATCTCCTTAAGCTTCGTATATGTTGCATGCAGGTGTTCCTGCTCCTTTTGAAAAATATCCTGATCCATACACGTATCCTGTTCCTTTCTGTAACCGAATATGGGACGCTGATACTATACAGGAATTGGGCTGTTTTTTTCAACCGCTTTGCGAATCACGTCGCTGGCGGGCATGTGAACTGTAACTACGCCTTAGGGCTTCCGTCAGGAATGGGCAGTGCTCATGTTTTCCTCGCAGGGATTCTCGATGAATGTCCCAGATTCACCAAACGCCCGATTCGCGCAAA
>CAVKRN010000032.1:0-7394 GCA_963658695.1 bacterium
AAACGATATTGACTGGATCAAAAAGGAAAATAAAACTCGTTAAACGAAAACTGAATATAAATTGTAAATAATGGAGATTGTGTAACTGAGATGATTGAAAATGAAGTAATGTGTTCTTGGGATGATGCAAGCATACAGCGAATTGAAATGCGTGTCAAGTACTTTTGAAAAAGAAAAATAAAAAAGGTATACTACAGCATGTTAGCGAACTCTAACAAGAAGGGCGGCGGCAATGCCGGGAAATCAATGAATATGAATACAATCGAGAAAAAGCGTCAAAAAGAGCAGTATGTGGTGGAAGAGATGATACGTCTCTACTGCCGCAAAAATCATTCGCACAGGGGAAGGTCCAAAGGGGAGCTGTGTCCGGAATGCCGGGAGCTTGCGGACTATGCAAAGGCAAGAAGCCAGAGGTGTCCGTTTATGGAAACGAAAACCTTCTGTGCCAATTGCAAGGTTCATTGCTATCAGCCGCAGATGCGGGAGAAAATCCGGCAGGTGATGCGGTTTTCGGGGCCGCGGATGCTGCTGTATCATCCGGTTCTGGCAATGTGGCATCTAATCTGTAGCAAAAAGGAGAAGGGAAAGAAAAATTCATGATCAAGACAAGACTTCTGGGACTCTTGTCCCATGCCAAAAAATACATTGCCTACACGATTTTGTGGCAGTGGGCGGCATTGCTGGCGCAGGTAGTGGCAGTATTTTCCATTGCGGAGCTGATGGAACGGGCCGTACAGCACACAGTGACCGTATCTCTGATGCAGCGCCTGGTTGTGACGGCCATTTTGGTGGTAGCGGTTCGCTTTCTGTGCGAACGAATGGGGGCAAGAGTCTCCTTTCTTGCCTGCGTGGATGTGAAACGGATTCTGCGGGAAAAGCTGTATGAGAAGCTGCTGCGCCTGGGGACATCCTACCGGGAGCAGGTTGCCTCCTCCGAGGTGGTACAGGTGGCGACCGAGGGTGTCGAACAGCTGGAGACCTACTTTGGCAAATATCTTCCGCAGTTCTTCTACAGCCTGCTCGCGCCGCTGACACTGTTCGTGATTTTGTGCCGGGTCAGCTGGAAGGCCAGTGTAGTTTTGCTGATCTGTGTGCCGCTGATCCCGGTTTCCATTGTGGTCGTGCAGAAGGTTGCCAAGAGACTCCTGAGTAAATACTGGAGCATTTACACCGAGCTTGGCGATTCCTTCCTCGAATGCCTGCAGGGACTTACAACATTGAAAATATATCAGGCCGACCAGCTGAAAGCGGATGAGATGGACAAGGAATCGCAGCATTTTCGGCAGATAACGATGAAGGTTCTGACCATGCAGCTGAATTCTACCAGCGTGATGGACATTGTGGCTTATGGCGGCGCAGCGATCGGTATGGCGGTGGCGCTGTCGGAATATCTCCGGGGGAATATCGGTCTGGCCGGTGTGCTGTGCATTGTTTTGCTGGCCAGTGAATTTTTCCTTCCGCTGCGCCTTTTGGGGTCCTACTTCCATATTGCGATGAATGGAATGGCGGCGAGCGATAAAATTTTCCGCATTCTGGATCTGCCGGAACCGCAGGACGGCGACAAAACGCTGCCTAAGGGACCATTGGATGTGCGGCTAAAGGACGTGCACTTCTCCTATGAGGCAGACCGGGAGATATTGAAGGGGATCGATCTGGAGCTCCCGGCCGGAAGCTTTGTATCACTGGTGGGGGAATCAGGATGCGGAAAGAGTACCATCGCGGGACTTCTGGCCGGCAAGAACAAGGGTTTTGATGGAGAAATCACCATTGGAGGCGTTCCGATTGGAGATTTAAAGGAAGCGGATCGAATGAAGCGCGTTGTGTTGGTTCGTCACAACAGCTATCTGTTCAAGGGAACGGTGGAGGACAATCTGCGGATGGCCAAGCCGGACGCTTCCGAGGAAGAGATGGAAAACGCCCTTCGTCAGGTAAATCTTCTGGATTTTCTCCATTCGCAGCAAGGCTTGAAGACGCAGCTGCAGGAACGTGGCAGCAACTTCTCCGGCGGGCAGTGCCAGAGACTGGCCATTGCAAGGGCACTGCTGCAACGGGATGCTTCGGTATATATATTTGATGAGGCGGCTTCGAATGTTGACGTGGAAAGTGAAGAACTGATCATGAGGGTGATTCATGAACTGGCCAAAACGAAGACGGTGCTCTTGATTTCACACCGCCTGGCCAACGTGACGGGAGCGGATCGAATCTATTTCCTCAAGAACGGGGAAATCAGGGAAAGCGGTACCCACGAGGAACTGATGGAGAAAGGCGGCGCATACCGGCGGCTGTACGAGCAGCAGATGGCACTGGAGTGCTATGGGAAGGAGGCGATTGCGTGATGACGACGAATAAAGAAACGGCAAAACGCAGGAGTGCCATTCGAATTATGGGGAATCTGATCGGCCTGGTAAAACCGTTGTTGCCCATTATGCTGGCGGCCATTGTGCTGGGAACGGCGGGATATCTGTGCGCGATTTTTCTGACGATACTGGCGGGAGATATGATTGTACAGGAACTTCTGCGAAGCGGTGTTATGCCGGAACTTTCGGCAGCGGGCATGGGCCTTTCCAAGGTGCCGACAGGGACGATGATTACCGTGATGGTTGTTATTGCGGTGCTGCGCGGGATTCTTCATTATGCGGAGCAGTACTGCAATCATTTCATTGCCTTTAAGCTGCTGGCGATCATCCGGCACAAGGTGTTCGCGGCGCTCCGTAAGCTATGCCCGGCCAAGCTGGAGAGCAAGGAGAAGGGGAATCTGATTTCCATCATTACCACCGACATTGAGCTTTTGGAGGTGTTCTATGCCCATACCATCTCACCCATTGCCATTGCAGCAGTAACCACACTGATTATGACACTGTTCATAGGCCGCTATCACTGGGCGGCGGGGGCAGCTGCATTGGCGGCATATTTGCTCGTCGGCGTCGCAATTCCCATCTGGAACGGACGGCGCGGCAGCCAGACCGGGATGGAATTTCGGACCGAATTCGGCGATCTCAACAGCTTTGTGCTGGATTCTCTGCGCGGCCTGGATGAGACGATTCAGTATGATCAGGGAGAGAACAGAAAGGCGCAGATGACGGAACGCTCCGGGAAGCTGACAGGGCTTCAGGAAGCGCTGAACCGGCGGGAGGGGAAACAGCGTGCAGCCACCCATCTGGTGATTCTTTTGGCGTCGTTTGGCATGCTGGCGTTGACATTTTGGCTGTATGACCTGGGAGAAGTCCCCTTTGACGCAGTGCTGATTTGTACCATTGCGATGATGGGATCGTTCGGACCGACCGCGGCATTGTCAGGCCTTTCCAACAATCTAAGCCAGACGCTGGCCAGCGGGGAACGCGTTCTTGCACTTCTGGAGGAGGAGCCGCTGGTGGAGGAAATTCCGGGAGGAGAGGACGAATCCGACTGCGCTGGAAAGGCACGGACGTTGTCCGCTTTTCAAGGGGCAAAGGCGGATACAGTTACGTTTGCATATGACAAAAAGCCCATTCTGGAGAAGTATTCCGTGGAATTCCAGCCGGGGAAAATTACCGGAATCCATGGGGCAAGCGGCTGCGGAAAGTCGACGCTGCTGAAGCTGGTGATGCGATTCTGGGATGTACAGGCAGGGGCAGTGCTGGTAGACAACGAGGATGTCCGCAGAATTCCGACAAAGCATCTGCGGAACATGGAAAGCTACGTCACGCAGGAAACCCACCTGTTCCACGATTCGATTGCGAATAATATTGCAATCGGAAAGCTGGGGGCATCCGGAGAGGAGATTATGGAGGCGGCGAAGAAGGCCTCCATCCATGACGTTATCATGACCCTTCCGCACGGATACGATACGGAGGTGGGTGAGCTGGGCGATACTCTTTCCGGCGGGGAAAAACAACGAATCGGAATTGCCAGAGCCTTTCTGCACGATGCACCGCTCCTGCTATTGGACGAGCCGACCAGCAACCTGGATTCTCTGAATGAGGGAATCATTCTGAAGTCCCTGAAGGAGTCTGCCGAGAAGAAGACAGTGGTGCTGGTCTCTCACCGGGTATCGACCATGAAGGTTGCGGATACGGTGATCGAGCTGTAGGGGGCCCCGCCTACAGAAGGAACTCCTGCAGCGAATGTACTGTCTCGCCGTTTTGCTTGACGGAAGGCGCAGCACAGAGCATGGAATTCAATATGGCCTCCTCTGTGGCCTCTGCGGCAGCGGTGAAGACGCGGTTGATTCGCTCCTCCGGGAACAGGCGAAGTGTTGTGAAATCTCTGCCGCAGCCGTCCCCGAGAAGGTTTCCGTTGGTAAAGCCCAGGAACACATCGCCGGAGCCCGTACCCATAAAGGAACCGGTACGAATCAGACCGACTGCCGCTCGCTTAAGAACGCGGCGCAGCTGCCTTGCCGAGAGCGGAAGGTCGGTTCCGAGGACGATCATGATGGACCCCACATCGGGGGTGGAGGCAGTACGCAGTTTTGCCAGAATCTCCTGCCCCATGGGTCGTCCGCATACCGTTAGATTCTCCAGACTTCCGAAATTGGACTGTACCAGGACACCGATGGTGTAGTCGTGACCATGAAAGCGCAGAATCCGGGAAGAAGAGCCAATACCGCCCTTTAAGTCGCAGCAGATGGTGCCTCTCCCGGCGCCGACTGCCCCCTGTGCAAAATCCGGATCGCCGCGGTCTGCGTCTGCAATGGCAGCCAGCACTTCCTGCTCGCCGATGGCGCGGGCGGCGATATCGTTGATCTGCGAATCATTGGTTTCGCCGACCACGACATTGACACTGCGAACGGTTCTGCCCCGCTCCGCCTCGGTACGGACAACATAACCGGTCATGGCATCCAGAACCTTACCGACATTCAACGTGTTGGTGAGCGCGATGGGCGCTTCGATACAGCCGAGCTCATCCACCTGGATGGTCCCGGCTGTTTTGCCGTATCCGTTCAGAACGTAAGTCGCGGCGACGGGCTTGTCTTCATAGGCGGATCCTTCACAAGGGAAAATAACGGTAACGCCGGTGTGAATGGAATCGTGATCCAGCGTACAGTGACCGACCCGAACCCCGGGCACGTCGGTGATTTTATTGCAGGGACCGGGCGTGCCGCTTCCTACGGTATATCCATATTCTCGAATAGTCATAACTGCCTCCGTGATCGGACAACTCCGCCAGTACCTGTCGCTGACTGACGAGTGAACCGTAAATATTCCATTGTTATTCAGTATAAAACTACTGAACTACCCTTGCTATTTATATTCTGAAGTGCGTAAAATCATAACCGCGTGATTCAATACGAATTATCAAGTTTTATATGAGAATCGAATGAAACGCCTGTTTTAAAATACACCGAGACTGCCGGTGCAGTACATATTTGCAATACCTGTGGATTCTAGTACATCGATTTTTAAATAACTAGCCTAACTAACTGGCCCTTTTTCCTGATTGCACGTGTCAAAAATCCTCAGCGTAGCCCGCTACGCCTACGTTTTTTGACACGCACCCTCAGAAAAAAGTTCTGCGTTATTAGGCCAGTTATTTTGCAAACGATGTACTAGTACATCAGTATAGCGAAAGGGAAGTGTGAACGCCATGGCCGGAAAAGTGAAAATCCGTACTGTCAGTAACTTCAGCATTGTTGTAACCATTTTGTTGTCGGTTCTGTGCCTGGGGATATCGCTGTTTGGAATCCAGAAATACACCGTCCGCGCTCAGCTGGACATCCAGCTCAACACCATTCGCCACGGCTGCCGCATCTACACAGCGGCAGATGCAGTGCAGGCGACTGGTCAGGAGTGAGAAAATCTAAGCGCGCTTTGGACTTGAATTGCGAACAAAACATGTAATAAGATGGACCATATAGTAACCGATTGACATACGGTATTGACGCACCGGATAAACGATGTGCTTATATGCGAATGGGAATGCATGGAGCATTGTCGGACCGCTGTGCGAGACCGTGAGATTGGGTGGGGGAATCTATAAGAGGTGTACCATTGGCAACCATCAAGGACGTTGCAAGAGAAGCGGGACTTACGGTGACAACTGTGTCGCGCGTTTTGAACAACAGAGGATATATCAGCGACGATGCCCGTAAAAAGGTGTACGCTGCAATGAAAAAGCTCAATTACCGGCCCAATGAGGTGGCCAGATCGCTGCACAAGAAGACAACCAATGCGATCGGTCTTATTGTGCCGCACATCTGTCATCCGTATTTCGCAGAGATGATCAGCAACATCGAGAACGAAGCGTACAAACAGGGCTACCGCATCTTTTTGTGTAACACCAAGGGGAAGGAAGAAAACGAGAAGGAATATCTGGACATTTGCACCAGTAACCGCGTGGCGGGGGTGATTCTGTTCAGCGGGTCTTTGTCAGAGGAACCCTTCGTGAAGATGAATGTGCCGGTGATTGCCATGGAACGGATTCTGGGCAACGGTACCGCATCGGTGGAATGTGACAATCGTTCCGGCGGAGAGATGGCTGCGGAACGTCTTATTGAGGCGGGATGCAAGCATCTTCTCATGGTGGGAAGCACAACGGCCAATCTGGAGCTGCCGGCGGACAACCGGTCCATTGGCTTCCGGTCTGTGTGCGAGAAAAAGGGGGTCGCTTATTACGAAATTGACCCGAGAATGAAGGAATACGAGAATCTGGAATACACGGATTTACTGGAGACAGCCTTAAAGGAGCATCCGGAGACGGATGGCGTTTTTGCCAGCAGTGATGTAATCGGAGCACAGACACTGCAGGTTTGCAGAAAGCTGGGGATTTCGGTTCCGGAGCAGATGAAGGTCATTGGCTTTGATGATTCACTGGTCGCAACACTGACAACGCCGCAGCTCACGACCATTCATCAGCCGATCAAAGAGATGGCGGAGCAGGCAGTTCGCCTGTTAAAGGATGCTTCAGAGGAGAAGGTGGTGGCCAAACGCATGGTGCTGCCGGTGCGGCTGATTGAGCGCGGAACAGTGGCAACCCACGAAACGGTTTAGCATCCATCTCGATTTTGATACTCGAAAGTGCTCGATGCGGTTGGCCGGTGGTGTTGAACTGATATAGAGATTATTGAAGAGTACGGACGCAGCGATACGTCTGTGCTCTTTTTTGTTGCACAAAGATGCGCAACCGATTGTGCTAAATGATTGACATACTGAAAACAGGCGGATTGTCGGCTATTTTCTACAAAACAGGCCCTCGCGATTTGGTACAATCGGCAAATTATATGTCAACCGATTGACATACATGCAGAAAAGTCATAAGGTAACAACATAGACAACGGAACAAGCAAAGAAAGAAATTCTTTGTAAGATCTACCAATGGAATTCTGAGGGGATTCACAAATAGGAGGGAAAAATGAAGAAAAGAGTAATGGCAATGGTGTTGGCGGCGGCAATGTGCCTGTCTATGACGGCGTGGGC
>CAVKRN010000032.1:7404-22928 GCA_963658695.1 bacterium
ATCGGGCGATAGCTCGGTTTCCATCACCATCTTCAATTCCAAGATGGAGGTACAGGAGCAGTTCGAAGAGATGGCTGCGGAGTACAGCGAGAAGAAGGGCGTAAACGTTGAGGTCTATTACAACAGCGACACAGTAGCTTCCCATATTGCGACCAAGTATGCATCGGGCGATCCTTACACCATGGCAATGGTGGATGCAAAGGACATCTATACACTGGCCGGAGAGTATGCAACCGACCTCAGCGGTGAGGACTGGGTGGACAAGACCGAATATGCCATTTCGGTAGACGGCAAGGTGGTCGGCTTCCCGCTCTGCATCGAGGCCAGAGGCATCATGTACAATGCAGATGCGATTGAGGCGATCACCGGTGAGACCTTTAATCCGGATGACTACAAGACACTGGATGCCTTCAAGGAGTTGTGCGACAAGCTGGTGGCCGGCGGAATGGCAGCGCCTACCGGTATTATGAAGGAGGACTGGTCCCTGGCAGCACATTATCTTGCGGAGGTTTATGAGCAGCAGCCCGATCCGGATGCATATGTAAACGGCTTGGCAGCAGGAACCGAGAAGCTCTCCGGAAATGACAAGTTCGAGTCCATGATGGATACCTTCGATGTTCTCCGCACCTACAACTACGCAGCAGGATCTCCGGTAGCAGCAGAGCGTGAGGTATCCGAGCAGAAGCTGGCAGAGGGTGAGATCGCCTTCATGTTCGGCGGCAACTGGGATTGGACGATGATCAATGCCTATGAGTACAGCGAGAACATGGGCATGATGCCGGTTCCGCAGAACACGAGCGACGGCAGCAACGAGAAGCTGGTCGGCGGCGGTTCCAAATACTTCTTCATTGATTCCTCCGACAACACATCGGATGAGCAGAGACAGGCAGCCAAGGATTTCCTGAACTGGCTGGTAAGCGATGCAGAGGGAAATGCATTCCTGACCGAGAAGTGCGCACTGGTTCCGGCTTACAGCAACATTGACTGCTCCGCACTGGATCCGCTGTCTCAGTCCGTTAAGAAGTACGCAGATGCAGGCGCTCTGATTGCCAACTACAACTACCTGCCGGACGATCACATCACGGTAGCCGGCGGCATCATGCAGAAGTACCTGGCAGGCGAAGAGGACAGGGCTGCCTTCGCTGCAGAGCTGGAGAACTACTGGGCAGGCGCTACGGTTGTAGCACACTGAGAGAGATAGCATCTGTTCAGCCCCCGCAGCTCGAACTTCGATGTGGCGGAACAGATAAATGCAATAACAAGGGGATTTGATTGGATGTATCAGCCTGGCGGAGATGGAGTAGGGGCCGCTCCGCCGGGCTTTGTAAGAAGAGGGAAGACAATGAGAACGAAGTCAACATCTTACAAAGTAAAAGAGTTCCTGATGTTCGCCGGAATTACAACCTTTGTGTTCTGTGCGGTCGTCATCGTTCCGTTCCTGTATGGCCTTTATCTGACCTTTACCAGCTGGGACGGCGTTTCCAAAGAAAAGCCCTTCGTAGGGCTTGCCAACTATATCGCAACCTTCCAGGACACCGCCTACTGGCAGGCACTGGGCAGAACCTTCGTATATTCAGCCATCTCGGTAATTCTCGTAAACGTCATAGCGTTTCTTCTGGCTTATATGCTCACAAGCGGCGTGAAGGGACAGAATTTCTTCCGGGCAGGCTTTTTTATTCCGAACCTGATCGGCGGAATTGTCCTTGGTTATGTATGGAAATTCGTATTCAACCGGGCCTTTGTCAAGCTTGGTGAGTCGCTTTCGATCGGAGCACTGTCCACCTCATGGCTCGCAACCACAAACGGCGCGCTGCTGTGCCTTATTATCGTTTCGGTATGGCAGTATGCGGGATACATGATGCTGATTTACATTGCAGGATTTATGAGTGTTTCGGAGGATGTGATTGAGGCAGCCTCCATCGACGGGTGCAATGGATTCCAAAGACTGATCAGCATTTCCGTTCCGTTGATGGTTTCCTCCTTTGTACAGTGTCTGTTCCTGACAATCACACGGTGCTTTATGGTCTACGATGTCAACCTTTCGCTGACCAACGGCGAACCGTTCAACAGCTCCGTGCTGGCGGCCATGCACGTGTACAATCAGGCCTTCAAGTACAAGAATTACGGAACCGGTCAGGCGGAAGCCCTGGTACTCTTTGTTGTCTGTGCAGTGATCGGCGGACTGCAGGTTTACATCGGTAAGAAGGGGGAGGTACAGGCATGAATCAGAACGAAAAAGCGGCAGCTCAGAAAAGCGTTTGGCGCGTCCTGAAATTTGTTGTATTGATCCTGATGCTGGTGATCTTTGTGTTCCCGTTCTTTATGGTCATCATCAATGTATTCAAGACCAAGGCAGACATTACCAGCAATCCGCTGGCTCTTATCGGAGCACACGGATTCACGCTGAAGAACTTTCCTTCGGCAGTTAAGAAGATGAATTTCTACAGCGCCTTTGGAAATTCCTTCATCATTACCATCGCATCAACCGTATTTACTATTCTGCTGTCCTCGATGACGGCATACATTATGGTTCGCCGGAAGTGGAAAGTGACCAATCTCCTGTTTGCTATGATGATTGCGTCCATGGTTATTCCGTTCCAGGTACTGATGATCCCGTTGGTGTCCATCTACGGCGGTATGCTGGGAATTCTGAATCATCGGCTGACATTGATTTTCATGCACGTAGGGTTCTCCCTGTCCATGGCGACGTTCATGTTCCACGGGGCCATTCACACCAATGTACCGATTGCCCTGGAGGAAGCCGGAACCATTGACGGGTGCACCACCTGGCAGATTTACTGGAAGATCGTGTTCCCGATGCTCAAGCCTACCATTGCCACCGTTGCCATCATTGACGCAATGGCATTCTGGAACGATTACCTTCTTCCGAGCCTGATCCTCGGAAGAAAAGAGCTGTACACGCTTCCCATTGCAACGCAGGTGTTCTACGGAACCTTCTCGACGGATATCGGCCTGATCATGGCGGCACTTCTCTTGGCAATGCTGCCGATCCTGATCCTGTATCTGTTCCTGCAGCGCTACATTGTGGAAGGCGTGACAGCAGGCGCAGTGAAGTAAGAGTCAAAACAGTGAAGGCAGCCTGCCGATTTCAATTGTGAATATGGCAGGGTTACGTTGAAATCCGGCAGGTGCTGAACGGATAAACAGAAAGCAGGCAGCGAACATGAAAAGCGGCATTCAGGACAAATCAGGGCAGAATGATTTTCGGCGGCGGCTGGCTGCCCGCAGCGATGAGCTGAAATGGCTGTACATGGAGCTTTATCATGGACAGACGGAAAACTATTACAACCTTTGCAGATCCATGGAAGCATTTTACAACGAACGCGCAGAAGCGCTGAAGGCTTCGGATCTGCAGCGGGAGGCGGAACCCTCCTGGTATTTGCAAAACGACCTTGTCGGGATGATGCTCTACACCGAAAACTTTGCCGGAAACCTGCAGGGCGTGCGCGGACATCTGGATTATCTGGAGAAGAGCGGCATCAATTATCTGCACCTTATGCCTCTTTTGGACACACCGGAGGGCAGGAGCGATGGCGGATACGCGGTGGCGGATTTCCGAAAGGTGCTGCCGCGCCTGGGGACGATGGAGGATCTCTCGGCATTGACGGAGGATTGCCATGACCGGGGTATCTGCGTCTGCCTGGACTATGTGATGAATCACACATCCGAGGAACATGAGTGGGCAAGACGTGCCCGGGCGGGAGAACGAGAGTATCAGGATCGTTATTTCTTCTATGACGATTACGGACTGCCGGCGCAGTTTGAACGCACCGTGCCGGAGGTCTTTCCGAAGACGGCACCGGGGAATTTTACCTATCTTCCGGAGTTGGGCAAATACGTAATGACCTCGTTCTATCCCTATCAGTGGGATCTGAACTATTGGAATCCGGTGGTATTCAATGAAATGGCAGGAAACCTTCTGTATCTTGCCAACCGCGGAATCGATATCATCCGTATTGATGCGGTTCCCTATATCTGGAAGCAGCTGGGGACCAACTGCCGGAATCTTCCGCAGGTGCATACCATTGTCCGCATGATTCGTCTGATTACAGAGATTGTGTGCCCCGGTGTACTTCTTTTGGGCGAGGTGGTGATGGAACCCAAGGAGCTGGCTCCGTATTTCGGGACTCCGCAGAAGCCGGAATGCCACATGCTCTACAATGCAACCACCATGTGCACGCTCTGGCACACGGTGGCGACAAGAGACGTATCGCTTCTGCGCTATCAGACTGATCAGGTTGTCGGATTGCCGAAGACCTATGGCTTTTTGAACTACATCCGCTGCCACGATGACATTGGCTGGGGGCTGGATTTTAAATTCCTGGAGCAAAAGGGAATGAAGGAGGTGGCACACAAGCGCTTCCTGAACGATTATTTTCTGGGAAAATACGAGTTCAGCACCAGTACCGGCGAACTGTACAACGAGGACCCCGTAACCGGTGATGCAAGATTCTGCGGAACCACAGCGTCTATGTGCGGTATTGAGCGCGGGGGCTTTGAGAGCAATCCGGAGAAGATTGCTGTCGGTATTCAGCTGGATCTGATGCTGCATGCATTTCTCTTGTTCCAGTCCGGAATCCCGGTTATTTACAGCGGGGATGAAATTGCTGCCGTAAATGACTGGACCTATCACCAGGATCCGCTGAAGGCAGAGGATTCGCGCTATATCCATCGCGGCAAATTCAATTGGGAGGCGGCGAAGCGGATTGCGGATGCGGACTCTACGGAAGGACGGATGCACCGCGGACTTTGCGCGCTGGAAACGGCGCGGAGAAGGAATGATATTTTTGATGCCGATGCAAATGTATATACCATCGAAACCCACAACGGGTCTGTACTGGGCATGATCCGCATCAAAGGCAACAAGAAGATGGTCGGTCTGTTCAATTTTTCAGAGCAGCCTAAGGACGTGTGGATTGTGGAATTCGCGGATGGCTATCGGGATTACCTGGGCAAAGAGGCGAAGGAAAAGCCGGTGGCACTTACGCTGAAGCCCTATGAATACGTCTGGGCTGTTCATGAGGATCCGGCAGCGGCAGACTGACGAATGGAACTTTGAATGGCCACGACAAATGAAGAGGACGAAGGAGCTATGCAGAATACATTGCACCTGAAGGCGCCCGGCGGCTGGATCAATGATCCAAACGGCTTTATCTATTACAAAGGGCAATATCATCTTTTTTATCAGTATTTCCCCTATGAACCACAGTGGGGGACCATGCACTGGGGGCATGCCGTCAGTGCGGATTTGATTCACTGGAAGCATCTTGGCGTCGCACTCTACCCCACCCGGAGCTTCGACGCCAACGGTGTTTTCTCCGGAAGCGCCATAGAAAAGGATGGCAGAATGCAGCTGTATTACACAGCGGTTCGGTATGACGAAGAGGATCCGGAGAACATACATGTGGCCAAGGACGGCAAAAATAAGCAGTCTCAGGCCATGATCATCTCGAAGGATGGTTTTACCTTCGATAATTTACATGGCAAAGTGCCGATCATCCCCTCCTATTGCGACACCGCCATTGGGGATCCCCAGGACTGTCGGGATCCCAAGGTATGGCGGGACAAAGAGGGTTACCATATGTGCCTTGCGAGCACGCACCTGCAGCAGGAAGGAGTGCTGCTCTTGTATACGAGTAAGGACAGTCTGAACTGGGAATACCAGAACCGTCTGCAGGATAAACGCCTGGGAAGGTGCCTGGAGTGTCCGGATCTGTTCAGTCTGGATGGACAATACGTGCTGATCTGTTCGCCGATGGGGAATAAGAAGGATACGGAATATCCGGAAAGTCAGAGTACAATGCAGCCGGTGGACTTTAACCCGGCAACGGGGGCGGTTTCCCTGAACGGCAAAGAGAAGTTCCTGGACTACGGCTTTGATCTGTATGCACCGCAGACGAACCTGGATGCGGAAGGCAGACGAACGGTCATTGCGTGGGTCCGGATGCCGGTACCCCAGCGTGCCGAGGATAACGAGGCTTCCGGCGGGAAGCTCTGGAACGGTATGATGTGCCTGCCGCGTGAGGTGAAATGGCGGGGCGATGAGCTGGTGACACCGGTACACCCCAGTGTGCGGCTGTTCTTTGCCGATGCCGACTATCGGAAGACGCAGGAAAAGGCCGATCTGTGGGAGAAGGAAGGCCGCGGCAGAATGGTGGCGTCCCTGGAGGAAGGAGATAGTCTGCTGGCAGGAGGGATCCGAATTACATTAAAGGACGGCTGTGTCTGCACAGACCGGACAGGATGCCTGCCTGGGGACGCTGTCTGGCACACGAAGTGCCGGACACCGGAGGTAGGGGATCAGTGCCGACTGGAGATCTTTATCGAGCGGAATCTGGTGGAGATCTTTGTCAATGATGGGGAGTACGTCGTCAGCCAGGTGGTTTACTGCTGATGTAACGCGTTTGTGTACAGTCGCCCGCCAGTGACGGGTCCTGGCGGGTGGTAGCACAACCACAAAAACCGCTTGACGCATGGAATAGAGGATGGTATAACTGTCCACATCAACAACGGAATACATGTATACAATCATAAAAGCGATTCGTAGCACATGTAGTGTAATCAGATGTTTCATTGAAATACATCAGGAATAGCAGCGGCAAGGGTGTCGCTTTTCTCACCGAAAGGGAGAAAAGCGGCACTCTTTTTTTGTTCGCACAGCGAACGATAGAAGCTGGTGAAAGGCACAAAGAGGAGGAACTATTATGAAAAGACAATGGAGTGCAGCAGTGAGTGTTGCGCTGGCAGCAGCGATGCTGGCAGGGTGCGGGGCGTCTTCGTCTTCCGGTCAGGATACGTCGGCGGCCGGAACGGATGCGCAGGCAGCGGATACGGCAAGCAGTGAGGCGTCTACGGCTGCAGCTTCGACAGCATCTGCGGATGCAGGCACGCTTCGCTTGGCATGGACATCGGATGTTCAGACACTGGATGTACAGACCACCAGTGCGAACTACATGATTCCGATGAATGTGTTCGACCGTCTGTTTGAGATTCAGCTCAACGATGATGGAACAACCGAGCTGGTTCCGAGCCTTGTAAAGGAATATACCGTCAGTGAGGATGGTCTTACCTATCAGTTCACGCTGCGGGATGACGTGAAGTTCTCCGACGGAACAACCCTGACGGCAAGCGATGTGGAGTTCACACTGGTACGCCTTCTGGCTCTGGACACCAGCGTAAATACGGACTTTGCTTCCTGCATCCTTGGCGCTGACGAGCTGATCGAGCAGGAGGGCTACAGCTACGATGACAAGGTAGAGGGTATTGAGGTTACCGATGATACCCACCTGACGGTGACATTGGCTTATCCTTTTGCCGGTTTCCTGTATGAGCTGGCAACACCGGCCGGATGTATCTATTCCCGAGCAGCGGTAGAGGCTGCCGGCGATGACTATGGCAACGACTATACGGCAGCCATTGGCTCCGGCCCTTATGTAATCACCGGATGGACCAGAGACAGCGGTATGACGCTGGGACTGAACGAGAACTACTGGGGCGATGAGCCGAGCGTTAAGAGTGTAGACATTCAGATCGTTCCGGATGCTTCGACCATCAACATGATGTTCCAGAACGGAGAGTTGGACATTCTGGACTGCGATGCTCTGGATTCCTCCGTTGTAGAGTCCACGTACAAGACGGCATACGCAGATCAGATCGTTTCCGCAAACCGTCTGGCGACCACCTATCTCATCATGAATGAGAACGATCAGTACCTCAGCGATGTCAATGTCCGGAAGGCAGTGCAGCTGGCCATCGACCGTCAGAGCATTCTGGATACGGTTTACAGCGGCGACGGCTCCCTGTGCGACGGCATTTACCCGAAGGGCCTCATCGGCTACAGCGAGGAGAATCAGGGCTGGCTGACCTATGATCCGGATGCAGCCAAGAAGCTTCTTGAGGATGCCGGTTACGCAGAAGGTGAGATCAAGATGGAGCTTGCATCGGACAGCTCCGCATCCTCCAGCGTGTCGTTGGTGCTGCAGATGGTACAGGCAAACCTGCAGGCAATCGGCATCGATGCATCGATTGTTTCCTATGACGAAGCGAGCTGGCTGGCACTTCGTAAGTCCGGCGAGATGAATTCCTTCGTTGCAACCTGGACCGCAGACTTCAACGATCCTGATAACTTCATCTACACATTCTTCGGCAATGCAGACAAGTCCAAGATCCGCAGCATCAACTACCAGGATACGGAGACGATGGAACGCGTAGAGGCAGCTCGTGCGATCACTGATGAAGACGAAAGACTTGCTGAGTACGATGCCCTGGAGAAGAAGATCGTAGAAGAGGATGCGGCATGGGTTCCGCTCTTTGGCAGAACACACCTGTTCGTAGTAAGCGACCGCGTTGCCAAGTTCGTTCCTCACTGGGCTGGCTACAGTGATTTCAACGTAGTTGGAGTTACCATGGCAGAGTAATCCGAACCGAAAATGCTTCCACTCATGCCCATACGGTATGAGAGCACCAGTTCTTTGGAACGCAATGTACTGGGCGAAGCAGTTACAAATGTGTGAAATGTGCTGGCCGCAGGTTTCCTGCGGCCAGCATTTGGTAACTGGTACAGCGTTTGCGGGGAAACTGGCCGAATAACGAAGAACTATTTTCGAGGATGCGTGTCAACAAACGTAGGTGCAGCGGCCCGAGCGGTTTGCCTGCCGGAAAGTTTAGAGAAAGCGACATGAAACAGATCGTAAAGCGAATTTTGGGAACAATACCGGTTTTGATCGGTGTCATCCTCCTGATCTTCATCATGCTCCGGGTGGTGCCGGGAGATGCGGTAACCACGCTCCTTGGCGAGCATGTCAATCAGGAAACCATTGACCGATTGACCAAATCAATGAACCTGGATAAGCCCATGATGGAACAGTTCTTCTCCTATCTGGGAGGACTGCTTCGGGGCGATATGGGACAAAGCTACAAATACAACCGCAGCGTCACCTCCATGATCATGGAAGCATTTCCCTACACGCTGCAGCTGGCGGTAATGGCCGCTGTTTTTGCCTGGGTCATGGGAATGATTCTGGGCGTGATCGCTGCCATTCGGCAGAACCACATGCTGGATCATCTGTTCATGGGCATTTCCTTGTTCGGCGTATCGATGCCGATCTTTATGACGTCGCTCCTGCTGCAGTACGTATTTGCATTTAAATGGAAAATACTGCCGCTCACCTCGGACGGAACATTTCTTTCGATGATTCTCCCCGCCATTGCTCTTGGGTGGAACAGCGCCGGGAGCGTTGCCCGCATCACAAGGTCCAGTCTTCTGGAGGCCATGCAGGCAGATTACATCGATACGGCACGGGCCAAGGGACTCATGGGCGGAAAGGTGATTCTGTTGCATGCGCTGAAGAATTCCATGCTGCCGGTTATCACCATGATGGCATTGCAGCTTTCCTCCATGCTCTCCGGCGCAGTCATCACAGAAAGCATTTTTGCCATTCCCGGAATCGGACGACTGGCGACAACGGCGATTTCCAACCGTGATATGCCGGTGCTGCAGGGTACCGTCATTTTCACGACGGTGATCGTTATAGCCGGAAACCTGCTGGCGGATGTACTGTATTCCGTCCTGGATCCGAGAATCCGGAAAGGAGCGTGAGGAGCATGACGCATAATCAGAAAAAGCAAGTGATTCAGGAGCTGGAACAGGGCACCTGGCAGAAAAAGACAGCGCCGGCAGCCTCCGCAGATTCGTCGGCCTCCGGAAACGGTGAGGAATCCCGGGAGCTTTTGTCGCAGGTGGGAGAGAAGGACGGCATCCGTGAGAAGCTCCTTCGCATGTGCCGGCAGAATAAGCTGGCAGCGGTTTCCGCTGTGGTGATTGCAGTGATTATCCTGGCGTCCATTTTTGCTCCGCTGATTGCACCCTATGGCGAAGCGGAACAGGATGTCATCAACCGTCTGCAGGCCCCGAGCCTTGCGCATTTGTTCGGAACGGATGAGCTGGGACGCGATGTGTTCTCGCGAATTCTGTACGGGTCCCGGGTATCCCTTGTCATTGGCATTCTGCCGAGCGTGTTATCGCTGGCAATCGGCATTGTGCTGGGGCTTCTGGCGGGCTACATTGGCGGCAAAACGGATGTCATCATCATGCGGATCGCTGACATCATGCTGTCAATCCCGTCGCTCCTTCTGGCTATGGTTATTATGTATACCCTTGGCAGCACCACCATCAACCTGTTCATTGCGCTGTCCATGATCAACTGGGCAAGCGTAGCAAGAGTGGTTCGCTCCCAGACACTGTCTCTGAAGGAAAGCGAGTACGTGGAGGCATCCAGATCCATCGGCGTTCCCGGCAGGCGGATTATGCTGCGTCACATCCTGCCGAACTGCATTCCGAGCCTGATCGTCCTGTTCACACTGGAGGTACCGTCCTCCATCCTTTCCGAGAGCTCCCTGAGCTTTCTGGGAATCGGTGTACAGCCGCCGTCAGCCTCCTGGGGACTTATGGTAAACCAGTCCAAGCAGTTCCTCTTCACCCAGCCCTGGCTGTGTCTGGCACCGTGCATCTCGATCATGGTGGTAGTGCTGGCATTCAATTTCCTGGGAGACGGACTTCGGGATGTGCTGGATCCGTACATGAAGAACGGCTGATGCGTGGAGGAAGAAGCAGACAATGGATGAACAGAAGAACATTCTTGAAATAAAGGGGCTGCAGTCTTATTTTTTCACGGAAAAGGGTGTGGCAAAGGCTGTAGACGGGGTGGACATCACCATTCCGAAAGGTAAGATCATCGGTCTTGTCGGTGAGAGCGGCTGCGGGAAGAGCATGACAGCGCGTTCCATCATGGGACTTTTGAAGTATCCGGGGCGCATTGCCGGCGGCAGCATCCTGTATGATGGGATGGATTTGACGAAACTGTCGGAGAGGCAGCTGCGCGAGATCTGCGGCAATGATATTTCTATGATTTTCCAGGAGCCCATGACGAGCCTGAATCCCGTATTGAAGGTGGGACGACAGGTGCGTGAGACGCTTCTGGTACACAACAAGGGCATCAACAAGCAGGAGGCCAAGGCAAGGGTCATCGAGATGTTCGAGAAGGTGGGCATTCCGGAGGCGGCCAAGCGATATGACAGCTACCCGCACGAGCTTTCCGGCGGTCTTCGCCAGCGCGTGATGATTGCTATGGCCATGATCTGTCGGCCGCACCTTCTGATTGCGGATGAACCGACGACCGCGCTGGACGTGACCATCGAAGCTCAGATTCTGCGGCTGATGAAGCAGCTGCGGGACGAGATGGGAACCAGTGTCCTTATCATCACGCACAATCTTGGCGTTGTGGCGGAGATCTGCGACTATGTGTACGTTATGTACGCAGGCAAAATAGTGGAGCAGGCGCCCACCTGTGAGCTGTTCGATCATGCATCGCACCCGTACACAAAGGGCCTGATGGCTTCGATTCCGCGCATCGGTCAGAATCCGGAGCGTCTGCACACCATTCCGGGCGTTGTGCCGAATCTTCTGCATTTGCCGGAAGGATGTGCGTTCTGTGCCCGCTGTGAATGTCACGAAGAGCGCTGTCAGAAGGAGCGCCCGCATCTGGAACAGGTGGGGGATGCGCACTGGGTATCGTGTCTTCGGTGAGTGGACTCGCGCATCGGAATGTCACAGGCAATTGAACGGTAACTGTTTAGCACCCACCTGCCAATTCAATCATGAATTTGTCCGCAAGCGGAAGGTTCATGTTGAAATCGCCAGAAGCTGAACAGATACGCAGAAAGAGGAAATTATGGGTGAGAATAGGGAAATCCTTCTGCAGGCAGAGGGTGTATATAAGGAATTTCCAACGGCAAAAAAAGGACAGAAGGTCCATGCCGTAAACGGTGTGAATCTTACGATCTATAAGGGAGAGACACTGGCACTTGTGGGAGAAAGCGGCTGCGGAAAGTCGACGCTGGGGCGGACACTCATACACATGCTGCCCATCACAGACGGGGTGGTGACCTTCAAGGGGCAGGAAATCTCCTCCATGGATGAGAAGAGCTTCCGGCCGCTGCGGCCCAGACTCCAGATGGTGTTTCAGGATCCGTATGCCAGCCTGGATCCTCGCATGACCGTACGGGATATCATTGCGGAACCGCTGGAGACCTATCATGTCTGTAAGAACCGCGCCGAAACAACGAAGCGCGTCCTGGAGCTGATGAAGGCGGTGGGCGTGCCGGCGGAATTTCAAAACCGCTATCCGCATCAGTTTTCCGGCGGACAGCGTCAGCGCATCGGCATTGCAAGAGCCATTGCATTGCAGCCGGAGCTGATCGTGTGCGACGAGCCGGTGTCGGCACTGGATGTGTCGGTGCAGAGTCAGGTGCTGAACCTTTTGAAGGATCTGCAGGAGCAGTACGGCCTCACATATCTGTTCATCGGTCATGATCTGTCGGTGATTAACTTCATCGCAGACCGTGTGTGTGTCATGTTCCTTGGCAATGTGTGCGAGGTTGCATCCAAGGATGATTTGTACCGGAAGCCGTTCCATCCCTACACAGAGTTTCTGATGGATGCAATTCCGCAGGCAGACCCGCATCGAAAGGGTGAGCATCGGAAGGTACTTACAGGCGAGATCCCGAGTCCGGTCAATCCGCCCTCCGGATGCTGCTTCCACACACGGTGTCCCTATGCTACCGAGAAGTGCAAAACGGAGCGGCCGGAGCTGAAATACGTGGAAGGAAGATACGTCGCCTGCCATCATGTGGATCAGGTCAAGGCAGAAGGCTGATAGAAGAAATAACAACTCCGGCGGGGAGAGCATGAGCGCTCTTTCCGCCGGAGTTTTGCGTTAAGATTCATTTCGAAGGGAAACGGAAATAAACGTGAAACCGTCACTGCCGGGTCATTGCCGTCAGGGGATGAGCTGCGAGAATACCGGGCATAGGACGGCGGTCAGTACGCCTGCCACGGCAATGGACAAGCCGCTCATAGCACCCTCGACGTCGCCCATTTCCAGTGCCTTGCTGGTGCCGACGGCATGCGAGGAAGTGCCGATGGCAATGCCCTTTGCGATGGGCTCTGTGATGTGAAACCATTTGCAGGCGCTGACGGCCAGAAGGTTCCCGCAGATACCGGTCAGAATCACAATGGCTCCGGTGAGCGCTGCAATGCCGCCCAGCTCCGAGGAGACATCCATGCTGATGGCGGTGGTTACCGATTTGGGCAGCATAGTAATGTACTGCTCGTGCTCCAACCGCAGAATCAAAGACAAAATCAAAACACTGACAAGGCTGACCAGTGTGCCCGCGGCGATGCCGGCGATGATGGCGGCCATATTTTTCTTCAGGAGCTCGAGCTTTTCATAAAGCGGAACTGCAAGACTGACGGTGGCAGGGAGCAGCAGATAATTGATCGGCTCTGCGCTCGCCTTGTAGTCTGCGTAAGGGATCTTCAACAGGCTCAGGAAAATGATGACAAAGATGCTGCCCAGAAGCAGTGGATTGAAAATGGCCTTTCCGGTTTTGCGGTTGATCAGGGCACCAAGTGCAAAGGCACCCAGCGTCAGCAGAACGCCCCATACGGCGGAATTCTCGATAAATTCAAGAAATGCATTCATTGGCTTTTTTGTGCCTCCTTTTTTTCCTTGCGATGAATCATGGCCTGCGTTGTCCGTCCGGCGGCTGCAAAAACAAGAAGCGTGATCGGAAGAATGGTGATCACGGCGGGGAGCAGAAGGTCAGCCAGCTCATCCCAAAGCTCCATGACACCGGCTGCGGCAGGTACGAACAGAAGCGGGAATATGCCGGTCAGGAACAGGGCAGCTTCGCGTACCTGCTCCAGTGTGACCACACCGGCACACAGAGCCAGTAGCAGCAGAACCAGCCCGTAGACACTGGCGGGGATTGGCAGGGGGAGAAACGTGTGCAATAGTTCTCCCGCACAGCAAAAGGCAAGGATTCGTGCACATTGATAGACGTATTTCATGGGGCAGTCCTTTCTTATTGGATATCAGATAAAACCGAAAACGTGTCCAAGTGTACTACGAAGGAATGGGAATGATAATAGCTGTCGCGGGTGCAAAGAGGCTTTTCCGGCGGATTCCCAAGAAATGACTCGAGATTTGACAAGAAATGGCTTATTCTGGATGTGCAGACCCATTCAGAATAAGCTCAATCATGAAGGCGTCCGCAAGCAGAAGGTTTATGCTGAAATCGCCAGCCCCATACAGCGATTGACGGAAGGGACAGTACATGACAATTCAGGATTACAGAGAGTATCAGACAGAAGGAACACAGAGCCTTGTGACAAATGCAGCGGCAGTGATTCGCCGCCGGGAGGCGAGAGAATATAAGGCCGGCGGGGCCTGGATATATGACAACGAAATTGAATCGGTCCGCGGCGAGTTCGAAGATGGCGACATTATACGAGTGGAGGATTTCGACGGATTTTTCCTGGGATATGGCTTTATCAACCGGAAATCGACCATTCGAGTCCGGATGCTGGCGAGAAAAGAACAGAATGTGATTACGCCGGCTTTTCTAAAAGGCCGCGTTCGCAGCGCCTGGAATTACCGAAAGGCGGTGACGGATACGTCCTCCTGCCGCGTCATTTTCGGGGAGGCGGATTTTCTTCCGGGACTGACCGTGGACAAATATGAGGATGTACTGGTAGTGGAATCGCTGGCACTGGGGACGGAGAAGCTCAAGACGCTGCTGCTGGCCAGTCTGGTCCAGGTGCTGGAAGAGGATGGGAATACGGTTCGCGGCATTTATGAGAGGAGCGACGCTAAGGTGCGGGAAAAAGAAGGACTTCCGCGCACCAGCGGCTTCCTCTCCGAGGAATTCGATACCAATGTGGCGATTACAGAAAACGGCGTGAAATACATCGTCGATGTAAAGGACGGTCAGAAGACGGGATTCTTCCTGGATCAGAAGTTCAACCGCAAGGCAATCTGGCCGATCTGTAAGGGGGCAAGGGTTCTGGACTGCTTTACCCATACCGGCTCCTTTGGACTCAATGCGGCGGCAGCAGGCGCGGAGCATGTCGTGTCGATGGATGCATCTGCCTTGGCGATTGCGCAGGCGCAGGAAAATGCAAGGTTAAATGGCTTTGACGATCGCATTGAATACGTAGTGGGGGATGTGTTTGATGAGCTCCCGAGGCGCCGGGAGGCGGGAGAGCGCTACGACGTCGTGATTCTGGACCCGCCGGCCTTTACAAAGTCACGCAATTCCGTAAAGGCGGCCAGCACCGGATACCGGGAGATCAACCGGCAGGGAATGCTGCTAGTGGAAGATGGCGGCTATCTTGCTACCTGCTCCTGCTCCCATTTCATGACAGCCGAATTGTTCCAGCAGGCCATCGCACAGGCGGCCCGTGACGCGCACAAACGCCTTCGGCAGGTGGAATTCCGGCAGCAGGGCCCGGATCACCCGATTCTGTGGGCCAATGATGCCTCGTATTATCTGAAATTTATCATCTTCCAGATTGTGGAGGACCGGTAAAAATATCCTCGGACCTAGCGGTGCTAAGCTCACAAGCACCGAGGCCTCGCAAGACCCTTGATCCGGACATTCTC